>JAHBWH010000078.1 GCA_019637115.1 Myxococcales bacterium | reverse complement strand
GCTGAGCGGGGGTGGGTTGCGCGCTCGGGGCGGAGCCCACGGGCACGAACCCGGCCGAGCCGGCGGGGGGCGCGGGGGTCGGAGCGGCCGGCGACGGGCCGGTCGGTGACGGGCCTGTCGGCGACGGGCCGGTCGGCGACGGGCCGGTCGGTGACGGGCCTGTCGGTGATGGGCCGGGGCCGACCGCGACCGCGGGCATTCCGAGCATCGTGCGCTTGGGGTCGGCGGGCGCCGCAGGCGCAGCCGATGCCGCAGGCGCAGCCGATGCCGACGGCGCCGGCCGGGTCACGAGGTCGTAACCGCAGCCGCCGCAGAATCGGGCTCCCACGAGGATCGAGGCGCCGCATTGCGGGCAGGTCTCTGCCATGACCTGCGGGAGCATAGCGGGGGTACGAGGAGCGTTCGAGCGTTCTTTCTCTAGCGAAATCGCCGGGCTCGAAGGGCCGGTGCCTCCTCACATGAGTCTCGAGCGGTTCAGCGTGGCGGATCTCGTAGTACCCACCCGAAGTTCGTTCCGGAGTATCGGCGGCCAAGGGCGCGGCTCTCGCTCGCCGACCTCCTCGAATACGCTTCGGCCTGTCCAACGCCTGCGCGGCAAACGACCTCCACGCCGATCATCCACGGCAACCCGGAACGAACTTCGGGTTGGGGGCACTGGCGTCAGGCCGCGTAGGGGCGGTCGCGCATCGTCCACGCGAGCCGCGTCGCGACGGCCATGATCGACTCCTGCGGGTTCACGCCGAGGCTCGTGGGCAGGACGCTTCCGTCCACGACGTAGAGCTCCTCGGCCCCCCAAACGCGCCCGTCGGGGTCGCAGACGCTCGCCTTCGGATCGACGCCGATGCGCGCGCTCCCGAGCGGGTGCTGCGACGAGCACTCGAAGCGCCGCGCGGGGAGGCGCTCGAAGTCGTAGCGGCGGAAGGCGTCCGGGCTCAGCCCGTGCTCGAGGCCGAGGACCGGCGGGAAGACCTCCTCGGCGCCCGCGTCGAGGAACGCGCCTCCGAGCACCCGGATCACCTCCGGGATGCGGGCGCGATCGCGGGGGCTCATGCGGTAGGTGACGAAGGGATCGCCACCGGGCGCGCGGTGCACCGTGCCGCCACCGTCGTCGTGGATCATCCCGCCGAACATCGCGATGTGGCGCATCTGCCGGGCGTTCGCGACGTGGGCGGGGCCGATGCCTGGCATCGTCGCGGCGATGACGCTCACGGGGACGAAGAGGCTGACCAGCGTGAGCCCACGCGCCTCGAACGCCTCGCTGAACGCGCTCTGCATCGCGCCCTTCCAACCCTCCACGTCCTCCCGGAAGCGCGCGAGCATCCGGAAGCCTGGGTGCAGCGTCATCTTCTTGCCGAGCAGGGGACTCTTCACGCCGCTCGCGCCCAGCAGGGTGGGGGTGCTCCACGCGCTGCCGGCGAGCACCACGCGTCGCGCGTCGACCCGCAGCCGCCCCTTCGGCGTGCCGTTCTTGCCGTTCAAGAGGCGTCCCTCGACCCCGACGGCTCGCCTCCCCTTCATGCGCACCTTCGTCACGCGGCAGTGGCTGTAGACGACGGCGCCCTTGCCGACCGCGCGCGGCAGGTACGAGAGGTCGACGCTCATCTTCGCCTGCTCGGGGCAGCCGAAGTTGCATTGGCCGCAGCCGTGGCAGCCCGAGGTGTTGCGGCGGAGGGGCTCGAGGCGCGCGCCGAGGCGAGGGCCGCTCGAGGGCCGCTCGAAGCGCGCGTCGGTGCCTCGCGTGAGGCCGAAATCAAAGAGGTGCGTCGAGCGCGACCAGCGGTCGGGGGTGACGGTCTCGACGCGCAGGCGCTTCTCGACCTCGTCAAAGTAGGGCGCCATCCGCGCGGGCGTGTACTCCTTCAGGCCGAGCGCGCCGGCCCAATGGTCGAGCACGCGATCGGGGGTGCGGAAACAGACCCCTCCCGTGATCATCGACGAGCCCCCGACGACGCGGCCCATGGTCACGTTGATGGTAGGCGAGTCGCCGACGCCCATCGCCACGCTGAAGCCGCCGTCCCGCCACACGTGCCGGAGCGACTCGCTCGGGCGCATCGCGCCGTGCTCGGCCGCGTCGACCCGCGGGCCCTCCTCGAGGACCAGCACTCGCGCGCCGCTGAGCGCGAGCTCGGTCGCGACGGTCGCGCCCGCGGCGCCGGAGCCGACGACGACGACGTCGCAGTCGAGGCGGAGATCGCCCACGTGGTCGCGCGCGCTCTCGTACGTCATCGCGCACCTCCCGCGTCGAGGCAGCCGCCGTCGTAGCCGATCTCACCCGCCGAGTCGGGGTGCTCGTACCAGACGAAGCAGAGCATCGCCTTCGCGCCGAGGACGGCGAGCCCGAGCGGGGTCTGCTCGAAGCGCTCGACGGCGCGGACGCGGTCGCGCCACCCGAGGCGCGCCAGCGGCGGGGCGGCGCCGATGGTGAGGGGCGCGAGCGTGGTCAGCGCCAGCATGCTCGCGCTGAAGATGGCCTGCGATCGGCCGCCCGCTCGCCCAAGGAAGTCCTCGACGTCGTCGAGGAGCCACGCGACGCGCGCCGCCGGCGGAGGGCCGGCCTCAGTCGCGAAGAGCGCCTCGGCGAAGGCGCGCGCGGTGGTCCGGAGCGGCGCGGGGATGCGCCAGCTCGCGTGCGCGGCGTCGCGCGGGAGCACGTGGGGGCGAGGGGACTGCATGAGGGCGAGGATCGGCGTTCGCGGTCGCGCGCTCAAGCGAATCCGGTTCGGCGCTCGTGCCACCAGACTGAAGTTCGTTCCGTGTCGCCGTGGAGGATCGGGGGGGAGGTGGTTTGCCGCGCAGGCGTTGGACAGGCCGAAGCCCGTTCGAGGAGGTCGGCGAGCGAGAACCGCGCCCTTGGCCGCGGATACCCGGACGAACCTCGGGTTGGCTCCGAAGGGTTGCGCGTGGGCAACGTGCGCGGCCATGTTCCGCGGCATGAAGCGATGGGGGTGGATGATCGCGGCGCTCTTCGCGAGCGCGTGTGGAGACGACGCGGCGCCCGCCACGACGCCGACCAGCGCGAGCGAGTCGGCGGCGTCCACGCCGGAGGTGTCGGCGACGGCATCGCCGGAAGGACCGTCGACGGAGGCGCCACCGACCGCATCGACGGAAGCCTCGGACGTGGCCCCGGACGACAACCCGCGGGCGGACGGGGTCGAGGGGCAGACCGCTGGCGCGCTCGCCGCGGGCGACACCTTCACCTGCGCCTTGGTCGCGCGTCGCCTCCAGTGCGCCGGCACCCCGCCGAGCGAGCTGCCGAGCGTGGAGGCCGACCTCCTCGCCGCGTTGCCGGGCGCGGTCTGCTTGGCGGCGCGCGAGGGCCCTGACGTGCGCTGCTTCGGCGAGGCCGCCGAGACGGTCGGCCACGAGGCCGCGAGCGCGCGATGGGAAGCGCGATGCCAAGGAGACCCCGAGTGCGTCGACCGTCGCGAGACCGCCTTCCTCGACGCGCGCAGGCGGGACGGCTTGCGCTTCGCGGTCGAGGGCGGCGTGCGCGCGCTCGCGGCGTCGAGCACGGTCGTCTGCGCGCTCGGGGGCGAGGATCGCGTGATCTGTTGGGACTTCCTCGCGGAGTCCACGCGTCCGCTGAGGCGCCTCACGATCGCTGGCGCGGTCGACCTCGCCATGTCGGAGGGGGCCGCCTGCGCGCGCCTCGAGGGCGGCGGGATCCGCTGCTGGGAGGAGTGGGGCGATCCGGCGGAGCGGGTTCGACCGTCGAACGTGCGCGGCGTGAGCGGCGCCGCGCGGGTCGCGGTCGGCGCTGATCTGGCCTGCGCGTGGGACGAGGCGGGTGAGGCGCGGTGCTGGGGGGGCGACTGGGCCTTCGGCGTCGACCTCCCGGACCGCGGCTCTGCTCGGGTGCGTCGCTTCGATGGCTTCGACGCCTTCGCCTTCTCGTCGACCGAGCCCTTCGGCTGCGGGCTGCGCGCCGGACGCGTCGAGTGCGTGGGCGACCCACGCTACGGCCGGCTCGGGCGCGCGGGCGTGGCATCCGACGCGCGCCCCTACACGCCAGCCGAGCCCGGCTTCCCCGCCGTCGCCGAGCCCCGCCGCGTCGTCGTCGGCGCGAGCCACGCGTGCGCGCTCGACGCGGAGGGCGCGCTGTTCTGTTGGGGCTCGGCGGCGGACGGCGCGCTCGGCGCGTCGCGCCAGCGCGAGGCCGTCGCGCCCGTCGAGGTCGCGGGCCTCCGCGCGCAGGCGATCGTGGCGCTCCGCCAGCGCACGTGCGCGCGCACGAGCAGCGGCTGGCGATGCTGGGGCCCCGCGTCGAGCACGGACAGGCGCGCCGAGCCCTGGCGACCGGCACCGATCGACGCCCCGAGCGAGGCCGTCCCGGTCTCGTTCGGAGGGCGCGTCTGCGCGCGCTTCGGCGAGAGCCTCCGCTGCCCGAGCGAGACGATCGAGGGGCGCGTGCTCGAGGGCTCTCAGCCGTGTCGATTGACCAGCGAGGGCGCGCTCGAGTGCCGTCGGCGCGCCGAGTGGGATCGGGCGCCGGAGATCACGGGCGCGCGCTGGCTGGCGAGCGCTGGGAGTGATCTCTTCGTCGGCGGGCCTGGGCAGATCACCCGCGTCGCGTACTCGTCGCTGACCGGCGTGTTCACCGTGAAGGAGACCTTCGACGCGCCGGAGGACGCCATCGAGCTCGTGACGACGCACCGGCCGTGTGTTCGACGCGAGAACCTGGTCGTCACCTGCCGACAGGAGCAGCGCTGGGTGGACCTCGCGACCCCGCCGCTCGTCGAGGTGGCCGCCGGGCTCCTGCACTCGTGCGGGCGATCGGAGTCGGGCGAGGTCTGGTGTTGGGGCTCGAACGCCTCGGGGCAGCTCGCGCGACCTCGTGACTTCGTCTCGGCCGCGCCCGTGCGGGTAGAGGGGCTCGGGGTCGCCAGCGCGCTCGCGGTCGGCATGGCCCATACGTGCGCGCTGGTCGAAGAGGGCGCGGTGCGGTGCTGGGGCGCGGCGAACGAGGGCGAGCTCGGCGTCGACCCCGGCACGTGGATCGCGACGCCCGTGCGCCTCGACCTCTCGCGCTGAGCTCGACGTCCGTGGGGAGGGTGTCGGGGGCTTGGTGAGTGCGCTCGTGGCGAGCGACGACGATCTCGAAGACCGCCGAGCGCGCTTTTACGACGGTGATGCGCGGGGACGCGTTCCGAAAGGCGCGACGGCGTCAGGTCTCCGTGCCGACGGCGTCAGGTCTCCGTGCCGACGGCGTCTTGGACACGCGCGAAGCCCTCACGACGCGCGAGCTCGGCGAGGCCCTCGTGCAGGCGCGCGGGGAGCGTGGGGCCCTCGTAGACGAAGCCCGTGTAGATCTGCACGAGGGTCGCGCCCGCACGGATGCGCTCCCAGGCCTGCGCGGGTGTCTCGATCCCGCCGACCGAGATCAACACGCAGCGGCCCTGAACGCGCGCGTGGAGGCGCCGCAGCACGGCGAGGCTGCGCGCGGCGACCGGCGCGCCGCTGATCCCGCCCGCGCCGAGCGCCTCGACGGTGGTGGAGGGCGTGACGAGGCCGTCGCGCCGGATCGTCGTGTTGGTGGCGATGAGCCCATCGAGCCCGAGCTCGAGGGCGAGGTCCGCGACGGCGTCGACGTCGGCGTCGGCCAGATCGGGCGCGATCTTCACGAGGAGGGGTACGCGGCCCTTGGCGGCGCTCGCGCGACCCTTCTCGTCGACGCCCCGACGCGGGGGGCCGACCTCGTCGAGCGTGGCGCGGACGGCGCGCAGCAGCGGCCGGAGCTTGTCGACGGCTTGCAGATCCCGCAGCCCCGGTGTGTTCGGGGAAGAGACGTTCACGACGAAATAGTCGGCGTGGGGGCCGAGGCGCCGCGTGCTCAGGACGTAGTCCTCGATCGCGCGCTCTTCGGGGACGAGCTTGGTCTTGCCGATGTTCACCCCGAGGATGGGGCCGGGGCGGCGCCGCGCGGCGAGGCGCGGCGCGGCGGCCTCCGAGCCTCCGTTGTTGAAGCCCATCCGGTTGAGGAGCGCGCGGTCGGCGGGGAGCCGGAAGAGGCGCGGCTTCGGGTTGCCCGGCTGCGGCTCTCCGGTGAGCGTGCCGACCTCGACGAAGCCGAAGCCGACCGCGCCGAGCGCGTCGAAGCCGACGGCGTCCTTGTCGAAGCCCGCGGCCAAACCGACGGGGCCGGGGAAGCGCAGGCCGAGGGTCTCGGTGACGAGCACAGGATCGCGCGGGGCGAAGCGCGCGCGGAGGGCCTCGATGACGCCGGGCGCCTCGGTCGCCGCCCGGAGCGCGCCGAAGGCGAGGTGGTGGGCGCGCTCGGCGTCCAGTCGGTAGAGCAGCGGGCGCGCGACGTGGCGGTAGAACATGCGGGCCGGAGCCTACGAGAAAAGTCGGGGCGGGCACGCCCCCGGCCCCTGTCCGCGTCCGCGTCCGTGTGCGTGTCCGCGTCCGTGTGCGTGTCCGCGTCCGTGTCCGTGTCCGCGTCCGTGTCCGCGTCCGTGTCCGTGCCCACGTCCGCGCCCACGTCCACGTCCGCGCCCGCGCCCGCGTCCGTGCCCGTGTCCGTGCCCGTGTCCGTGTCCGTGTCCGTGTCCGTGTCCGTGTCCGCGTAAGTGGTTGGTAGTACAGTCGCACGGAGATGGGGGACCCGAACGTCTTCGATGCGCTCGACGAGGAGCGGGTGGCCCGCTTCACGGCGACCCTGCTCGGCGATCTCCGCGCGCTCGAGCGGCTGCTCTCGACCGACGTCGTCGAGCGCGGCGTCACCCGGATCGGCGCCGAGCAGGAGCTCTTCCTCGTCGACGACCGCGGGCGCGCCGCGCCGGTGGGGCCGCAGATCCTCTCGCGCTGTGCCGACCCCCGGCTCACGCCCGAGATCGCGCGCTTCAACCTCGAGGCGAACCTCAGCCCGCGGCCGCTCGCGGGCGGCAGCCTGGGCGCGCTGCACGCGGAGCTCCGCGAGGTGGTCGACGTCGCGCGGGCGCACGCGGCGAGCGTCGGCGCCCGCGTGGTGCTCGTCGGCATCTTGCCGACGCTGGAGCGCGCCGACCTCGAGCCCACGAATTTCTCGCCGGGCACACGCTACACGCTGCTCGACGACGCGACGCGACGCGCGCGCGGCGGGAGCGACGCGCCGGTGCACATCGAGGGCGTCGACGAGCTCGCGCTGAGCTGCTCGAGCGTGATGCTCGAGGCGTGCAACACGAGCTTTCAGCTCCACCTGCAGGTCGATCCCGAGCGCTTCGCGGCCCTCTACAACGTCGCGCAGTGGGCGTCGGCGCCGCTGCTCGCGGCGGCGGCCGGCTCGCCCTTGCTCTTCGACCGGCGCCTCTGGCGCGAGACCCGCATCGCGCTCTTCCGCCAATCGGTCGACGGGAGGTCCGAGGCGCATCGGGCGCGCGGGGCGCCGGCGCGTGTCAGCTTCGGGGAGTCTTGGGTGCGCGACTCCGTCCTCGAGCGCTTCCGCGAGGACGTCTCGCGGCATCGCGTGCTCGTCACCAACGACGCGCCCGACGACGCGGAGGCGCGGCTCGACGCGGGCGAGGTGCCGATGCTGCGCGCGCTCCGGCTCCACGCGGGCACGGTGTGGCGGTGGAACCGTGGGTGCTACGGGGTGCACGTCGACGAGGCGGGCCGCACGCGGGCCCACCTCCGCATCGAGAACCGCGTCTTGCCCGCGGGGCCGAGCTTGATGGACGAGGTCGCGAACGCCGCGCTCTTCTACGGGCTGATGATCGGGGCGCACGAGACGTGGGGCGACCCCGCCGCGCGGATGCCCTTCGAGGCGGTCCGGGAGGGTTTCCTCGCCGTCGCGCGCACGGGGCTCGGCTCGGAGCTCGCGCTGCCCGACGGTCGGCGCGGGGGCGCGCAGGAGATGCTCCGCGAGCACCTCGTGCCCCTGGCGCGCGAGGGGCTGCGGCACGCGGGCGTCGACGCGGCGGAGGCCGACGCCTACCTCGACGTGATCGACGCGCGGGTGGGCAAGCGACGCACGCTCGCGAGCTGGCTGCTCGAGGGGCATCGCGCGTTCGGGGGCGCGCGGGCGCCCGCGCGGAGCGAGCGGCTCGTCGCGGCCCTCGCGACCGCGCAGGCGAACGACCGTCCGATCCACGAGTGGCCGGACTGCGCCGACGTCGAGGTCACGATCGCGCCGCGCGCGGCGCCGCGCGTCCGCGACATCATGTCGAGCGATCTCTTCACGCTGCGGGTGGAGGACGCGGTCGACCTCGCGGCGAGCGTGATGGGGTGGCGCCACGTCCGGCACGTGCCGGTCGAGGACGGCGAGGGGAGGTTGTGCGGGATGATCACGCACCGCGACCTCTTCGAGCTCCTCGGTCGCCACGATCGACCGCGGACGGTCCGCGAGGTGATGCAGCCGGCGCCGCCGACCGTCGGGCCCGACGAGCCCGCCGAGCTCGCGCTCGCGCGGCTGCTCGAGCGGGGCGTGAGCGCCCTCGCGGTGGTCGATGGGGAGCGCCTCGTCGGGATCGTCACCGAGCGGGATCTGCTCGAGCTGACCGCGCAGGTGCTGGGCCGTTGATGCGCTCGCGGGTCTGGATCGATCGACGGGGCGAGGCGGGGCCGACGTTGGTCGTGACGGGGGCCATCCACGGCAACGAGCCGGCCGGGCTCGTCGCGGCCGAGCGCGTCGTGAGCGGCCTCGGCGCGCTGCGCGGTCGCGTGCTCGTCGTCGAGGGGAACCAGCGGGCCCGCGCGGCGGGGCGGCGCTTCCTCCGTCGCGACCTGAACCGCGCGTGGGAGGCGGAGGCGATCGCGCCCTGGCTCGACGCCCCGGCGCACACGATCGAGGCGCTCGAGCACGAAGACCGCGAGCAGGCGGAGCTGGCGCGGCTCTTCGTCTCGCTCGAGCGCGTGTCACCGGGGGAGCCGCTCGTCTTCCTCGATCTACACACGACGTCGGGGGACTCTCCCGCGTTCGTCTGCGCCGCCGACACGCTCGCCAACCGCGAGCTCGCGCTCGCCGTGAGGCTGCCGCTGGTGCTCGGCCTCGAGGAGATCATCGAGGGGACGATGCTCGGCTGGCTCGTCGAGCGCGGCCACCTCGGCGTCGCGGTCGAGGGCGGACGTCACGACGACCCCGCCTCGGTCTCGGCGCACGAGGCGGCGCTCCAGCTCGTGCTCCATCGGCTCGGCGTCGCGTCCTTCGACGCGGCGACGCTCGCGCACGCGACGGCGCGCCTCTCCACCGACGCGTTGCCTCGCGTGCTCGAGATCCGTCACCGCCACGTCGTGCGGCCCGGCGACGACTTCGAGATGCAGCCAGGGTTCCGGAGCTTCGTCCCCGTGCGCCGCGGGGCGCTGCTCGCGCGCGATCGGCTCGGGCCGATCGTGGCCCCCGAGGACGCGCTCCTGCTCATGCCGCGCTACCAGCCACAGGGCGAAGACGGCTTCTTCCTCGCCCGGAGCGTCGCCCCGCTCTGGCTCCACGTGTCGACGGTCGCGCGGCGGCTGCGCGCGGAGCGGTGGGTCGCGGCGCTGCCGGGCGTGGTGCGCGAGCCAGCCGGCGCCTTCCGGACGACCCTCCGGCGCCCACCACCCGGCGTGATCGGGCTCATGCACCTCTGCGGCTACCGCCGCGTACGCCCGCACGGCCGCGGCCTGCGCTTCGAGCGCCGCCGCGAGGCCGCCCGCTGGCCGGGGATCCACTCAGAGATCCGCTAGGGCGTCAGTTGCAGCTCCCCGACGAGCAGGTGTAGACGAAGTCGCAGGCCGCGTTCGCGCCGCAGCGGCAGTCGCCACCGACGCATCGATCTGCGCCGGTGGTGCAACGCGTGTTGCACGCGCCGCAATGGTCGAAGCTGGTCTGCGTGTCGACACAGCCGACGGCGCAGCAGGTCTGTCCGGCGGGGCAGGGGCCGACGCCTGGCGCGGTCGAGCAGTCGCAGACGCCGTCGAGGTTGCACCAGTCGGCCCGCCGGCGGTTGTCGAGGCTCGCGCAGCCGTCGCAGCACTCGGCGGATTCGTCGATGCGGCCGTTGCAGTCGTTGTCGACCCCGTCGCAGAGCTCGGGCGCGCCTGGGAGCCCGTTGAAGGGCGGATAGACGTCGGCCCGGGAGTCGTCGCAGTCGCAGCGCGTCAGGTCGTCGCCCGCCCGACAGGCTTCGATCCCGTCGCCGTCGTTGTCGCCGCACGCCTGGTCGCGGCCGTTGCAGTTCTGGTCGATGCGGTCGCCGCAGATCTCGATCATCGGCACGCAGGCGTCGGTGGTGCCGCCGCCGCCGTCGGTCGGCGGCGGCGTCGCGCCGTCGGGGAGCGTGCTCGCGTCGACGCCGCTCGAGCCCGAGTCGGGCCGAGCGCCGCCGTCATCGTCGTCGTCGCCGCAGCCGCCGAGGACCGCCACCATCACGGCGACGCAGAGCCAGCGTGTCGTCGTCATCATCGTCTCCGTCGTCCGCTTCTTCTCGTCTTCGTCTTCGTCTTCAGCGCCGCCGCCGGCGCAGGAGCGTCGCGAGGACCATCCCAGCGAGCCAGAGCGCGCCCGAGGCCTCTCGCTCGCCGATCACCGCGCAACCGCAGCCAGGCTCGCCTGCGGTCCCTGGGGTCCGCCCGCCGTCGACGTCACCGCCGGCGCCGCCGTCGATGCCCACCTCGCCGCCGCCCGCGTCGGTCCCGGGGACCGGACCGGGGCCGCCTGCGTCCGCTGTCGGATCCGGCCCCGGATCCACCGCGTCCACGCAATCACCCGCGACGCACGCCTGGCCTGCCGGGCAGACGGCGCCCGCGCAGGCGTCGAGGCAGCTCCCGCCCGAGCAATAGAAGCCTGGGTCGCAGATCACGATGTCGCAGCCGAGCGACTCGCAGCTCCCGTCCGCGAGGCAGACCTCGCCGTCGGCGCACGGCGTGCACGGGCATTGCGGCCGGCACTCACCCTCGACGCAGATCTCGCCCTCGCCGCACGTGAGCACGTCGCAGAGGTCGATGCAGCGGCCCGCGACGCATTGGCGGTCGTAGGGGCAGACGATGCCCTCGCACGCGCCGACACACACGCCACCCCGGCAGCGCTCCCCCGCGGGGCAGGTCACGTCGGCGCACGCGGTCTCGACGCAGATGCCCTCGGTCGTGCAGGTCTCGCCCGCGAGGCAGCCGCCCTCGAAGCACGGCGGGACGCAGGTGCCGCGCACGCAGACGTCGAGGCCACCGCAGAGGTCGCCGTCGTCGATGCTCCCGTCGCAGTCGTTGTCGATTCCGTCGCAGCGCTCGGCGGACGGGCGACCGACCGGCGCGCAGACGATGTCGCGCCCCACGCATTGCGTGACGCCGATGGCGCAGGCGCCTTGCATCCCCGTGTCGCAGGGCGCGCCGGCGTCGGGGCAGTCGATAGCGCCGCCGCGCACGGAGAAGCGCCAGATGCCGGGCTCGCCGACGTTCGACGTCGTGCAGAGGTTCAGGATCGCCATCGTCCGCGAGCCCGGGATCTCGACGAAGTCGGTGCCGTTGCCGGCGTCGAAGCCGGCCTGGGCCGGGGTCCCGCCGAAGCCACCCGAGCCGCCGCTGGCGTCACCGGTGGTCCACTCGCAGCGGTTGTAGCGGAACTCCACGTCGAAATCGCCCATCCCGCAGCCGAGCGCGTTGCGGAGCAGCATCTGGAAGTCCATCCGCAGGTTCGTGCGCTGGTTGTAGTAGCCGACGTTGTGCCAGGTCACGACCATCAGGCCGGGTTGGAGGTGCCAGTAGACCTGGTTGCTCGTCGCGCTGCGCGCGGGGCGGATGTCGACGTCGCCCCAATAGGGCGCGATCATCGGTCGCGACGCGACTGGGAAGGGGTTGGGGGTGTACGTGGGCAGCGCCCCCGCGAACGTGATGTTGCCGTTCGTGTTGACGTGTACGGGCCGCCGAAGAAGTTGAGCCCGCCGGGGAAGGCGGCGGTCAGATCGATGACGGGTGACGAGCCGTCGTCGTTGGCGGGCAGGGACGACCCGCCGAAGCCCGCGGGGTCGCCAAAGGTGCTGATCAGCGGGGCGGCGTTCGCGGTGGCGGGCACGAGCCCGAGTCCGCACACCACCGCCACGACGAAGAGAAAGCTCGAGGTCCGCACATCCACCTCCACCGAATCCACCGAATCCCGAGCGACACAACTGTCAGGCACGTCGGCGCCCGAGCGCGAGAGGCGTTCTCGATTGGGGGCGTGTGAGTAGGGGCGTCTCCCACCTCGGGGCGTGCTCCGTCCTCGCCGTGGCTCGACGTCCTGACCATTCCGCCCCATGCCAGAGCGGATGCTCCAGAAGGCGAGGCTCGGCGGCGTGGTGCTCGTTTCATCCGTCCTGCTCGGCTGCTCCCCGCTGCCGAGCCAACCGGCTGCGCGCGGGCTCTACGCGGATCTGCACCGCGCCGTGGAGTTCCGCGAGTCGAGCGATTGGGTGGTCGACCGGCTCGAGGTGGAGCAAGCGCTCGAGGCGGTGATGGAGAGCGTCTGTCGGTCCGAGCCGGAGGCTCGCGAGGACGCGCGCCTCTGGATCGCCTCGGAGATCGAGCGCGAGGGAGGAGCCTCCGAGGGGCTCTACGCGCAGGAGGGGCTCAGCCGACGGGTGAAGCGCGTGCGCCGCATGGAGCGCGTGCTGACTCTCCTCGAGGCGGCCGAGCACGCCGCGGGTGAGTGTCCGTATTGGATCGAAGCGGACGGCACGTTCCGCGGAATCGAGAGCGACGAGGGGCGCTTCGTGATCTTCGCCGAGACACGCGGCGGCGGCGCGCTGCTCGTCACCGACGGCGAGGTGGGCATCGGCGGCGGGGGAGGCGGGCGCCTCTTGCTCGGGCGCGGCTTCGGTCCGCGGCTGACGCTCGGGGTCGGCTTCGAGCTCGGCGTGGACGGCCGACTACCCCAGACGCCCGAAGGTCGGCGGACCTTCGAGGGCGTCCTCGCGAGCTCGGTGCCACTGCTCGTGCGCTTCGCGAACATGAGCCGCGTCGTCGACCTGGAGCTCGCGTGGACGCAGCGCTACGACAGCCCGACGCGGCACGGATTCCGCGTCGGCATCGGCTACGGCCTGACGACCCCGCGTGTGTCCGGCCTCAAGCCCTACGGGGTGCTCTGGATCGGCTATGGCGTGACGCCGCCGTCGCGCGGGGAGCCCGCCGATCACACGCTCTGGCTCGGGACCCGCGTCGGCTTCGACTGGGATCCGTGAGGCGTCAGGGCTCGCCGAGGAGCTGCCGCACGCTCGCCTCGACGCGCGCGAGCCCCGCCGCGCTCGCGCCCTCCTCGATGTGGCGCACCTTCCCCCGCCGATCGATGACGACCAGCATCGGCACCGCGCGGACGCCGTAGCGCGCCATCGTGGTCCCGGCGTCGCTCACGACGGTGTACGCGACGGGGCGCGCGCCGAGGTGCGCGCGGACGAGCGCGGAGGCCTCGTCGGTGACGCCCAGCACGCTCAGGCCGCTGCCGTGATGGTCGCGGTGCATGCGGTCGAGGTGGGGCATGATCTGCGCGCACGGGCCGCACCACGTCGCCCAGAAGTCGACGACGACGACGCGCCCGCGCAGGGCGTCGAGCGAGGTCGGATCGCTGCCGCTGACGCGCTGCCCGCCGATGTCGGGCGCGAGCTCGCCGGTCGTCGCGCGCTGTGGCCGCGTGGGCGTCGGCGCGGCGACGGCCGTCACGGCGAACGCGGAGACGAAGAGTGCGAGGACGAGCGCGCGCATTCCGACAGCGTAACCCAATCGAGCGCCGATGCGCTCACGCGCGCTGGTGGCGCGGGTTGGGGGGGACGCCGTTCGGGGCGCCGAGCTCGTCGCCTTCCCGCATCGCGCGCGCGGTCTCGCGCGCCCAGGCGTCGTAGTCGCCGGCCTCGACGTGGCGACGCGCCTCGGCGACGAGCTCTCCGTAGAACCAGAGGTTGTGCTGCGTGAGCAGCCGGTGACCGAGGATCTCGTTCGCGCGCGTGAGGTGCCGGAGATACGCGCGCGAGTATTTGGCGCAGGCCGGGCAGCCACAGCGATCGCAGATCGGCGCGTCGTCCTCCGTGTGGCGCGACTGCCGCAGGTTCACCCGCCCGTGCCACGTGAGCGCCTGCCCGTTGCGCGCGTTTCGGGTCGGGAGCACGCAGTCGAAGAGGTCGACGCCAGCGCCGATGGCGTGCAACAGGTCATAAGGCGTGCCGACGCCCATCAGGTAGCGGGGCTTGTGCGTGGGCATCTCGTGCGCGACCTCGTCGAGGAGCGCGTACATCACGTCGAGGGGCTCGCCGACGCTGAAGCCACCGAGCGCGACGCCGTCGACGTCGAGCGCGGCGATGTCCGCGAGGTGCGCGCGGCGGAGGTCGGCGAAGGTGCCGCCCTGCACGATGCCGAAGCGGGCCTGGCCCGGCGCGGGCTCGCACGCGAGCGAGCGGCGCGCCCACTTCGTGGTGAGCGCCATCGTGCGCTCGATCTCGGCGCGATCGGCGCCGCCGGGAGGGCAGACGTCGAGGACCATCGCGACGTCCGAGCCGAGGTCGCGCTGCACCTTCATCGAGACCTCGGGCGTCATGCGCTGCGGCGCGCCGTCGAGGTGGGATCGGAAGGTGACGCCGTCCTCGTCGATCTTGCGGAGCGGCGCGAGGCTGAAGACCTGAAAGCCCCCGCTGTCGGTGAGCAGCGCGTGCGGCCAGCCCATGAAGCGGGTCACGCCGCCGCGGCGCGCGATGAGCTCGGAGCCGGGGCGCAGCCAGAGGTGGTAGGTGTTGGCGAGGATGATGCGCGCGCCCGTCGCCTCGACCTCCTCGGGCGAGAGGCTCTTGACGGTGGCCGCCGTGCCGACCGGCATGAAGGTGGGGGTCTCGATGATGGCGCGGGGCGTCGTGAAGCGCGCGCGGCGCGCGTACCCGCTGGTCGCGAGGAGCTCGAAGGAGAAGCCGGAGGTGGGGAGCGACATGGTGACGACGTGAGGTGCGTGTTGTGTCGGGGGCCCGAGGCTGGGCCTCCACGGAGGGCGCGTCGAAGGGGCGCGAGGAGGTGGGGGTAGGTCAGCGCATGCGGGAGGTCAGCGCGCGCGAGATCGGGACAGGTCAGCGTGCGCGGATGCCTCGTATGCCTCGTATGAGCATCGCGTCTCCGTAGCTGAAGAAGCGATAGCGGGCGGCGACGGCGTGGGCGTAGGCCGCGCGGACGGTCGCCTCTCCCCCGAGCGCGAAGACCAACGCCAGCAGGGTGGAGCGCGGGAGGTGGAAGTTGGTCACGAGGTGATCGACGACCTTCGCGCGGTACGGGGGACGGATGAAGAGGTTCGTCCGCCCACTCCCGGGGCGGACGGTCCCTCCTTCGGACGCAGCGCTCTCCAACGTGCGGACGACGGTGGTGCCCACGGCAGTGACGGGGCGCCCTTCGTCTCTCGCCCGCGCGATGGCGTCGGCCGCGTCGGGGCTGACCTCCCAGCGCTCCTCGTGCATGACGTGCTCGTCGAGGGTCGCGCTCTTCACCGGGCGGAAGGTGCCGGGGCCGACGTGGAGGGTGACGCGCGCGAGGCGGTGGCCGGCCGCCTCGAGCGTCGCGAGCACCCGCGGCGTGAAGTGGAGGCTCGCGGTGGGCGCGGCGACCGCGCCCGGCGTCCGCGCGAAGACGGTCTGATAGCGCTCGCGGTCGCTCGCGTCGGGCGCCCGCCGCACGTAGGGGGGCAGCGGCATCTGGCCGGCCCGTTCGAGCGCGGACTCGACGTCACCCTGCTGGACCGAGAGCTCGACCTCGACGTAGCCCTCGTCGCGCTTGCCCAGGAGCTCGGCGTCGAGCTCGCCGAAGCGCGCCCTGAGGCCAGGGCGCATGCCCTTCGACGTGCGGCCGAGCGCCAGCCAGCGCTCACGCGCACCCGAGTCCTCGGAAGCGAGCCGCTCGACGAGCAGGAGCTCGACCGCGCCGCCGCTCGCCTTCTGACCGAGCAGGCGCGCGGGGAGCACCCGCGTGTCGTTGACGACGAAGAGCGACGGCGGGAGCAGCGCGGGCAGGTCGACGAACGCGGCGTCGGCGAGCGGCGTCTGGCCCGCGTCGAGCACGAGCAGGCGTGACGCGTCGCGCTCGGCGAGCGGCGCCTGGGCGATGAGCTCCTCGGGGAGCGTGTAGTCGAGGTCCTCGAGCTTCACGGGGCCGGCAGCTTGCGCTCGCAGCCACGGGCCCGCCACCCGCTCATTCGCGATTCGCGAGTCTCGCCGCGGGGTCGACGTCGATCGGTGGGAGCGGTAGCCTCCAGAGATGGGCATCGACCTCGAGAAGCTGCTCGCGGCAATCCACGCGCGGACCCCTTCCTGGGTGCGAAACGTCCGGGTGACCGAGATGACCGACGCCGAGGGGGAGCCTGCGCTCCGAGTCACCCTGGTGATCGACGCGCCGCCGGGCTTGCTGCACGACGGGAAGGAGCTGGAGACCGCGGTCGAAGCCGTCCACGCCGCGCTGCGGCAGCTGGAGGTCGACCGCTGGCCCTATACCCGCTTCGTCAGCACCGACGAAGCGGCCTGAGTCATGGGACTCGCGCAGGACCTGATCGCGCAGGCGGAGTACCTCGCTCGACGCGAGCCGAAGCGACCGAAGCAAGCGAGCCTTTGTCGCGCGATGTCCGCCGCGTACTACGGAGTGTTTCATTCCTCATTGATGAGGCGTGTCGCCTGATCCTCTCGACGAAGTCGACGCATCGGCCTCTGCGGGAGCAGCTCGCCCGAGGTTTCGAGCACTCCCAGATGAAGATCGCTTCGAACGCGTTCGCCAACGCGCGACCGAGCCCTTGGACCTCGTTGTTCGGCGATCCCCCGGTGATTCCGGCCGTAGCTCGTGCTTTCGTGGACCTTCAAGAGGAGCGTCACGAGGCGGACTACAACCTCTCCAAGACCCCCACCCGGAGCGAGGTGCTCACGGGTGTGGCGCGGGCGCGGCACGCCGTGGCGGCGTGGAAGCTCGTCAAAGGGAGCGCCGAGGCGGACGCTTATCTCTTGGCGATGGTCGTGAAGTCGAGGAAGTGACTTCCGCGGCGCTCAGTGGCCGCCGCCGAACTTCTGGGTCCAGTAGTGGCCGAAGGGTGAGCCGTCGACGCGCGCGTACCCGAGGCCGATGACGCGGAACTGCGCGTTCATGATGTTGCGGCAGTGGCCGGGGCTCTCCATCCAGCCCGCGACGACCTCCTCGGGGGTGCGCTGGCCGGCCGCGATGTTCTCGCCCCAGGGCTGCGCGCCCTCGAAGCCGATCGCGCGGATTCGGTCGAAGGGATCGAGCCCGTCGGGGTTCTCGTGCTCGAAGTAGCGGCGCTCGCCCATGTCGCTCGAGTGCAAACGCGCCGCGATCCGGAGCGTCTCGTTCATCTCGAGCGCTGGCGCGGGGGGGAAGGTGTCGCCAGCGCAGCTCGCGCCCATCGCGCGGTAGCGGTTGGTCTCCGCGAGCGCGGCCTCCTCGAAGCGGCTCCAGGCGTCGGGCCAGGTGGCGGCCGGGCCGCACGCGAGCGCGCAATCCGGGTCGTCGCAGTCGACGAGGCCGTCACCGTCGTTGTCGAGGCCGTCGTCGCAGACCGTCTCGCGGGTCGTGACGGAGAGCCGGACGGCGCCCGTGTCGTTCGGATCGAACCCGTCGACGTAGACGACGACGCTCTGGCAGGCCTCGAGGTCGAGCGTGAGGCGCGAGTGGAGCGGGCCTCCCCCGACGTCGTCGTTGCAGCCGAGCTCGGCGCCGTCGCAGCTCTCCCGGACGTAGAGCACCGTGTCGAAGTCGGAGCCCTCGGTGTCGAAGACGTAGCGGCCGGCGAAGGGGGCGGTCCAGTGGAAGACGAGCTCCCGCCCGCGCCCGCCGCAGCTCCCCTGCACGTCGCGCGGCGCGTCGTCCGTGCTGCCGCTCAACGTGACGGCCCCCGAGTGCCCCGCGCTCGCGGCGCAGAGCGCGGCGGCGGGCGTCGCGCAGCGCGCGCTCGAGGGGTCGCGATCGTCACCGCACCCGACGAGGGCGAGCGCGGCCAAGAGCGAGAGACTTCGTCGCATGGGCGCGCACGATAGCAGGAACGGCGTTCGGTTTCCGCGACCCACCGCCCGGCGCAGGCGACTTCGAGCCGCGGCCTCGACGGGCCGCGCGGGTAGCGGCCGCGCGAGGGTCTGACGCCGGGGCGACTCGAGCCCCCGCCCTGTCGGTCGGCCGCGCGGGATGGGAGTCAGTCGCGCTGGCCTGACGACTCGAACTCGTAGGTCAGCCGCACGGCTCCCGGAGTCAGTCGCGTCGGCGGCGGTCGAGGAGGAGCGCGAGGCCGAGCAGGGCCCAGCCCGCGTCTCCCGCGCCGCCAGCGGCGCACCCGCCGCGGAGCGTCGCGCTCGAGGTGCCCGGGCGGCCGTCGACGGCGTCGCGCGGATCCTCGTCGCGATCGTCCGAGTGGTCGACCTCGTCGCCGTCCACCGGCACCGTCGGGAGCCCGCCGTCGGTGCCGTCGCGCGTGACGCTCACGGAGCACCATGTGGTCTCGCCGGCCGCGACGTCGCACTCGCGGGTCGCCGTCAGGAGCCCCGCGCCCGAGACCTCGAGCGTGTAGGTGCCCGCGCCGACGTCGAAGCGGAAGGAGCCGTCGCCCTCGCGGCTCGTGAACGACGCGCCGGTCTCGAGGACGCGGACGGTGGCGCCGATCACACGCAGCGAGGTGTCGCTCCCCTCGAAGACCACCCCGTCGATGACGCCGGCGAGCGCTTCGGCGGCGAGGCCGATCGAGCAGTCGCTCGTCTCGCCCGCGCGGACGGTGCAGCTGCGGCTCGCGGCGGCGAAGCCCTCGGCGCTCGCGGTGAGCATGTAGGTGCCGGGGGGCAGGCTCGTCGTCCACGCGCCCGCGTCGTCGGTGGCGAGCATGTCGCCGGTCTCGGCGATCACCAGTTGTGCGCCCACGATCGGCGGGCTGGTCTCGGGCGCGCCGTGGTCTTCGTAGATCTGGCCGCGCGCCGTGCCGCTCGTCGCGCCGCGGACGAGACCGATGGAGCACCACGTCTCGGCGCCCGAGACCTCGCAGGTGCGGCGAGCCGTGACGAAGCCGCTCGCCGATGCCTCGACGGTGTACGTGCCGCTCGGCACCGTGGCCTCCCAAATGCCGTCGGCGCGCGCCGTGAGCATCGCGCCGGTCTCGACGATGCGGACGCTCGCGCCGCCGATGCGCGCGGCCGCGTCGCTGCCCTCGTAGACCGCGCCGATGAAGCGCGTCGTGCCCGAGGGTGGCGGCGGCGGCGGCGGCGCGGCGTCGCACGCGCCGCGCGAGAACCCGCCCGCGGGAGAGCGCCCGAGGCGCGACTCGGTCGCGGGGCCGTAGACGCCGTCCTCGGCGATGCGGTCGCCCGGGTGGTTGGTGTTCCACAGGCGCTGGAAGGCGAGGATCGAGTCCGAGCGCCGGTCGCCACCGGGGCAGTCGAAGTGGACGGGGTCGCGAGAGCCGAACCACGCGCAGCCCTGACCCTCCATGCGCGAGCGCGCCGCGCTGTGGTTCTGGAGGTCGACCGCGCGGCCGCTCTGGTGGTTGCTCTGGCCTGGGCGCGCCGCGAGGCCGCAGCCGCCCGAGTGGTAGAGGACGTATTGGTCGGCGAGCGTCCGGAAGGCGCTGTTGACCTGGAGCGGCCCGCGCTGCGCGGCGCGGTGGAGGGCGTCGCGGGCGGTGGCTTGCGCGTAGGGGTGCACCCGCGACGAGCTGAGGGTGATGTTCGGGTGCGGGGCGAAGCGCACGAACGCGCCTGGCCGGAGGCACATCTGCGCCTCCGCGAGCTGGCGCGAGAGCCCCTCGATGCCGGCCGTGCTGCACGTGCCGCGGTTTGCGATGTCCCGGACGGTCTGCGCGGACCCCCTCGAGCCGATCGAGGCGAGGAGGAAGGCGAGGGAGACGAGGAGGGCGCGCGCGAGCATGTGCGAGCAGCCCTCGCAATCTGTGTGCCATTGGTGTGCAACGATCGTGCGGACCCGAGTCCGCGTTGGGTGGGCGGACGCGCGGCCGGCATGAGGTGGGGCCTCTTGGCCTCGGCTGGGCGTCGGGGTGTCCGGTTCGGGGTCCGTGTCCGGTTCGGGGTCCGTGTCCGGTTCGGGGTTGGTGCCCGGTTCGGGGTCCGTGTCCGGTTCGGGGTTGGTGCCCGGTTCGGGGCCCCGTCCGGTTCGGGGCCCCGTCCGGTTCGGGGGCCCTGTCCGGTTTGGAGTGCTCCCAGCGGCCCCGTTCGGCCGCTTGGGTGGCTGCGCCAGCTTCGTCGAAGCGTCCAGAACGTGAACGGTGAGCGCGAGCGATCTTCTCGGTCATACTGCCCGCATGCGTCGCTTCGCCTTCGTGCTCGCCTTGGTCGCCTCCGGCCTGCTCGTCTCGGGAGGGGCCCTCGTGGCCCAGGACGAGGCGCCGCCTTCCGAGGGGACGTGGGTGGTGGTGGACGCGACGGCCGCGGCGAGCGACCGCGACGCCGCGGTCGAGCGCGTGGTGACCGAGATGAACTTCATCGCCCGCCCCATCGCGCGTCGGCGGCTCACGGCGGGGCTCCCCATCCACCAGCGCGTCGAGCTGTCGACGTCGGGGGACTCGCTGAAGGTGAAGGTCGGCACGCTCTACGAGGTCGACGCGCCGACCGACGGCACCCAGCGAAACATCACGGACTCGCTCGGGACCGCCCTCCGCGTGACCCAGCGCTGGCGCGGGCGGACCCTGGTCCAGCGCTACGTGAACGACGACGCGACGGTCACCGTGCAGCTCCGCTTCTCCCCCGACGGCTCGCGCATGACGCTCGCGACCAAGATCGAGGCGAGCCGTCTGCCCGGCGACGTGGTGTTCGAGGTCCGTTACCGTCGGCGCTGACCCGCCGACGCCTGCCGTCGATGCGGACCGCCGCCGCCCTCCGCTGCTGTCGACGCCGGGCCACCGCCGCCGCCCCCCGCTACCCTCGCTACCCTCGGCGCGGACCCACCGCCGACGCGTCCGCTACCCTCGGCGCGGACCCACCGCCGACGCCTCCGCTACCCTCGGCGCGGACCCACCGCCGACGCGTCCGCTACCCTCGGCGCGGACCCACCGCCGACGCGTCCGCTACCCTCGGCGCGGACCCACCGCCGACGCCTCCGCGACCCTCGGCGCGGACCCACCGCCGACGCGTCCGCTACCCTCGGCGCGGTCGCCCCCACGCTCGGGTGTGCGGTCACTCGCGTGGGATGGTGCGCGGCCCGAAGACCGGGCTCGACCAGGCCATCTCCCCGTCCGCCTGCGTGACGCGGGCGTAGACGAAGTCCGCGTCGGTCGTCGCCTCCACCGTGAGCTCGTCGGCGTCGCCGTCTCGTCGCGTGACGACGCCGCGCTCGGTGACGAGCTCGAGTGACGTGACCGGGGTCGTGCCGACGGCGCGCGCCTCGACGCGCATCGCGCGGGTGTCGAGGGCGCTGCCCATCGGCGCGCCGTTGACGCGTACGTCGAGCAAGATCTTCGCGCCGCTCGTGGCGTAGCAGCGGCGCGCGCGGAGGGCCTCGAAGATCGCGTCGCGCTCGAGGGCGCTCGCCTGCACGGCGGTCAGCCCCGTGCGGAAGGGGTCGCGCTTGCGCGCCTCGCCGTGGTGCCAGAGCAGGCCGTGGCTGTCGCTGCCGCCGACGAAGCCGAAGCGGTGTCCTTTGCGGAGCATCACGTCCGCGAGCTGGTCCGTGTGCTCCCCCCGCATCCCGAGCGCGCTCCCCGCGGTCTCGTAGCAGCCGTGGCAGCTCACGATCTCCCAGAAGGGCTGCGCCTCTTCGTCGTGGCCAGCCTCGTCGCAGCCCGTCCAGCCGATGTGGTGCGGCGCGCAGAGCGCGCCCATCGCCCGCACGGCGCGGGTGATCGCCGGGCCTTCGGGGACGTCGTCGCGGCTCACGAGCGGCATGCCCGCGCGCGGCAGGTAGACGCATTTGTGCCCCGGACCGGGGTGCATCTTCGCCGTCCACTCGTAGGCGTGCAGCGCCACGAAGCGGCCGGGTGCGTGGTGGCGGTCGACGACCTGCTGCAGGTAGGCCCACTCGCCGGGCCCCGTGCGCTTGCCGAGGAAGCTCTCGTGGTCGGTGAGCGCGACGAAGTCGTCGCCGTAGCGATGCCGCGCGCGCCAATGCGCCTCGTCGGCGCTGCCGACGCCATCGCTGTGGGCGCTGTGCTGCTGGAGATCGCCGAAGTAGGTGTGCAGGCCGTGTCGCGCTGCAGGATCGCGCGCGTCGCGTCGCGGGACCGAGAAGCGCTGGCGGCGCGACACCTCCACCTCGGCTGGCGCGAGCGCGGGCGGTCCGCCGGTGGGCGCGTCCTGGACGTCCACCTCCACGGCGCGGCGATCGCGGCGCGCGACGACGACGCGCTGGCCGAGGCGGCAGGCCGCGACGCGACGGCCTCGGCTTCCCCAGGCGCCGTCGCTCAGCGCGACGCGCTCGGTCCAGCCCGCGGCGGAGAGGTCCTGACGCCAGAAGTTGTGGCTGCCCCGCCCGAAGAGCGCGAGGGCGCCGTCGTCGCCGAGCACGAGCGAGGGGAACTCGAAGCTCTGCTCCTCGCCCTCGCGATCCCGATCGCGCCCGGCCATCACGGCCGTCGGCTCGAACACGGCGAAGCTCGCGTCCACGAAGCGCAGGGCGATCCACTTCGCGACGTCGGGCCGCACGTCGTCCTCGCGCACGTCGTGGTGCCACGCGACCCAGGCGCCGTCGCCCCACGCGGCGAGCGTGGGCGCTGCGGCGACGCCGAAGGCCCGCCACACGAGCGCGCGCTGCCCGGACCGCTCGACCCAGACCTCCCCCATCCCCTCGACGTTCGTCACCGAGGCCCGCCACGCGCCGTCGACGGCGACGAGCTCGCGGGCGCTCTCGTCGTCGGCGAGCGCGGCGTCGCGCAGCGTGACGATCGCCGTCTGCGGAGGGCCCTCGTCGGGTCCCTCGAGCGATCCGTCGAGGCCGACGCGCCAGGTGAGCACGCGCTCCTCCCCCGCGATCGCGGGGATGGGGCCGGGGGTGACGGCGCGGTCCCACGCGATCACCTCGAGCCGCGCGCCCTCGGGGGTGGGGGTGAGGGCGGGCGAGCGAAGGTATCGCGCGTCGGTCTGCGGGATGGCCGTCACTCCCTACCCATCGCACCGCGTGCCTCGGACGTCCACTTCCTACCTGGTCGCCGGACCCGCACCCGGACCCGGACCCGATACGAACACAGACCCGGACCCGGACACGGACCCGGACACGGACCCGGACCCGGACACGGACACGGACACGGACACGGACCCGGACACGGACCCGGACACGGACCCGGACACGGACACGGACCCGGACCCGGACACGGACACGGACACGGACACGGACGGAGACGGAGACGGACACCCCGACCGTCCGCCCCGCCACCGTTTCGCCACATCTTCTCCGCGCGCCTTCCTCGTGTCGGCGACGCGGGCTCCTCGCCGCCCCTTCAGGTTGGGCTCGGAAGGAGATACGAGCATGACCGAAGTCGCGAGACGATGGGTGAGCGCCGAGCCCCCGAGGGAGGGGAGCGCCGACGAGGCGTCGACCCCGACGAGCTGCAAGGATCCGACGGCCGAGTCGAGCGCGAGCGCGCTCGAGCATCCCGCGACGTTCGAGCCCGCGACGTTCGAGCCCGCGCCGTTCGAGCCCCCCGCGCCGTTCGAGCCCCCCGCAGCGCTCGAGCGTCCCGCGGTGCTCGAGCTCTCCTCGTCGCTCACCTGGGCGGGGGAGCTGCTGTCGGAAGAGGGCGACGCGCGCGCGCTCGCGCGTCGCGCGGGCGTGGGGCTCGCGCTCGCGTGCGCCTACGGCCTCGCGCTGGGGGCGCGCGAGGGCGGCGCGTCGCTCGTCGTCCACGCGCTCGGTGTTCCCGCCGCGCTCGTCGCGGTCGCGCTGGTCGGGCTGCCTTCTCTCTGCATCGTGCTCGCGCTCTTCGGCGCGCCGCTCTCCCTCGGCCGCGCGTCGCTCGCGGCGACTCGCGGGCTCGCCTCTGCGGGGCTCGTGCTCGCCGGGCTCGCGCCGCTCGCGGCCTTCTACGTCGTGACGAGCGAGTCGCCCACGGCGGCGGCGCTGGCGGCCTCGCTCGGGCTCGTGGTCGGAGGCGCGCTCGGGCTGCGTCACCTCGTCCTCACGCTCCGCGACGCCCTCGAGGAGGCCGGCCCCGCCGTGCGCGCGTGGGCGACCCTCTGCCAGATCGGCTTCGGTGTCTTCGCGGTCCTGCTCGGCTGGCGCGTGTGGGGCGCGATGCTGCCCCTCGTGGGAGGTGCGTGATGGCGCCGATCGCCGATGAGCTCGCGACCATCCTCCGCGACCCTGCGGGCGCGGCGCGCCGCTGCCTCGACGAGGACCGCCTGCGGTCCCTGACCCTCGCCGCGCTCCTCGCCCTCGCGTTCGGCGCCGTCGTCTTTGGCGCCGTCGTCGGGTCGTATCGCGGGGGCATCCAGCTCCTCTTCGCGGGCGTGAAGTTCCCGCTCTCCATGGTGGCCGCGCTCGTGCTCTCCGTGCCTGCTTTCCACGGCGTCGCGGCCGCGCTCGGGCGTCCCGTCTCGCTGCGCGCGATGATCACCCTGGCGCTCGTCGCCGCCGGTCGCGCCGGCCTCGCGCTCCTCGCCTTCGCGCCGGTGCTCTGGCTCGCGATGGACCTCGGCGTCGGCTACCACGGCGCCGCGCTCGCCGCCGTCCTCGCCTACGCGCTCGCCGGCGTCGCCGCGCTCGGCGTGCTCTTGCGCGGCCTCCGGGCCGGTCGCCATCGGATCACCACCGGGCTCGCCTTCGTCGCGATCTTCCTCGCGGCCAGCGGGCAGACGAGCTGGATCCTGCGTCCCTACCTCGTGCGCCCGCAGTCGGCCGAGGTGCCGTTCGTGCGCTCGCTCGAGGGCGACTTCCTCGGAGCGACGGCCGTGAGCCTGCGATCCTCGCTCGGGATCTACGGCCGTCGCGACGCTTGGCACGATGACGCTGCTCCCGCGCGCGAGGGCGCAGGCGTGGTCCCCCTCGGCCCGTGGAGCGGAGGTCCGCGATGAGCCTCCTCGATCTGCTCGCCCTCTACGCCGTCGTCGGCGCTGGGTGCGCCGTCGTCGTGTACCGCCGCGGCCGCGGCGGGCGCGCTCGCCGCGTGGCCTCCGCCGGGCTCGGGCTCGCGCTCTGGCCCCTCTGGGCGCCCGTCGTACTCATCCCCGATCCGATCCCACGCGCGAGCTCGGCCCGCCGCGGCGTCGCGCGCGTCGAGGCGGAGCTCGAGCAGGCGCTCCGAGCGGCCGAGGGGTCGGCCTTCGAGGTGCTGCTCTCCCGCGCGTCGGCCGAGCGCATCCGCGACGAGCTCAGGCAGGCGCACGCGAGGCTCTCCGAGCTCGACGTCGTGCTGGCGCAGCCGGGCTTCGACCTCGACGAGGCGGACGCGCGGGTCGCCGAGCTCGCGCAAGGAGGCCACCGGCGAGCGCTGCGGAGCGCGGTGCTCCACCGCGACAACGTCGCGCGCATCGCGTCGCTCCGCGCCCGACAGCATCGCGCGCTCGACGAGCTCGCCGAGCTCGTTGGCGCGCTGCGGAGCCAGCTCGTGCTCGCGCGCTACGCCGGGAGCGCGCCCGAGGGCGTCGGCGGGATCGTCGCCGAGCTCTGGGCGCGGGTGGAGGGCCTCGGCGAGGCGATGGAGGCGGTCGAGGCGGTGGACGTGGCACACTCTGCGCACTCCGCGCAGGTTGCACACTCCGCACCCCGGGCGGAGTGAGGCGGGAAGGAGCGAGTCGGTGAGCCGGAACATCCTCGTGGTCGACGACGAGGCGCGCATCCGCGAGGTCGTGCAATACGCGCTCGAGCGCGAGGGGTTCCGCGTCGAGGTCGTCGACGATGGGACGAAGGCGCTCGCGGCGATCGGGCGCGGCGCCTACGACCTCGTGATCCTCGACATCATGCTCCCGGGGGTCGACGGCCTCGAGCTCTGCCGCCGGGTGCGCAGCAGCTCCCGGCTTCCCATCCTCTTCTTGAGCGCGCGCAGCGACGAGATCGACCGCGTGCTCGGGCTCGAGCTCGGCGGCGACGACTACCTCACCAAGCCTTTCTCTCCTCGTGAGCTGGTGGCGCGCGTGAAGGCCGTGCTGCGGCGCACCGGCGGCGAGGGCAGCGACGAGGAGACGAAGACGAAGCTCTCGCACGGCGAGATCCTCGTCGACCTCGAGCGCCACGAGGTCCGCTGGCGGCAGGAGCTCGTGCCGCTCACCGCGACCGAGCTCGGCTTGCTCGCGTCGCTCCTCGAGCGGCCGGGCATCGTGCTCTCGCGCGGGCAGCTCATGCAGCGCGCCTACCGCTACGACAACCTCGTCACCGAGCGGACGATCGACACGCACGTGCGGCGGGTGCGCGCGAAGTTCCGCGCGCTCGGCGGGCCCGACCCGATCGCGACGGTGCACGGCATCGGCTACAAGGCCGCGGATTGATGGCCCGCGTCTTCGGGCGCTTGCGCGCGCGCCTGCTGGTGGTGAACCTCGTGGTGCTGCTCGTCCCCGTGGCGGGGCTCGAGTTTGCGCGGATCTACGAGCGGCAGCTCCTCGCGTCCCTCGAGCGCGACATGCGCAACCAAGCGAGCCTCGTCCGCGCGCTGGTCGAGAGCGACCTCGCGGAGGGGCGGGCTCTCGACGCTCCCTCGCACGCGCAGGTGCTCGTGGCCGCGGCGACCCGAACCCGCACGCGCGTCCGCCTCCTCGACGCGCGGGGGCGCGTCGTCGTCGACTCGCACGCCGACGGACCGCCCGAGGGCCCCGAGCCGCCCGCGCCCTCGTTCCTCTCGTCGAGCGCGTACGAGGTGGGGGCGCGTGTGCGCTGGAGCGCGTCGAGCGACGTGGAGGGGATCGCGCGCGGCGCGCTCGAAGACCGCTGGCCGGACGTCGCCGACCGCCGAGAGGTGCGCTCGGCGCTCGCTGGGAGCCCGGACGCCTTCACGCGCATCCGCGAGCGTGGGCCCTCGGTGCTGCTCTTCCTCTCCGAACCGATCCGGCATCGAGGGGAGGTCGTCGGCGTCGTCTACGTCACCCGCTCGACGCAGCCCGTGATGGTCGAACTCTATCGAATCCGTCGCGGCCTGATCCAGGTGCTCGTCGTCTCCGTGCTCTTCTCGCTCTTGCTCACGGGGGTGCTCGCCTGGTCCATCTCTCGACCCATCACGAGGCTCGCGCGCGCGGCTCGCCGAATCGCGCGCGGCGATCGGGGCGTGGCGGTGCCCGTCGGAGGCAGCGGCGAGGTCCGTGAGCTCGGCGAAGCCTTCGCGATCATGACGCGCGAGCTCGACGCGAAGCTGCGCTACATCGGGGAGCTCTCGGCCGACGTCGCCCACGAGCTGAAGAGCCCGCTCACGTCGATCCGCGGGGCCGCAGAGCTGCTCCAGGAAGGCGCCGCCGACGATCCCGAGGCGCGCGCGCGCTTCCTCTCGAACATCCGGCTGGACGTCGACCGGCTCGACCGCCTGGTCAACCGCTTGCTCGAGCTCAGCCGCATCGAGGGCAGCCAGGAGGCGATGGAGGATTTGGACCTCGCCGCGCTGCTCGCGCGGGTGGTGGCGCGGACGAACACGGCGGAGCAACCCGTGTCGGTCGTCTGGGAGACCACGCGGCGGCGCGTCCGCGGGCGGGAGGAAGACCTCGAACGCGCGGTGTTGAATCTCGTCGAGAACGCGCTCCGCTTCTCTCCGGAGGGCGCGCCGGTCTCCATTCGCGTCGCGTACGACGCCGAGGCGGAGGTCCTCGGCGTGACGGTCGAGGATCGGGGGCCGGGCGTCCCAGTCGAGAATCGCGGAAAGATCTTCGAGCGCTTCTTCACCACCGACGCCGATCGGGACGGCACGGGGCTCGGGCTGGCCATCGTCCGGACGGTGGCGCACGCGCACGGCGGGGACGTGAGCCTGATCGATCCGGACGCGCCGGGGGCGCGCTTCGAGATCACCCTCGCGGCCCCAGCGGAAGGGCGAGGGCGCGCGGGGCGGCGTTGAAGCGGCGCAGTCTCCGCTTCCTCGGCCCGAAGGCGATTCGAGGAGGCGCGGGGCCGAGATCGAGGTCGAGGCCACGAACGACTGGTCGAGACGCCCGTGGCGACGTACGAGCTGGTCCGCCTCCGCTCTCCTCCGCTCCCTACCGGCCATGAAGGCATCGGGAGCTCTGCTCGTTCGGCTCTGCGCGCCGCGGCGGGGCGCCGCTGCCTGTGGTCGTTGATCTCCCCCAAATGGAGGACGTGGTACCCTGAGGCGTGCCCGCCTCCGTCCCGCCCCCCGGAGCTCGACCCTCTGCGCCGCCCCGCTCGCGCACGAGCGATCGGGTCACGCAGCGGATTCGCACCGGCGCGGGGGACAACGTGCCGGTCCCCCACGGGGCGCCCGCCGGGCAGCCCGTCGTGCAGGTGGCCTCGTGGGACCTCGGCGCGTTGCGCGCGCTCGGGCTCAGGCTCCACGGCCGCGCGACGGTGATCCCGGCGCGCGAGGTCCGGACCTTGATGGGCATGCCCGAGACGACCCTCGTCGTCCTCGACGCGCAGGCCCCCGAGCTCGACCTGCTCGACGCCGCGGAGACGTTGCTCTCGTCGATGGCGACGGTGGTCGTGTGGGGCGCGAGCCGCGCGCAGCGCGCGGCGTTGGCGAGCGCCCCCGGCACCCGCCGGTGGGTCCACGTCCCGGCCGAGACGAGCGCCCGCGAGCTCGCCGAGCTCGTGAGCACGATGCTTCAATGAGGGCGCCCGCGCCGCGCGGCCCGCGCTGCCCGAGCCGGCGCGAGCTCGGGACTGGGACCGCGCCCGCTCGAGAAGCCTTCGCTCAGAACGTGCCCGAGCCGCCCATCATGCAGCGCTCGCAGCCGGGCGCGTCGGGCATCGTGTTGCAGCTCAACGGACAGTAGTTGACGCGGTTGAAGACGTAGCGGCCCCCACCCGCGCCGCCGATCTCGTCGCACTCGACGCTCAGGCCGCGGACGCTCATCTCGCCGTAGCCGCCGGTGTCGCGGAACTGCTGCGCGCACGTCGTGTTGCTGCTCGACCAGCCGCCGAGGTTCGGCAGCTCCTGGCGGACGCCGCGCTCGCGGTACCACGTCTCGACGCAGACCTCGGCGAGCGTGCAATCGGCGGGAGACGCCGCGTCGGCGTCACCGGCCTTCAGCGTGTAACAGAGCTCGAAGCGCCCCTCGCAGTCGACGGTCAGCGCGCTGGTGCTCCAGTCGCCCGGCGGTGTCGGGGGCGGCGTCGCCGGGATCGTCGGGCATTGACCGGTCATGAGCGTGGAGACGGCGTAGACCTGGCCACCGCCGTACGTCACGAAGCAGGGCGAGAGGTTCGCGATCTCCCAGCGGCCTTGGCTGAAGCACATGCACGCCTGCGGGCCGAGCTCGACGCCCTCGACCGGCAGCACGGCCCCGACGCAAGGGCCCCAGCGGCCCGTGAACTCGTCGAAGTCCTCGCAGGTGGTCACGCCGTCCATGCAGATGCCGCGGTTGCGGTTCGCGCGGAGGCCGGGCCAGCACGGCGCAGTCCGGCCGACGCCTTCGCAGCGGCAGCCCTCGCGGTTCTTGTCGTCAGGGCACTCGGGCGTCCCGCCCGGCGCGTCCGGCCAGGGGCCCATCGTGCCGTCCTCGCGGCACTCCATCGGGGGCGGATCGTCCGCGAAGAAAGCGTCCAGGTTCGGGCCGACGTCGGGGATCATGCGGCTGCTGTCGGGGAAGTGGCTCGAGCCGTCGAAGGGCGCGCCGCCGTCGAGCATCGGCGCGCGCGCGCGGCAGACGCCCTCGTCACACACGAGGTCACCTTGGCAGGTCGAGCCTTCACACGGACAACCTTCGGTGCCGGCGCGGCAGGGCGTCGCCGGCCCCGACACCCCACAGCCCGCGGCGCCGGCCGCGAGCGTCCACAACGCGAAAACTAGGCGAGAGCGCATCGTTCCTCCGCCGCTCGTATAGCGCCGGACGGCGTGAACGCCTATCACGGCGCGCGGCGCCGGACGCGCCGCACGTCGTGACGGCTACGACACGTCGAGCGGACCGCGCCGAGCGTCGGCGCGCGACCTCGAGAGCACCGCAAGGCGTCAGGCGTTCGCGGCGCGCAGGCCCGCGGGGGTCTCCGCGCGCTTCTGATCGAGCTCCGAGATCATGTCCTCGGCTGAGATCTGATCGGCGCTGCGGCCGCCGAAGTACTTCGAGAGCCCGACGCGGTCGTAGTGCGGCTTGATGCGGTCGCTCAAGAGGCCGATTTCCCGGAGGTTCGGCACGAGGCGCGAGAACATCACGTGGCGGAACTCTTCGAGGCCCGGCGAGGTCGAGACGACGTCGCGCCACTGCGCACGCGTGATGAGCCCCTCGAAGCGCTCCTCGTAGATCTCGTAGGCCAGGAAGCGGTTGCGCATCAGGAGCGCGACCTCGAACGACCAATCCTCGCGCTCGCGTCGCTCGCGCTCGCTGATGTGGTTCTGGAAATGCTCGCGCAGCGCGAGCACGCCGTAGTGCACGTGGCGGGCCTCGTCTCGGATCACGTTCTTGAGCAGCTCCTTGAGCAGCGGCTCTTCGGTGAGGCGGTAGAGCGTACCGAAGGCGCCGAGCGCGAGCCCCTCGACCATGATCTGCATCCCGAGGAACTTCATGTCCCAGCGGGAGTCGCTCATCAGCGCGTCGATGATGACGAAGAGGTTGTCATTGATCTGGTAGAGCTTCTGCAGCTTCGTATCGAGGTAGCGGTGGAAGACCTCGACGTGGCGCGCCTCGTCGACGACCTGCGTCGCCCCATAGAGCTTGCCGTCGAAGAACTGCACGGCCTCGGTGACCTGCGCGGCGGCGAAGAGCGCGCCCTGCTCGCCGTGGAGGAACTGGCTGAGCTGCCAGGCGCAGACGTCGGAGCGGACCTTCGCGCGCTCGCGCGGGGTCATCCGCACGCCCATGTAGCCCTCGAGCTTCTCGAAGTTGAGGAAGTTGTCGGGGATGATGGCGACCTCGGGGTTCTCGGGGTCGACGTGCGTCGACCAGTCGAGCCAGGTGTCGCCATCCCATTGGTTCTGCTTGGCCCGCCGGTAGAGCTCGAGCATCTCCGCGTGGTCGCTCGGGTACGTCCAGTCGAAGTAGGCCTCATGGCGGGCGGGGATCTTCGTCGGCACGCCTTGCTTGCCGCGCTGGAGCAGCAGGCCGCGCACGCTGGACGGGCCGAGGGAGGCGGCGACCTTCGGGTCGCGGACCTCGCTCATGAGCTCGAGCGCCTCGGCGTAGGGCTCGATCCGGGTGCGCACCTTCTCGGGGAGGATCTGCAGGAGCTTGTCGGTGATCATGGCGTACCTCGGAGGCAGGGGGCTGGCGCGTCGTCGAAGAGTAGCGGGGGGAAGGTGGGCGCGACGTCAGTCATCGACCGACTCGAAGAAGGCTCTCACCCGGCTCGTGTGGTAGCGGGTGAGGAAGGTGTGGATGACCGGCAGCGCGCGCTCGATCATCTTGGCGACTTCGTCGGGCGGGAGCTGCGCGAGGCGCCGCGAGAGCAGCCGCATCTCCTCGCGGAAGAGCTTGCTCATCGCCTCCTCGTAGAACGCAACGTCCTCGACCGTGAAGCCGAGCTCGCGGCTGAACCCGAGTCGCCGCATCTGCCCGAAGAGCTCGATCATCCAGCTGTCGGCCTCGGAGACGCTCACCTGGTCGCCCTCGGCGCGCGCGGCGACCAGGCCGAGCTCGATGGCCTCTTCGAGGTCGCGGCGCTCGACCCCGGTGCGCAGGAGCAGCCGCTCCGCGTCCACCATGCGCGCGCCCTCGCGGCTTGGCGCGAGCGTTCCCTTGAGCCGAGACTTCAGGCCCGCGAGGAAGGCGTGCTGCTCGGGGGTGAAGCTCTCTTCCTTGCCGTCGAGGAGCGCCTTGATCGCCTTCAGCGGCAAGAAGCGCTCGTGCTGGAGCTTCTTGATGAGCAGCAGCCGCTCGAGGTGCTCGTCGGAATACCACGCCATGTTGCGGCCGGTCTTGCGGCCGGGCGGGAGCAGCTCCTGCTGGATGTAGAAGTGGATCGCTTGGCGATCGAGCCCGCTCGCCTCGCAGAGATCCTTCATCCGCAGGTGCCAGCGCCGCTCGTCCTCGGTGGGCGCGGGCTCGTCCGCCGTCAGCGTCGGCGAGGTTCGTTCGAGCTCGAGGCTCATGGCACCTCCACGGTGCACGGCGTGGTCGCGCGCGTGCAGCAGGCGAGCACGTAGCCCTCGGCGCGCTCGTCGTCGGTCAGGCAGTTCGGCTCGTCGGCCACGACGTCGCCTTCGACGAGCCGCACCTTGCACGCCGCGCAGCCGCCCATCGCGCAGCTGAAGGGCATCGGGAGCCCTGCGGCGAGGCCCGCCTCGAGGAGCGTCTGGCCGGGTCGCTGGACCGTCTCCGTGCGCACGCCGCCCAGCGCGACGAGCACCGGCTGCGGCTCGGTCGGCGCGCTGGCCGCCTTGCGCTGCTCGGGCGAGGTGAAGCGCTCCTCGTGAATGCGCGCCTTCGGCACGCCCAGGGCGAGCAGCGCCTCGTGGGCGGCGTCCATCATCGGCGTCGGGCCGCAGACGTAGACCTCGCGATCCTTCGGCTCGACTCCGAGCGCGCCGAGCCGCGCGCTCACGGTCGCGGTGTCGAGCCGCCCCACGGCGCCCGACCACTCTCGCGGGGGCGCCTCGAGCACGTGGTCGACGACCAAGCGCTCGCCGAAGCGGCCCTTCATGGCGTCGAGGCGCGCGTGGAAGATCACGTCCTCGAAGCGGCGGTTGCCGAAGAGGAGCACGACGTGCGCGTCGGGCTCGTGCGTCAGGGTGGTCTCCGCGAGGGAGATGATCGGCGTGATGCCGCTGCCGCCCGCGAGCAGGAGCAGTCGGCGCGGACCCTCGCTCGGCTTCAGCGTGAACACGCCCGAGGGGCCCAGCGCATGCAGGACGTCGCCTTCGCGCGCGTGGTCGACGAGGTGGTTCGAGACGACGCCACCGTCGACGCGCTTGACGGTGACGTGCGGCGCGTGGCCCTCGAGGGCCGCGCTGGCGAGCGAGTAGGCGCGTCGGTAGGTGCGCCCCTTCACCTGCCCGTCGAACGAGAGGAACTGCCCCGCCTCGAAGGTCAGCAGGGCGCCGCTCGTCTCCTCGAGGTAGATCGAGACGGCGTCGGGGGTCTCGCGTACGACGCGAGCGACCCGCAGCGGGCGCGTCGCGACCTTGGCGGGCGGCGGGGGGAGCGTGTTCCGGCGCGACGCCGGGCGCTTCACCGTCGGCGGCGGGCGCCGGCCCTGGAGGGCGCCGACGAGGACGTCGAGGTCGCGGAGGCCTTGTGAGACGCGCGCCGCGAGGCGACGCGGGAGGATCGAGACGACGTCGATCTCGTCGAGGTTCGCGGCGCGCATGGCCTGCTCCCGCACCGGGGCGGGGCGCTCGCCGCCGATCACGCCGCGCACCACGCGGAGGTCGCGCCGCGCCTGGTCGACGACGCGGGTCGCGCGGGCCGGGAGGATCAGGCTGGCGACCTTCGTCGCGACGTCGACGGCGTCGATGGCCTGGGGTCGCGCACCTCGGAACGACTGCATGCCAACGAGTCTGCCGGCACGCATGACGAGTGTCAAGCAACGCTCAACACTTTGTGGTGTACGGAGTTTGCGCTGCCCAATTGACGACGGGCGTCGCCGAAGCGACGCCCGTCGTCCGAGATCACGTCGCTCGGGCACCGATCAGTCGACGATGTCGACGAAGCAGTCGTAGGCGGAGATGCCCCAGTCGACCGAGAGGCCGCCGCAGGAGGTCGGCACCCCGGTGCCCCACTTCACCGAGCCGTCGGGGCTCTCGGCGGAGATCTCGATGTCGTACTCGCCAGGCGGCATGTCGGACAGCTCGATCTCGTTGATGCATGTCGTGATGGGCACGTCGAGCTCCAGGAGGTTCCCCTCGGCGTCGAGGAGCTCGAAGAGGAAAGCCGTGTCGCCGACGGTGGCCTCGGTGCAGGTCCCATACGTCTCCGTCCCCGCGATGGCATAGCGGAAGGACACCAGCAGCGTCGGCACCGTGACGAAGTCGGGTCCCGTCAAGCTGACGTGGCCTCCTGCGACGGCAGTGATCGCGGGCAGCTCACCCGTGCCCGCGAGCAGCGCGCCACCCGCGTCGAGCGCTTCCCACTCGACCGTGTAGGTCCCGGCCGCGACCGAGGGCCCCATGCCGCTGCGGCTGTCGAAGCCGCCATCGGCGCAGGGGAGGGAGAAGACGACGTCGCCAGCGGCGCCGCCGAGCGTCAGGCGGATGTTGGCGATCCCGGCCGCGGCGCAGCTCGCGGCGTCGGCGGGCTCACCGTCGATGAGCCACTCCCCGTCGAGCGTCGAGCTCGAGGGACCGGCGACCGTGAAGTCCACGCTCGCGCGCAGCGTGGTCGCCGCCGCGGCGGTGACCGTCTGCCAGTCGCTGTTGCCGAGGACCGAGCCGGTCGCCGAGAGCGCCTGCCAGCGGATGGCGTAGGTGCCGGCGAGCAGGAAGGGCGACGTGCTGAACCCGCCCGCGCTGCAGACGCCTTCGAGGCGCGTGTCGCTGAAGCAGTCGCCATCCGCGAACTCGCAGATCTGCAGCCGCACGCGCGCGATGCCACCCGCCTCGCAGGTCTCCGCCGTCGCGGGGCCGCCGTTGATCGTCCACGTGCCCTCGACCGAGACGTCGCCGCCGATCGGCTCGAAGCGAACCTCGACCACGCACCCTGCCATCG
>JAHBWH010000077.1 GCA_019637115.1 Myxococcales bacterium | reverse complement strand
CCTCACGGTAGGTGCCGTGCTCGACGATGAGCAGGAAGTGGCGCAGCTCGTCGATCATCGGCGCCCACCACGGAGCGGGTCTCGGTGCGCGTCGCGGTGCGCGTCTCCGTGCGCGTCGCGGTGCGCTTCGCGGAGCGCGTCGCGGTGCGCGTCTCCGTGCGCGTCTCGGTACGCGTCGCGGAGCGCGTCTCGGCACGCGTCGCGGAGCGCGTCTCGGCACGCGTCGCGGAGCGCGTCTCGGTACGCGTCCGCGGTTCGAAACGCCTCGTGGAACGGTTCGTTCATTTCATCAGTGATGGTAATCGATATCGTCGGAACATTCGATTGGCCGGATGACATCGCGAGCCCCACGCTGAGCCCATGGAAGTCGTCGCACTCTTGGTGCTCGGCACGCTCGCCGGCGCGCTGACGACCCTCGCGGGGCTCGGCGGGGGTCTCTTGCTCACGCTGGCGCTGGCGCTCTGGTGGGATCCACAGCGCGCGCTGGCGGTCGCGGCCCCCGCGCTCTTGCTCGGCAACCTGCACCGGCTCGCGCTCTACCGCCGACACCTGATGTTTCGTCCGATCCTCCCGTTCATCGGCGGCGCCGTCCCGGGCGCGCTCGTCGGCGGCTTCGTCGCCGTCGCGCTGCCCGAGCTTGCGCTACGTCTGCTGCTCGTCTTCGCGGTCGGCTTGGCGGTCGCGCGCGAGCTCGTGATGCGGCGCCCCGAGCTCTCGGCGCGCCTGCCATGGCTCGCGCACACCCCTGGCCCACGCGCGATCGTCCCCGCGACCTTCGCCGCGGGGGTGCTCACGGCCACGGGCGGCGGCGGCGCCCTCATCCTCAGCTCGCTCCTGCTCGCGGCCGGCTTCAAGCACGAGCGCTTCGTCGTCGGCGCGTCGATGGTGGCGGTCTCGATGCACGTGGCGCGCATCTCGGCCTACGGGGTCGGTGGGCTCGTCGACGTGGCGGTGCTCCGGGACGCGACCCTCGTCGCGGCGGCGATTCTGCTGGGCAACCTCCTCGGCCGCCGCGCGCGCACGCACCTCGACGACGCCCAGAGCGTCCGGATCACCTACGGCGTGATGACCGCCTGCGCGATGCTGAGCGTGCTCGGCGTCGCCTGATCGGCGCCCACGTGACACGTCGACGTGCTTCCGACCCCATGAGGCGAGCCCGGTCGTTCCGGACGCTCAGTCGCCCTCGAGCACGTCGACGTGTCATGAGGGCGTGCTTCCGACCCCATGAGGCGAGCCTGGTCGTTCCGGATGCTCAGTCGCCCTCGAGCACGCGGTCGAAGTGGTCACGCCCCAAGAGCCGAACGCCCGGCCGCGCAGGAGGGGGCGACTCCGCCGGCGTCGACGGCGCGACGACTGGCTCTGGCGCTCGGGGGCGTCGACGAGACGCCGCGCGCGGGGTCGTCGAGCGTGTCGGCTCCGGAGCAGTCGAGACCTCGCTCGGAGGTCCATCGAGGCGCGAGCTGGGATCCGACGGTTCGGGCTCGCGAGCCGGAGGCGCCACCGCCGCGGGCGCCGCCACCGCGGCCGGCTCCACGGTCGCCTCGTCCACCAGGCCCGAGGAGCGCAAGCCGGAGGAGGGAGCGTCGCTGCCGAGCACCCAGTGGAGCCCCCAGGCCGCGAGGAGCGCGAGTGACGCGACGAAGACGACGGGCAGGAGCGCGCGACGCGGGCGCGGAGGCTTCGTGTCGACGATCGCGTGCTCCTGCGGCGCGCCGCCTTCGTCCTCGCGCCCGCCCTCCTCGGGCCCCTCGGCACGCCCCCGCTCGTCCGCGAACGCTGCGTGGAGGCGGCGCTGGAGCGCCTCGAGGCGGGCTTCGAGCACGCTGCTCACGTGCGCGCCGACCCGCGCGCGGCTCGCGAAGAGCGCCTCGGGCATCTCCTCGAGCCGCGCGGCGGCCTCGACGGAGGACAGGCGGTCCGCCGGCTCGCGCTCGAGGCAGGCGTCGATGAACGCGACGACCTCGTCGGGCAGATCGGCGTGATCGGCGATCGACGGGATGGGCTCCATCGTGATCTTCCGAACCGCCGCGAGCGGGTTGTCGACCGGGAAGAGCTGCTCGCCGACCAGCGCCTCCCACGCGACGGCACCGAACGCGAAGAGGTCGCTCCTCGCGTCGACCGGCTGCGAGCGGATCTGCTCCGGCGAGAGGTACGCCATCTTCCCCTTGAGCTGCCCGGTCTCCGTGCGGGAGATACGCCCCACCGCGCGGGCGATGCCGAAGTCTGCGAGCTTCGCGACGCCGTCGAGACCGACGAGCACGTTGTGCGGAGAGACGTCGCGGTGAACGATCTCGAGCGGCTCGCCCGCGGGCCCCGCCGCGACGTGTGTGTCGCGGAGACCGTACGCGAGGTCACGCAGGATCGAGAGGGCCACGTCCGTGGGGAGCGGCGCGGCGCCGAGGAGCTCTCGCAGCGACCCGCCAATGACGAGGTCCATCGCCATCGAGAGCGTCCCGTCCTCATCGCGGCTCACGTCGAGCGTGCGAACGACGTGGGGGCTCTGGATGGTCGACGCGATCCCCGCCTCGTCGAGGAACATGTCGACGAACGCCTCGTCGCGCGTCAGGTGGGGAAACACCACCTTCAGCGCCACGGGCCGGCGGAACGCGCGCTCGGTGTGGCGCCCCACGTAGACGCTCGCCATGCCGCCGCTGGCGAGCGGGAACAGGACCTCGAAGCGTCCGAGCCGATCGCCCGCACGAAGCTCGACACCACGCACGGGAATAGGATATCGCTCGGGGGTTAGCGGAGCAATGTTGGCCAGCGCTCGTCACCCAACGACTTTCGTGATCGCGCTCCTCCTCACGAGCTCCACCAGCGCTGCGCAGGCACGGCCCCACGTCCCCGATGAGCCCGACGTCGAGGCCGCCAGGCGCGCCTTCGACGAAGGCGAGCTCGCCGCCGTCGAGCTCCGCTGGGCGGACGCCGCGCAGGCGTTCTCGGAGTCGTACGCGCGCTCGGGCGCGTGGTCTGCGCTGTACAACGCGGGGCTCGCCTTCCGAGCGCTCGAGCGTCATCGAGAGGCGCGCGATGCGTTCGACCGTCTCCTCTCGGAGCACGCCGCGGCGATGAGCTCGGAGGAGCGAGCTGGCGTCGAGACGCTCCGTGAAGAGTCCCAAGGACGCTTGGCGCACCTCGAACTCTACCTCGAAGAAGCCCCCCACGAGGTCGAGGTCGACGGCGAAGCCCGCGAGGACGATGGCTCACGACCGCTGCGCGTGGAGGTCGTCGGCGGGCAACGCAGCGTGCTGGTGCTCCGTGCCGGTTTCCGTCCGTTCACGTGGCGGGGCGCCGTGTCCGAGCGGAGCACGTTCCGCCTCGACGTGATCTTGGAGCCGGAGCCGGTCGCCTCGACGCGTTCTCGATGGCCCGCCGTCGTCGGCGTCGTGGTGGGGGTCGTCCTCGCCGCGACCGTGTTCGGCGTGGTGATGGCGCGCCGCAGCGACGGGGAGCTGCCGCCACCGCTCGCCACCACGGTGCTGCGGCTATGAACGCCCCGCGCCGCATCCGCCCCGTCCGCCCCAGCGCCACGGCGACGCGCGCGTCGCCGTGGGTCGTCCTCGCGCTCCTCGCGGCATCCTGCGCTCACGAGCCTGCCGGGGCCACGCTCGAGGTGCGGCTGCGGCTTCCCCCACGACCCGTCGGCACGCGGGTACTGGTGCAGGTCGCCCGCGGCGACGCCTTCGCGTTCGACGCGCGTTGGTTGGTCGATCGCGAGCGCCAAGAGGCCGCGTCCGTCGGACGGTACGACGATCCGGAGGGCGCAGACCTCTCGTTCTCCGTCGTCAGCGAGGATGGCCCCGGAGAGCTGCGCCTCCGGTTGGTCTATTGCCCTCCCGATCGCAGCGACGACGCCTGTGCCAACGCGAACCCTGGCGAGCTCCCCCACCATTGGCTGCTCTTCCCCGACCCGTTCTTCTCCGGCCGCCGTTCCCGCTGGCACGCGGTCGAGCCCTCGACCGACGTGATGGCCGAGTGGACGTCGTCGGAGATCTGGAGCGCGGAGCCCTCGCTCCCCTGGGCGCCGCTCCCGGCGCCACGAGAGCCCTGCGCCGCCGGCGGGTGCGCAGGGCCCACCGTCGTCTCCCGTTGTGAGGTGTGGGTCCCCGACTGTCGGTCGCTCGTCGGGGGCTCGTTCCCGATCGGCACGAGCTTCTGCGAGGATGGCGTCCACGACGCCGACCGCTGCGACGGCTGATCTCGCTCGGCGCCCCAGCTTCGACGCCGGGCGACCTGCGTCGTCCGGGCGGTCCCGAGTCGCGCCGTCCGGTCGCGTATGGAGGCAAGAGGCATGCGGACGTCGCACACGACGAGCTGCTATCTTGCAGGGCGATGTGGGAGAATGCCGGACGCCTCTCCGAGCAGCGCGCGGTCATGCTGTGCGCGGTGATGCCGTGCACAGCATGACCGGGCACCGTCTGATTCGGCGAGCGCTGGAGAAGCTCGGGCTCTGCGTCGCGGCGGCGCTCGTCGCAGCGTGCGGACGCGGCGAGGTCGAGGTGTCGATCGTGCTCGTCTCCGACTACGTCGGCGGCGTCGACGTGGGCTGCATCCAGACCACCTTCCCATCGGACGACTCGGTGGTCGAGCGCTGCTTCGACGAGCCCACGGCGCTGACGAGCGAGCTCGTGGGCCGTCACCAGCTTCGACCGTCGACCGATGCGCGAAAGCTCGAGCTCGCGCTGACGACCCCCCGAGGCGAACCTCTGCACGATCAGACGTGGGTGACGATCGTCGATCGCCGCATGACCGTGGTCGTCTCGCTCTCGAGCGCATGCCGGAGCGTCCAATGCCCCGAGGGGAGCGTCTGCCAGGGCCAGGGTCGATGTGTACCGGATCGCTGCGTCTCACCGACCGCGGGCCCCGAGTGCGGCGAAGCCTGCGCGAGCGCGTCGGATTGCGCCGCGATCGAGGTCGCCGACTGCGCCGAGATGGCGTGCGTCGAGGGGAGCTGTGTACCGAGGGTGCGCGAGGGCGCCTGCGACGAGCGCAGCTACTGCGACTACGACTTCGGCTGCGCGCCATGGCGCGCGACTCCCTCCATCCACGAGGGCGTCGGCTCGACCTGCGTGCTCCACGGCGACGGCCGCTTCGCCTGCGTGGGCAACAACTCGACCGCGATCTTCGGAGACGGGAGTCGGACGTCGAGCGATGAGCCGGTCTGGTCGCTGGCGGACGACATGGTGAGCGTCGGCTGCGGACCGCGGCATTGCTGCGGGGTCCACGTCGGCGGCCGCGCGAGCTGCTGGGGCACGAACTACCTCGGCCAGATGGGGAACGGACGCGCGGGCGCCGTGTACTACACCTCGCCGCAGCGCCTGCCGCTGCGCGACCTGGTCGAGGTCGCCGCCGGAGAGAGCTACTCGAGCTACGCCCTCGTGGGGAGCACGTTGTACCGCTGGGGCGGTGCCGTCCTCGTGGAAGACGGCGAGCAGACCAAGAGCAACGACCCCGTCCGGGTCGAAGGGCTCCCTCCCGTGCGCTCGTTCTCCGGGACCCACAGCCCGTGCGCGCTCACGATCGACGGTGAGGTCTGGTGCTGGGGGCGAGTGGTCGGCGAGTCGGAGCTCGTGGAGACGCCGAGGCGGATCGGCCTCGATCCGGCGCGATGGCTGATCGGAGGCGACGGTCCTCGATGCGCGGCGCTCGAGTCGGAGGCGATCGTGTGCTGGGGAGCCACGGCAGACCTCGACGCGACGCCCCGCCCGCTCGAGGCCCCGCCGACGCGCGTCGACGACGCTCTGCTTTGCGGGAGCGACCTCTGCGTACGCGGCGACGGCGCGATCCACTGCCGCGCGCTCCAGCTCGCGCCCACGCCATGGCGCGAGATCCCGCTCCCGGCCGAAGGCGGCTTCGGTTGCCTCGCAGGGCGCGTCTGCGCGCTGGAGACCTCCGGCGAGCTCGCGTGCTGGGACGGCGACGCGGTCTCGCGCCGCGCGATGCGACCGAGCCCTTGAGCCGCGTGGGGCCGGATCACGCGAGGATCGCGGAGAAGCGCTCGGTGTGGGTCCCGAACTGCGAGAGCGGCGCGCCGACGCGGTCCGCTACCGAGAGGAGGATGCGCCCGTGCACCTCGCCCCCCGAGCCGCCTCGAAGGTCGCGGTAACCGCCGACGTCGAGGCCCATCTGCGACCCCGCGGCGATCACGGTCGGGAACGCCCCTCGGCCCGCGTTCACGCCGTGATTCGGATCGGCGTGCTCGTTGTACCAGACGATCGCGGTGTGATCGAAGACGCTCCCGCCTGCCGGGTCCGGGATGCCCTGCAGGCGGTCGATCAGATAGGCGACGACGGCCGCCTCCGCTCGATGAATCTGGGCGAGCGCGCGCGCGAAGGACTCGTTCGACGCCCAATGGTGGGCGACCGATTGGTGAAGATCGCCCGGCAGACCGTCTGCCAGCTGGTCCGCCGCGCTCAACCCGGGCACCGCGCTTGCGCCCCCGAGGTACGCGTCACCCCGATAGTGGTTGGGGCGCATGTTGTCGTGCCCGAGCGGCGTCATCATGAAGCTCGCGACGCGACGTTCGTCGCAGGCGAACGCGAGGGCGATGAGGTCCATGTGCCGCATGCACCTCGCGAGGTAGTGCTCGGGCGGCGACGCGAAGACCCCCTCGCCTTCCCCGCACGCCCCGGAGATCGGGCCACGCGGAGCGTCGCCGCCCGACTCGAAGCGCGCGAGCAAGCGGCCGACGGCGTCGGAGTGCTCCTGCAGGCGGATCCGCTCGCGAGCGCCGAGGCGCTCGTCCAGCCGCTCCAGGTCGTCGCGCACCGTCTCGAGGATCGCGCGCCGGACACGATCGCGTGGCCCCGGACCACTCGAGGGCGCAGGCGCGGGCGCCCCGCTCGCCGAAGGCTCGCGACCGAACACGGTCGCGAACGCGCGCGCCGGCTCCCGCTCGGGGAGGACGCGGACGCCGTCCATGCCGAAGCTCAGCCAGCCGCGGAGGTTCTCGTTCTTCGACGCGCCGCAGAGCACCAGCGGCGGCCGGTCGTAGCCGCTCGCGCGGTGAGCCTGCGCGATGAGCTGGTCGATCGAGGGGTGGGTGTCGCGATCACGGCTGCCCGTCGCCTTCACGTAGGGCCGGTGGTCGCCGCCGTTGGTCATGCTCACCCCGCGGAGGATCGACACCGACGCGGCGTGACGCTCGAGGGGCTCGGTGCTGTAGTTGAAGCGAGTCGCGCCGTTCGGCCAGTATTGGTCGGGGACGCATCCGCTCGAGGAGCCGATGAAGATGAAGCGCTTCGCCGCGCGCCCCTCGTCGGCCATCGCCCGCTGCGCAGATCGAAAGACGAGCCCGCCGCCGAGGGCAGCGCCCGCCGTCGTGAAGAGCGAGCCTCGTAGGAACCCTCGTCGACTGATCATCGCGTCACCTCACGCATGGCGAAATTGTCGGTGTGGACGTACGCGCCAAGCAGCGCGTCGAAGTCGAGCGCGTCGGGGCCGCCCGCGGCGCTCAGCATGTCGAGCGTCGTGCAGCGATCGCCGGACGTCGCGCCGCGCCCCGCCAGGAAACGGAACGCCTGCAGGCTCATGCACTCGGCCACCTGTCGGCTGCCGCGCAGGCGGTCGAAGAGCGCGTCGGGATCGTCGAAGGGACCATCGACGTCCTGGGTGTCCGCGAGCATCCCGGAGAGGTCGAGCGGCACCCCGAGGTCGTCCACGTCGCGGTGCCGACCGACGGCGTCGAACTCGTCGAACGCGAAGCCGAGATCGTTCATTCGCGCGTGGCAGCTCACGCAGGAGCCGCTCCCCGTGGCCGCGTCGATGCGGTCGCGCTCGCTCATGCCGGGCTCGGGATCCGGCAACGACGTGTTGGCGCCCGGCGGCGGATCGGGGATGACGTCGCAGAGGATCCGCGTGCGGATCACGTAGCCGCGCGTGATGGGCGAGCTGATGGCCACGCCGGAGTGAACCGCCAAGAAAGCCGCTCGTCGGAGCAGACCGCGGCGGACCTCGGGGAGCGTCACCCAGCCTTCGCCTCCGGGCGGCGCCGCGACGCCGTAGTGCTCCGCCAACGCGGCGTCGACGAAGGCCTCGCGAGTGTCGAAGAGCAAGCCGAGGTCCGCGCCTCCACCCTCGGCTCCTGCGAACGCTCGCTCGAGCAACGCCTCGAGCTCCCGCTCGAAGCTCGCGCGCAGCGCGGCGTGCTCGGGGAAACGCGTGGGGTCCTTCTCGACCGTCGCCACGTGCGACACGTCGAGGAGCTCGCGCAGGAACCGAGCCTTCTTCGCACGCCACCTCGGATCGGCGGCGAGTCGGCTCACCTGCTCGCGCAGCGTCGAGGCGTCGAGCGCGTCGCGATCCGCCAACGCCGCGAGCGCTTCATCGGGAGGCGCGTCAGTGAACGTGTACGAGAGCCACGCGGCGAGCTCGTGGCCCGTCATCCGCACGATGCCAGTCCGCTCAGCCGCGCCGAGCTCCGACCGATAGAGCAGCGAGGGTGATTGGATCATGGCCTCTACGACCGCCTGCGGCCCCTCGCCGAGCTCCTCTTGCGCGAGCGAGAAGAGCGCCTCGTACCGTGCCTGCTCGTCGCGCGTGAGCGGCCGACGAAACGCGAGGCGGCCGAAGTCCGCGACGAAGACGCTTCTGCAGGTCTCGTCCGGCGCGCTCAGACAAGGGAACCGTCGCAGGAGGGTACCTTCGCGCATGGCGCGATCCGCGAGCGCCGCCGCGTCGCGAGCGATCGCGTTCACCTCGTCGTCGCGCATCCGCAGGACGTCGACCTCACCCGCGAAGGTCACGCCGACGGGGTCGGGCGCGAGCTCGAGCGAGACCTCGTCGAGCCCGAGCAGCTCGCGCAGCGTGTTCGTCAGCGCGGCGCGCTGAAGCCGCCAGATCCCGGCCGGAAGCGGCGCCTCCGAGGTCGGATCGCACACGAGCGGTGCGCTGGGATCCACCGGAGCGCGCTCGCTCGGCTCGCGACCGTCGGCCCCCGGGGCATCGGCGATGACGCCGGAGCACGCGCCGAGCAGGACGAGGATGACCACTTCGATCCGCATTCGCATGCGGTGCGGCTACATCACGAAGCGTGCCGGGTGCTCTTCCCCCCAATCCCGCGAGTTCCTCCGGGGTCCGCTGGCCCCTGGAGGCACGCCCCTGTGGAGAGTCTCCCACAGGGGAGCGCCCCCAACGCGCTCGGCCACATGAACCCGCGCTCCGCGTCCATGACGACGCCGCAGGCCTTGCACGTGCGCAAGGCCTCGTCGGCCGCGAGCGCGCGGATGTAGGTGCGGAGCTGACGTTGGAGCTCCTCGAAGCGGTACTCCACGCGGTGGACCTCCGCCTCGCACGCCTCGCAATCCCAGACGATGCCGTCGAGGGCGCCGGACTCGAGAGGCAGACTCCGAGGGCAGCTCGAGCGCTTGACGGGCCGCAGCTCAATCGACCCCATCTCCCCCAAATGGGGGATGTGCCGTTCCGCTCCCGTCGGTACGGTCTGCGCGATGGTGAGCACTCGAGCCCTTCACGCGCTGCTCTGCGTAGCCTTCGTCGGCGGCGCCGTCGCCTGTGGAGACAGCGGCGGCTCGACGATGCCGCGCCCCGACGCCGCGCTCCTCACGTTCGACGCCGCGATGCTCGACACCCCCGCGCCCGACGCGGGGCGCGACGCGGGTCGCGACGGTGGCCGCGACGCGGGCGCCGACGCGGCGCTGCCGAGCGAGGGGACCCTCTGCCGCCTCGGGACCGTGGGCATGACGCCGAGCGGGACTCGAACGAACATGCCGCACCTGAACCCGATCGTCTTCGACACTCGGTACCGCCTCCGCACCGTCAACTACGTGATCCGACGCGACGGCGACTCTCGTGGGCCGCTGCTCTCGGTCTATGTCGAGGTCGAGAACGCGAGCAGCCAGATGGGGTGCACCCTCATCCCGCGCGTCTACGTCGGGTTCCGAGATCTCGCGGGGTACGTGGAGGCTCCGCCCTACTTCTCCACGGTCGTGATGAGCGGCGTGACGGACGGCTGCCTCTCGCCGGGCGAGGTCGGCTACTACTACGGGGTCGCGCGCGGCGTGGACGTCGATGACCTCGAGGCGGAGACGTACTTCAGCTTCGACGCGAACCCTGGTTTCCAGACGAGCGGGCTCCGAGCGCGACGTCCGGAGGTCGACGCCCGAGTCCAGTCCGTAGAGGGCGGCTACGCGATCGTGGGCAACCTGCGCTTCCCCGACACGATCCGAAACTACGGCTTCCGAGCCTACGCCCGCGACGACCGGGGCCTGGTCGTCGCGCGGCTCCTGGCCTTCCCGCGTGATCTGGCGACGATCTACGCAGGGAGCGTGGTGCCCTTCGAGACCTCCGCCACCCCCTGCGAGGTGACGACCTTCGCGGTGACGGAGAGCTGGATCGACGACTCGCGCAGCTCGCTCGCCCGCCCGGGCGCCAACCCCCGGCTGGCCGAGCTGGAGCTCGTGCGCGAACGAATGCGAGATCTCATCGAGGTCCAGCGCGACTGATCACGGAGCCTCATCGGGGTCGGAGGTCTCGAAGCTCGCCCCCCAGCGCATCGCACGGCCGATCGCGCGCTCGACCTCGACCGCGAACTCGTTGCGGAGCATCGAGTCGAGCGTCATGCCGCCTTGGAAGAGCTGGGCTCGGTACTCGACGTGCTGGCTCGTGGTGGCCGCCTCGAAGTCGGCGGCGCAGGCGACACGACGGGTCGAGTAGTCGTAGAGCACCGCGCGGCCGCGCATGTGGCCTGGGCTGAAGCTGGAGCCCACGGCGTCCGCCATCGGCGGGACGTACTCGCTGGGAAAGACAGCGACGTCGTAGGACCAGAAGTCGCCCTGGAGAGACTGCGCTCGGCGGACGGTGGACTCGTGGTCGACGAGCCGGCGGGTCGTGCGGATCTGCTCGCGGAGCTCCTGGGCGGTCTCGCGCGCGCGCTCGACGCGAGGGGGCTCGGCGGGGAGCTCACCGCGGACGATGACGTGGGGAAAGCTCTGGTGGCCCGGGACGACGAACGCCGAGAACGAGTCGAGGTTGTTGAAGGATCCGCCGCGCTGCGCCTCGGCGGGCTGACGGACCGGGAGCGTGAACGGGCACCGGACGCCTTCGTCGGGCACGGCGTGCGGCGCCCGCCGCATCGCCTCGTGCCATGGCCCGATCCGCGTCGACAGGTCGGCCTCGAGCGCCGTGGCGGCGGCGTCGACGAGCGCGATCTGCTCTGGGGTCGCCACGTGTCCATACTCGGCGCGACGCTCCGCCCCCCGAACCGCGCTGTCCCGCATCTCGCCTCCGACGGCGCCGACGATGTAGAGGCAGGGCAACAAGAAGGCCAGCGCGGCGAGCACCGCGAGCCCGATGAGCGTGTACCGCCGCCGCTTCGCCTTCGCATGCACCGCCCTCTCGAGGGCGTCGAGCTCGGAGTCCATCGGCGGAGGGTACGACGATCCCGCTCGAAAGTTCCCCGGCCGCGCGGATCGCGCGGGCTCAGGTCGTCGCCGAGTCGCGATCCACGATGACGGGGAACTTGCCTCGCCAGCTCGACCACTTCACGTCGTCGGTGAGCAGGTCGCCCATGAAATGGCCGATGTTCCGCATGGTCGTCCGGCCGGGTGAGAAGAGGCTGTCGACGAGCTCCTCGTACACCGAGTACGTCCCCACCTCGCCCTCGATGAGCGAGTCCGGTCGAACGACGACCCACTCCACCGAGGGGTCGTCCACACCGACGGCGGAGCTCAGATAGTCCGCCGCGCGCTGGTTGTCCTTCGCGGGCGGCAGGAGGAAGCGGAGCGTCGCCATGAACGAGCGCTCGAAGCCGCCTCGCCGGTGGTCGCGCCGCTCCGGTTGGTTGACCGATACGCTCGTCATCCACACCAGCCGGACGGGCCGCGAGGGCGCGACGGCGCGCACCGCCTTGGTGATCCGCGCCGCCGCCTGCATGACGAGATCGCGCGGCGCGCCGAAGACGCCGCGGACACTCATCACGTGCCCGAGGCATGACACGACCGCGTCGCAGCCGCGCACGTGGCGCTCGAGCTCTTCGTCGGAGAGGTCGAGCAGGCTGGCCTCGATCACCTCGAGCCCCGGGCGGCTCCGTAGCTCGGGCGGGAGCCTGCTGGCGCTCCGCACGATCGCGCGGACACGCGCGCCACGCTTCGTGAGCTCGTCGAGCACGCACTGTCCAGTGCGGCCCGTGCCTCCCAACAAGAGAACGGTCGGTCGTTCGGTCATGGTTTCCTCGTCTTCGTTCATGGTTGGACACCGTCGTTCTCGGCCTTCGGTCATCGCGTTGCTCTCGGCCTCGGTCGCCGGTCGTCGGTCTCGGTCGTCGGTCTCGGTCGTCGGTCGTCGGTCGTCGGTCGTCGGTCGTCGGTCATCCGTCGTCGGTCTCGGTCTCGGCCTCGGACTCGGTATCGGACTCGGTATCGGACTCGGTATCGGACTCGGTCTCGGACTCGGTCTCGGTGTCGGACTCGGACTCGGACTCGGTCTCGGTCTCGGTCTCCGCCTCGGTGATTCGGACGACGCTCGTCGCGCGCGCGGGGACGCCACCGCGATCCACCCAGACCGCGAACACAGCATGTCGTGATCCGCCCTACGTCGCCGAGCGAGCTCAGCGCCCCGTCAGCCCCGCCCCTGCTCGGCGCGCCCCGCGCGCCCGATGCTCCGTCAATCTCGCCCTCGCTTCGAGCGTGCCGCACGAGCCGGCCTGGCGGCGAGATGGGCTCGCTCGAGCCCATCGAGGACGAGGTCGAGCCCATACTCGAGCTCGTCGGAGAACGAATAGCCTGGTTGCATGACGTGCTCGGCTGCGAACCACGCGAGGTTGGCGAGCGCGTCCGAGGGCATCGACGCGAGGACCTCCTGCGCGAGGGCGGGGATGTCCTCGCTCGGCTGCAGCGGCAGGCTGACCTCTTGGATCGCGAAGCCGTAGACGTAGGCGTCGAGCGCCGCGAGCGCGTGGGCCACCAAGGCCGCCGAGAAGCCCGCCCGGCGCATCACGCCGATCGTCGCGTCGTGGTGCGTCAAGGTGGTCGCCCCCGGCGTCCGGCGCGACTCGAGCAGCCCGATCGCCCAGGGGTGCGCCCTCAGCACCTCGTAGATCGCGAGCGCGCGTGCGCGCATCGCGGTGCGCCAGTCGACGTCCGTCGGCACGACGACGCGCGCGAACGCGGCGTCGACCATCCGATCGAGGATCGCGTCCTTGTTCGCGACGTGGTTGTAGAGCGACATCGCCTGCACACCGAGCGCCGCCGCCACCGAGCGCATCGTCAACGCAGAGGTCCCCTCTGCGTCTGCGATGGCGATCGCAGCCTCCACGATCCGCTCCACGGTGAGCGGCTCGCGTGGTGCGCCCTTCCTCCCTCGCCCGCGGCTTGTCTTGACGGTAGCCATCGCCCATCGACCTCGACTTACAACATAAGCCTAGACCACTTACGTTGTAAGTCAAGAAGCCTCGGACGCTTCCTCCAGGACGTCGGGGGCGCGTGCGTTCGGAGGATGCGTTCGGAGGGATGCGCTCGGAGGATGCGCTCGGAGGATGCGTTCGGAAGATGCGCTCGGAGGATGCGTTCGGAGGATGCGTTCGGAGGATGCGCTCGGAGGGTGCGCTCGGAGGGTGCGCTCGGAGGATGCGTTCGGAGGATGCGCTCGGAGGGAGCGCTCGGAGGGAGCGCTCGGAGGGAGCGTTCGAAGGATGCGTTCGGACGCCCGCGTCAGCGCGCGGTGGAGAGCACGGACGCGATCCGATCGCGCACGTTCGCCATCAGCTCGTCGCGCCCCGCGAGGCCGTACGCGCTCGGGTCGACGCGGGGGTGGTAGGTGATGCGGACCTTGCGACCCGTGCGCACCACGAAGTCCTTCGCGGGGAGCACCTCGCGCGTGCCGTCGATCGTGACCGGCACGATCGGGATCCCGGTCTGGAGCGCGACCATGAAGCCCCCCTTCTTGAACGGAAGGAGCGCGCCGTCGTCGCTGCGCGTGCCCTCTGGCGCGATCCACACGTGGATGCCGGAGCTCATGACGCGCTTGGCCTCGTCGAGCGCCGCGAGCGCCTTGTCGCGATCGGCGCGGTCGAGCGAGACGAAGCCGGCCGCGCGCATCCCGCCGCCCATGATCGGCAGCGCGAACATCTGCTTCTTCGCGATCATGCGCAGCGACGTCGGGTGGACGTGCATGAGCGTGAAGATGTCGAACGCGGATTGGTGATTGCTCATCACGAGCGCCGGCTCCGTGCCGACGTGCTCACGTCCGACCACCTCGACGTCGATCGCTGCGAGGCGCACCGCGTTGGCCGACCACTCCGCGAGCCGCCGGTCGCACGTCTCGCGCGTCAACCGACCGAGCGCGCCTTCGACGAGGGTCGGAGCGCACACACGGAGCGTCTCGGCGAGCTGGAGCGGGAGGACGAACGGCGACCTTCGCGACATCGACCGGATATAGCAGGCTGCGCGAGGAGGTCGTACGCGCGCTCGCTGCGAGGCACAACCCGAAGTTCGTTCCGCGGGTTGCCGTGGATGATCGGCGTGGAGGTCGTCGCCTGCCACATGCTGCTACCCTCGACACGTGCCTGAACGCGTCGACCCGTTGCGGATCATCCCTCGCGTCATCGTGTGGCGTGCCGGCGAGGCGCCCCACTTGGCGTCGCTCCGGTGGGATCTCGCGGAAGCCCTCGAGCTACGAGGGTTCGACTTCACCTACGACATGGACGTGGTGGACGCGGTGACCCTGCGACTCCCTCTGCCACCCGACGATGTCGACCTCGCCGCCTACGGGCAGGCGCTGCGCGAGCTGCTCGCCGATCACCCGCCAGCGCTGATCCGCGACGCCGTACGGTTCGTGGTGCGGTTCCCCTTGCATGACCTCGATCGGGCCACCTTCGCCGCCCTCGGCCAGGGGATCCAAGGACTTCCTGGGGCGGTGGAGACCCCCTCTGGACCCTATCGCTTCTTCGGAACCGACACCCACGTCGGCCCGTACGCGACCGTAGCCGAAGAGTCCTACGGGCTCTTCGTTGAAGGATTGCTCGAGCCTCGCGATCACGTCGCGCTCCGTGCAGCGCTCGCCGACCTCATCGAACGCAGCGACCCGTCCGCGCACCAGGTCTAATCAACTCTCCGCGGAGCTGGACAGGCGGACCGCCGCTCACCGGAGCCCGAACGCGACGCGCAACCGCTCCGAGACGAGCACTTCGGCCCCCGAGCCCGCAAGGAAACCGAGCAGGTCGCTGGTCTCGTCGAACACGATGTCCGGGTGATCGCCATTGGCGTAGAGCGCGCGAGCCAAGGCGGTCGTCACCAACATCGACACGCGGGGGTCCATCGGGGGTTCGACCGGCTGGCCCAGACGGGAGACGACCAAGTCCGGGTTTGGTAGCTCCTCGAGCCGAGTCCGCTCGCGGTAGAGCACGACCTCCAGGTCGCGGACGCCCGACGCGTCGCCTGCCACGATGGCGCGCAGCGCTTCTTCGTTCGCGCGGACCGCGGGGAGCCGCGGAAACGACTCGATCAAGGCTGTGATGATCACGGACCGCAGGCGGTTCACGCCGTCGTCGAGGCCGTCCACGAGGTCAGTGAGCTGCTCCAGCTCATCGGGGGAGAGGACCGAGGACATCGCGCGGTGTCTTCGCACGACCTGAAGCCACATGGCAAGCCTGCGGGCGGGCGAAGCGCTGGGTTCGGTGTAGCCTGCCCACGAGGGGGCCACGGCGGCGTACGCCACAGGCCAACGCATACGTCCCCGACGACGACGTGGGGCGAGCTCGGACGGGGACCCAAGTGGCGAGTGTTCCGCTTGGAAAGCATGGAGCCGGTGTCAGTGGAAGTCGCGGCTCCGGTGCTCGATGTCGCGGGCTCGGTGGCGCAGCTCGGTGGGGAGGGGCCAGAAGCGCTCGGCGACCAGGTGCGTGACGCCTTCGGCGCGCTGCACCTTGCCCGTGACCCCGAGCACCACGGAGGTCTGCAAGAGCACGCGGTGCGCTTCGTAGACTTGCCCCCAGATCACGAGGTTCGAGAAGCCCGTCTCGTCCTCGAGCGTGAGGAAGGTGACGCCGCTCGCCGTCATCGGGCGCTGGCGACAGATGACCAGCCCGACGACGTCGACCGTGGCGCCGTGACGCGCGCTCGAGAGCTCGCGCGCGTCGAGCGCACCTCGCGCGCGCAGCGCCTCGCGAAAGCGCGCCATCGGGTGACCGATCGTGCTGTGCCGCGCCGCCCGATAGTCCCAGAGCACCGACTCCTCGGGCGTGAGCGAGGCGAAGGCGAGCTGGCTCGTCGGCGCCGTCTCGGGGAGCGCGTCGTGGCGCGCCTTCGCCGCCCCACGGATCGCCCAGAGCGCGGTGCGTCGATCGAGCCCGAGCGGCTCGAAGGCGCCTGCCTCGGCGAGCGCGACCAGGCCCTTCTCCCCGACGCCCGCGCGGCGGACGAGGTCGCCGACGCTCGTGAAGGGCCGCTCGGCGCGCGCAGTGACGAGGCGCGCGGCCTCGTCCGCGCCGAGGCCCTTCACCACCCGGAGGCCCATGCGCAGCGCGAGAGGCGCGCGCGCGTCGTCGTCGAGCCGGACGACCGCGCAGTCGTGTGCGCTGCGGAGCACGTCGACCGGTAAGACCAGAGTCCCATGGCGCTTCGCGTCCTCCACGAGCGTCGCCACCGAGTAGAAGCCCATCGGCTGGCTGTTCAGGAGCGCGCACGTGAAGATCGCGCGGTGGTGGCAGCGCATCCACGCCGTCACGTAGGCGAGGAGCGCGAAGCTCGCCGCGTGGCTCTCGGGGAAGCCGTACTCGCCGAAGCCACGGATCTGCGAGAAGACCCGCTCGGCGAAGTCCGGCGTGATTCCGTTGCGGATCATCGCCTCGACCATGCGCGCATGGTGGCGCTCGATCTTGCCGCTGCTCTTCCACGCCGCCATGTCGCGTCGGAGCTGGTCGGCCTCCCCTGGGGAGTAATCGGCGACCTCGACCGCGACCTTCATCACCTGCTCTTGGAAGATCGGCACCCCGAGCGTCTTCGCGAGGACCCGCTCGAGCTTCGGGTGAGGGAAGACGACGCGCTCCTCGCCGCGGCGGCGACGCAGGTAGGGGTGCACCATGTCCCCTTGGATCGGGCCCGGCCGCACGATCGCGACCTCGATGACGAGGTCGTAGAAGGTCTGCGGCCGGAGGCGCGGCAGCATCGCCATCTGCGCGCGGCTCTCGATCTGGAAGACACCGACCGTGTCGCCTGCGCTGACCATCTCGTAGGTCGGTCGGTCCTCGGCGGGGACGGTCGCGATCTCGAGCTCGACACCCTCGTGCGCGCGGATCAGCTCGAAGCCCTTGCGGATGCACGTGAGCGCGCCGAGCCCGAGCAGGTCGACCTTGAAGAGCCCGAGCGCCTCGACGTCGTATTTGTCCCATTGGATGACGGTCCGCCCCTCCATCGTCGCGGGCTCGATGGGCACGAGCGAGTCGACCGGGCGGTGGCCGAGCAAGAACCCGCCCGGGTGGATCGAGAGGTGACGCGGCGCGTCCTGCAGCTCGGCGGCGAGCCGCAGCAGGTGGCGTGTCGCGGGCGCGTCGGGATCGAGCCCGCCCGCCTTCGCGAGCTCACGCGCCCGCGAGGGCGGAGAGGCAGGCGCACGTGGCGGGAGCGACGAGGGCGGGGGCGACGAGGGCCCGGCCGAGGAGCGATCGAGGTCGCCGCCATAGGGGCTGAGCAAGCGGGTGAGCGCGTCGAGGTCGGTGAGCGGCAGCCCGAGCGCCTTGCCCACCTCGCGCACGGCGCTCTTGCTCCGATAACGGATGACGTTCGCGACCATCGCCGCGTGGCGGCGCCCGTAGCGACGGTAGACGTGCTGGATGACCTCCTCGCGGCGCTCGTGCTCGATGTCGAGGTCGATGTCGGGGGGCTCGGCGCGCTCGCGGCTGAGGAAGCGCTCGAAGAGCAGATCCATGCGCACGGGATCGACCGCCGTGATGCCGAGGCAGAAGCAGACGGCGCTGTTGGCGGCGCTGCCGCGCCCCTGACAGAGGATCGCCTCGCGGCGGCACTGCTCGACGATCTCGTGCATCGTGAGGAAGTAGCCGCCGTAGTCGAGGTCACCGATGATCGCGAGCTCACGCTCGAGCTGCGCGCGCACGTCGCCGGGGATGCCCTTCGGATAGCGGCCAGCGGCGCCACGGTAGGTGAGCTCGCGGAGCCAGCCTTGCTCGGTCTGCCCGCGCGGGAGCGACTCCTCGGGGTAGCGATAGCGGAGCGCGGCGAGATCGAAGGCGCAGCGCTCCGCGATCTCGACGCTCGCGCGGAGCAGCTCGGGCGCGTCCGAGAAGCGCGCGGCCATCGCCAGCGGCGGGAGGAGGTCGTGCTCGGCGTTCGGTCGCAGCCGTCGCCCCGCGGTGGCGAGCGTGACGCCCGCGCGGATGCAGGTGACGGTGTCCTGGAGCGGGCGGCGCGCGCGATCGTGGTAGAGCACCTCCTGACCGCCGACCGCGCGGAGGCCGAGGCGCGCGAGCCGCGCGCGAAGATCGCGCTCGTCCTCGCGCTCGCCCGCCTCGAGGTGACGGCCGACCCAGCCGAAGAGGCGGCTTCGGCCGAAGGCCTCGCGGAGCTCGCCGAGGAGCGAGGAGTCCTCGGCGATCGCGATCAGCTCCCCCGCGTGCTCGCGCAGCTCGTCGAGCGTGGCCCAGGCGACGCCCTTGGGCCCCCGCGCCTGCGCGCGCGAGAGCAGGTGGCAGAGCTGCGCGTAGCCCCGCTCGCTCTCGGGGAAGAGAGTCACGCGGTGAGGCACGCCGTCCTGCGCGGGGACGAGCGGCCTCTGACGCGCGGCGGCGCCTCGTCGTTCGGGCGCGCCACGTGGCTCGAGCGCGCCGGACGAGCCCGCGACCTGCTCGCCCATCACGCCCGACGACTCGCCCGCCCGATCCGCTCGCGCGCGCCCTCGAGCGATCTCGCCTGGCGCGAGGGGCGCGAACACCGTGAGCTCGGCGCCCGGCACGAAACGAACGCCGCGCTCCTTCGCGCGCACGTGCGCGCGCACGATCCCGTAGACGCCGTCGCGATCGGCGAGCCCCAGCGCGTGCAAGCCGAGGTCTGCGGCCCGGTCGACGAGCTCCTCGGGGCTGCTCGCCCCCTCGAGGAACGAGTAATGACTCTTCACGCGCAGCGGCACGTAGGTCATGGGTCACGAGAGACGCGCGACGTGCGTGTGCGCGTCCACGTCCACGTCCACGTGCGCGTGCGCGTGCACGTGCGCGTCCACGTCCACGTGCGCGTGCGCGTCCACGTCCACGTGCGCGTGCCGTCCACGTGCGCGTGCACGTCCACGTCCACGTCCACGTCCACGTCCACGTGCGCGTGCGCGTCCACGCTCACCAACGCCCCCACACACCAACGCGCTCGCGAACCGTGTCCGAATCCACGTCCGAATCCACGTCCGAATCCACGTCCGATTCCGTGTCCGAGCCCGACGCGCCCGCGCTCAGTCCACGAAGCCGTGGAGGAACCACGCCGCCCGCGGCCGATCGTAGAAGATCCAGTAGAGCGCGCCGCTCTCGACCTCGGCGTAGTAGTAGTCACGTTCGGTCTCCTGCCCCGGCTCGGGACGCCCCCACCAGCCACCGCTCGTGCGGTGGGGGCCGAAGAGGCGTTGCACTCGCTCCCCCGCAGGTTTGGGGCGCCCCTCCGCGTCGACGACGAGCCGCCGTGGCCGCGACAAGAGCCGCCGCTGAAGCGCCTCGCGCGGCGCAATCGCGCTCGGTGAGAGCGCGTCATGCGACGCCGCGCTCGGTAAGAGCGCGTCATGCGACGCCGCGCTCGGTAAGAGCGCGTCATGCGACGCCGCGCTCGGTGAGAGCGCGTCATGCGACGCCGCGCTCAGTGAGAGCGCGTCATACGACGCCGCGCTCGGTGAGAGCGCGTCGTGCGACGACGGCACATCGTGCGCGCTCGACCGCACCTGGGGAGAAGACATCGAAGAAGAGAGGTCCGAGCCGCCGGTCTCGTGGTGGAGGAGGGTGAGGCCACGCGGAGCCGCATGCTCCGCGTGTTCCGAGCCTTCGTCGCGCTCCTGCTCCGGGGCGATCCGGAGCGTCGAAGAGGAGGCGGGCGAGGGCACGGCCGGCGACGTGGGCGAGACGTCGACGGAGGCCGAGGAGACCGGCGGCTCGGCGCCGAACCGCGGAAGGGTGAGGTGCCGGAGGGGCTCGTAACGGAACCTCGCCTCGGGCAGGTGCGCGTCGTGCAAACGCGCGCGGGTGACGCTCGCGTCACCGAAGGTCGCGCGCACCCGCGCCAGCGCGCGCGCGGCGGCGGTCGGATCGCGCCGCGCGCGCTCGGTCGAGGTGCGGAGCTGCTCGGCGCGGGCCGCCGTCGGCTCGGCCTCGAGCGCGATCTCCTCGGCCGCTGCGAGCAAGTCGAGCGAGGCCAGCCGCAGGCGCAGGAGCTCGAGCCAGATCCGCGCGTCGCGCGTGGGGGCCGCCGGCTCGATGCGCTCGACGACGACCCGCTCGTCGTCCGTGAGCGTGCGCGGCGCAGCGCCGATCGGGCCGGCGGGCGCGTGCCGCTCGAGCTGGAGCTCGACGAGGAGCGCCTCGGGGTGCTCGCCGCGCTCGGCGAGCTCGGAGAGCAGCCGATCGAGGGCCGTCTTGGCACCGAAGAGCAGCGGCTCGAGCTCCGTCGTCGGCGCGTCGAGCGCGTGCTGCACCCGCCGCGGGAGCTCGAGCGCGAGCGGCTGGAGCGGGAGCTGGCCGTCGTCGCCGTATCGGCGGTGCAGCGCCGCCGCCTCTCGGCCGAAGCGTGTGCGCAGCTCGCCATGAGGCAGCGCGGCGAAGGCGCCGAGGGTCTCGACGCCGAGCATCGCGAGCGGATCGCAGAGCGACTCGGGGAAGCCCACGTTGCGCAGCGAGAGCGCGTGCGCGGCCTCGCGCTCGGCCTCCGAGTCGGAGAAGACCTTGGGGCGGTGGGCGTTGCGCGCGAGCGCGAGCGCGAGCCAAGGGTGGTGCCCGACCACGACCGCCGCGCGGAGCTTCCGCCCACGCAGATAGCGGTGGACCGAGTCGGCCCAGACGTCCGCGCCCCCGAAGAGCCCCTCGAGGCCGCGAGGATCGACGAAGAACGCGCCTCCGACCTCGTCGCACACCGGCTCGACGCGCGGTGAGAAGGTCTGGAGCGCGCGCGCGAGCTCCTCGCGCAGCGTGGCGAGTTCTTCCTCGCGGACCACCGCCGTCCGCAGCTCCGGCACCAGGCTGCGCGCGACGCCATGTCGGATCCCCGGGCGCAGCCCGCGCCGCCGCGCGAGCCGATCGAGCTCGAGGAGGGGCGCCTCGGGCCCTTCGTCCGCCACCACCGCGACGGGCGAGCCCTCCCAGCGGGCGTGCCGTCGCAGCACGAGCTGCAGGCGAAGCTGCGGGAGCGCGACCGCCGCGACGTGCGTCGACGCCTTCGCGACGCCCCTCGTGTCCTTCGGAGAGCTCCGAGCGCGCTCAGCCGGCATCGCGCACCTCCTCGAGCGAGAGGTCGTGTGGCTTCGCGGCTTCGCGTCGAGGCTCCCGACGGCTCGCCGGGAGCTCGCCCTCGACCTCGAAGGGCAAGGGCAGCGTCTGCCGAAGCTGGAGGAGCACGCCCTGACGACCCGCGTCCTGACGAGCCGCACCCTGACGAGCCGTGCCCTGACGAAGGTGCTCACTCGCGGCGCTCGACCCCCGCGGCCCCCGCCGCTTCACGGCTGGCATCGACGCGCCGAGGTGCTCCTTGTCGCGGAGCACCTCGGGCTCGATCTGCCAAGCGTCGCCGAGAGGCAGACGACGCGGCGCGAGCCGCAGCGAGACGAGCGAGCCGAGCGCCTCGGCCGAGGGCGGCGCGAAAAAGGCCACCACCGCGTCGTGGCGGCGGCAGAGGGCGTGCAAGCGCGCGAGCGCGCGCGTGGGCAGGCGCGCGTCCTGCGGAGCCATCCCGTCGAGATCGACGACGACGAACCCGAACGCGCCGCTGCGAAGCAGGAGCTCGGCCGCGCGAGCGGCCTCGAGCGCGCTCGGGGGGACGTGCACGATCGCGAGCGAGTCGAGGTCGACCCCCGCCTCGGCCGCGTCTGGAGGATAGAAGGTGCCCCCCTGAGGCTGCACCCAGGCGACCAGCTCCCCCTCGGCCTGGCGCCGCGCGATCTGATGCACGACGAGGCTCGTCCGCGCCGTGTCTCCCCGCCCGGTCAGCTCGACGAGGCGCCCCGCAGGCCATCGAGGCTCTTCGGGCTCCTCGGAGCGCTCCTCGGGCCGCTGCCCGACCTTGCGCAGACCAGGACGCAGGTCGGAAGAACGCAGGTCGGAACTCTCGGGCCGGGCGCGCTCGGAGCGCTTCACCTCGGGCGCATCCGAAGCCACTGAGATCACGTGACTTTCTGAACGCGCCACGGCCCCCGCCCCAAGGCCATGGGGCCCGTGGAGGGTGCGGAAGAGGGGGAGCGGGTCGGGCGAGGGAATCATGATTGGCACCTCCGATCTAAGCTGAACACGCGATCAGGTCAACCGAGGTGCTGAACATATTAGCAGGGTGTGACATCCGGCCGGCAGCTCGACCCAGCTCACGTCGAAAAGCGCGCTGTGGCGACGACACCCGCGAGCCCACCCCACACCCAAACCCCGCGCAGCGCGCAGATCGTGCGTGCGGCGCTCCGCCTCGGCGCCGGCCTTGCATCCCGTCCACCCCGAGCCCCACCAGAACACGACGAAACGCTTCGGCACGGCCCATGCTGCAAATCGACCGCATGCAAGCCCGCGAGACCATGACCCGCCGAGTCCTCATCGCGCCGCCCGAGCTCTCGCTCGCGCAGGCGTGGTCCATCATGGAGCGCCATCGCATCCGGCACTTGCCCGTCGCCGCCGGCGGCACCTTGCTCGGGATCGCCTCCGACCGCGACCTGCTGCTGCTCGCCCGCCCGACGAAGGAGGGCACCCTCGAGTTCGACGCGCGGCACATCGCCGAGGCGATGACCCCCTCCCCCATCACGTGTGAGCCGACGACCCCCGTCGCCGAGCTCGTGCGCGTGATGACGGAGCGGAAGATCGACGCCGTCCCCGTGCTCGACGCCGTCGACCGCCTCGTCGGCCTCGTCACCTCGACGGACCTCATGCTCTTGTTGCTCGAGCAAGAAGAGGCCCGCGCGCCCATCCCCTTCCGCTTCGAGCTCGTCGAGACCAGCGCCCTCGCCGCCTGAGCAGAAGCTCAGCCGTCTTGACAAGCCGCCCTACCCAACGGCGCGAGCGAAGCGAGCATAGGCCCGTGGGAGGGAGGAGCGGACCTCGACGCCACGACGCGCTGCTATGCTCTCGCGCCCATGGTGCGCGCGCTCTCCTTCTCGTGGCTGCTCCTGATCGCCTCCTGCGGCGACACTCCACCGGCGGAGGACGCCGCACCCGACCCTGCCGACGCTCCTACCCACGCCCCCGCCGACGCGACGGGGACGCCAGACGCCCCCGACTCCGACGCTCCAAGCGCCTTCGACGAGCTCTGCCGCTGCCTCCTCGACCGGCCCGACGGGCGCTTCCACCTCGACGGCCCCGAGGTCACGGGGACCACGCCGGCGACCCTGCCCGAGGTGTCCGGCATCGTCACCTCGCGCTTCGACGACGACGTCTTCTGGGCCCACAACGACTCCGGGCACGCCGCCGAGCTCTTCGCCATCGCGGCCAACGGCGACACCCTCGCGCGCGTCGCCTTCCCCACCTTGCGCAACCGCGACTGGGAGGAGCTCGCGCGCGGCCCGTGCGACGACGACGACCGAGATCGCGCGTGCCTGTACATCGGCGACGTCGGCGACAACGCGAGCGCCTACGCCAGCGTCTTCGTGCATCGCTGGCGCGAGCCCGATCCGCGCGGCGCACCGACGAGCGCCGACGACGTGGAGAGCGCGGAGCTGGTCTTCCCCGACGGCGCGCGCGACACCGAGGCCTTCGTCGTCGACGATCACGGCGTCCTCTGGCTGCTCACCAAGCGCCCGCCGATCGGCCACATCCGCGTCTACTCGGCGCCCTTCCGCCCTGGCGAAGCCACGACGCTCACCTTCCACGAAGAGATCCCGCTGAGCCGCGTCGAGCGGATCGCCAGCGTCAGCATGTTCACGGCGGCCGACCTGCATCCCCGATGCGGCGCGCTCATCGGCCGATATTATGGCGGCGCGTTCTTCGCCTTCGTCGATCCGCTCCGCCTCGAGACCCTCGCGGAGCGCGACCTTCACTCCGTCCCGACCGGCGCCGAGCGACAGGGTGAGGCGATCGCGTGGACGAGCGACGGCTATTGGCACGTGGGCGAAGCCACCGGCGCGCCGATCCAACGCTTCCGCTGCCGCCCCGCCGATTGAGTGGCTGTTCCGCTGCGCACGGAGGACCGATGGCGACGAAGAAGACACCCGCGAAGAAGACACCCGTGACGACGACGCCCGCGAAGAAGACGCCCGCGAAGAAGACGCCCGCGAAGAAGACGCCCGCGAAGAAGACGCCCGCGAAGAAGACACCCGTGACGACGACCCCCGCGAAGAAGACGCCCGCGAAGAAGACGCCCGCGAAGACGACGCCCGCGAAGACGACGCCCGCGAAGAAGACGCCCGCGAAGACGACACCCGCGAAGAAGACACCGGTCGTGAGCACGAGCGCCTCCACGATGAAGAGCCCTACGAAGAAGAGCGCCGCAGGCACGAAGACCGCAGGCACGAGCGCCTCCACGATGAAGCGCCCGGCAGACACAGAGGCCGCCGTGGGCGCGAAGACCGCCGCGGGCAGGCGCCGCGTGGAGCCCGACTTCCGCGGCTTCTCCGACGCCACGATCGCGTTCCTTCGCGAGCTCGAGCAGAACAACGACCGCGAGTGGTTCGGCGCCAACAAGACCCGCTACGAGGAGAACCTCCGGCGGCCCTTCGAGGCGCTCGCGAGCGACCTCGAGCCCGAGCTCGGCGCGGCCAAGGTCTTCCGCATCTACAACGACGTCCGCTTCGCGAAGGGCAAGCCTCCCTACAAGACGCACGGCAGCGTGGTCTTCGAGGACGGCCGACGCGGCCTCGTCTACTACGTCCACCTCGAGAAGGACCACCTTTTCGTGGCGACGGGGATGCACGCGATGCTGCCCGATCAGGTCCGGCGATACCTCGCGGCGGCGGCCGACGAGGAGCACGGCGCCGACTTGGCCGAGCGCGTCGCGCGGGCGGAGTCGAGCGGTCTCGAGATCGGCGGAGAGGCGCTGAAGACGGTCGCGCGGGGCTACCCGAAGGATCACCCCAACGCGCGCTTCCTACGGCACAAGGGGCTGACGACGGCGCGCCGTCTCCCGATCGCGCCGTGGCTCTTTTCGGGCGAGGCCATCGAGCACGTCCGCGAGGTCTTCGCCGAGGGCGACGACGTGAACCGATGGCTCGCGCGCCACGTCGGCCCGAGCACGGAAGGCAACCGCTGGGTCAAGCGATGACGGCGCGCGCTCAGCTCGCTTGCTGCAGCGCGGGCTCTTCCTCCGCGAGCACGATCGGGCCGAAGCGCTCGGGGAACTTGCCGACCTTGTCGGCATAGAACCTGCGCAGCTCGTCCATGTCGGCGCGCAGGTCCCCCGTCGGCTCGAGCACGTGGCCGAAGCCGCCGCGCTTGCGCGCGTAGTCGAGGTAGCCGAGGACGATGGGCACGTTCGCGCCGCGGGCGATGTGGTAGAAGCCGCTCTTCCAGTGGTCGACGCGCGAGCGTGTGCCCTCGACCGGTACGACGAGGGCGAGCTTCCGCTTCGGATCGCCCGGCGGCAGTTTCGCGCGCTCGTCGAAGAGGTCGACCATCTGCTGGACTACCGACCGGCGCTCGTGGCGCACGATCGGCAGGCCGCCCACCTTCCGGAAGAACCAGCCCTTCGGTCCCTCGAACAGCGTGTGCTTGCCCATCCACCGCATCTCGATGCCGTAGACCCACGCGAACGCGAGCGTGAAGGGGAAGTCCCAGTTGCTCGTGTGCGGCGCCGCGATGAGGACGTAGCGCCCATGCTCGGGCGGGGCCCCTTCGCCTTCCCACCCGAAGGCCTTCAAGAACGCTCGGCCAATCCAGCGACGCACCATGTGAACCAAACTAACGAAGCGACCTCGGCGATTCCGTCACGGTTCGGTCATCGTTCGATGCTCTCCCGGACCCGGCCACGACCGTCCTCCGCCTGGGACTCTCGGTGAGGTGATCGATGGGAGCGCGCTGCGTTCCTCCGCTTCCACGCGAGCGGTAACCAAGCCTCTCATCGGGTGAGCTCCCGTGGCCGCGTCGGCGCGCTCTTCACGACTCGGCATTCGGATGGAGTCGTGCGGGCGATATGAGACCCCCTCGCCGCCCGATCTCCGACAGGCAGGAGGATGGTCCCTTGCGACCCCACATCGGCGGACCTCCATCAACGCATGGGGTCGAGCGCCCCCGATTCGCTCGCTGTCCGGACATCGGACGCTCATGGGCGTGTGTGCTCTGGACCCCAGACCCCACTGGGGTCCAGGGTCCCCAACCCCCATTCGAGATTCCCCAACGATCTCGCGAACGGCACCCACAAAGAGAACACCGCTCGCGCATGGTCCCCGGTTTGCACTGGATCAACCCACCATGCCCCGTTCTCGCCTCGCCATCGCGGTGATCGTGCCTCTCCTGGGCTGCCAGGGGGCCATCGGAGATCCCGGCTCGAGTGATCCGACCGAGCGACCCAGCTCGGACTATTGCGCTCGAATCGACCAGAGCCCCGGGTTCGTCACCCTCCACCGGCTCAACCGGACGGAGATCGACCGGACGCTCGCGGAGCTCTTCGGCCCCGACGTCGGCCGCCCTGCGACCGCCACGCTCCCGCCCGACAACGAGAGCCACGCGGGCTTCCTCAACGACGCCGACGTCCTGACGATCGGCCCCGTCGCGATCGAGGGCCTCAACAACATCGTGAGCGAGATCGGGCTCGAGTACGCCCGCCGCTCCGACTTCGTCGCGCGCTACGCCGGCACTTGTGATCCGGCGAGCGACGGGGCGGCGGCGTGTGGGCGCGCGTTCGGGGAGCGCTTCCTCCCGCGCGCTTGGCGCCGCCCGGTGAGCGAGGCCGAGCTCGACGCCTTCGCGACGCTCGTCGGTGACGCGGCCGAGGGCCGCACCTTCGAGCTCGCGCTCTCGCAGGGCATCCGCTCCGCGCTCCTCAGCGCGAGCTTCCTCTTCCGCCCCGAGACGCACGGCGAGGGCATCCGCGAGCTCGACGGCTACGAGCTGGCCTCGCGCCTCTCCTACGCGCTCTGGGCCACGATGCCCGACGACGAGCTCTTCGAGCTTGCGGCTGCGGGCGCGCTCAACGACACCGGCGCGATCCGCGCGCAGATGGATCGCATGATCGCGGACCCGCGCTTCGACGCGTTCCTCGACGAGTTCGCGGTCCGCTGGCTGAAGGTCTACCGCCTCGCCTACTCGAGCCCCGCGCCGGACCTCTTCCCGGGCTTCGACCCGGCGCTCCGCGCCGCGATGCTCGAGGAGACGCGCCTCTTCATCCGCCACGTCATCGAGGAGGATCTGCCGCTCTCGACCCTCGTCACCGCCGACTTCACCTTCGTCAACGAGCGCCTCGCCGCCCACTACGGCATCGAAGGCGTCGAGGGTGACGAGATGCGCCGCGTGCGCCTCCCCGCGGGCAGCCCGCGCGGCGGCCTGCTCACGCAGGGCTCGCTGCTGACCGTGACCTCGATGCCCAACCGCACGTCGCCGGTGAAGCGTGGCGAGTACCTGCTCGAGCGCTTCCTCTGCGCGCCTCCGCCCGCGCCGCCCGACAACGTCGAGGCCTTCAACGACGAGACGACCGACCCCGACGGCACCGTCGTCACCCTGCGCGAGCGGCTCGAGCAGCACCGCGCCGATCCCGAGTGCGCGACATGCCACGACGTCATGGATCCGCTCGGCTTCGCGCTCGAGGCCTTCGACGCCGTCGGCGCGTGGCGCACCGAGGACGAGACCGGCGCGCCGATCGACTCGCTCGGTCAGCTGGCCGACGGCCGCTCGTTCGACGGCCCGCAGGAGCTCGGCCAGTTCCTCGCCGACGACCCCCGCTTCGGCGGCTGCGTCACAGAGCACCTGCTCTCCTACGTGCTCGGCCGCAGCCTCCGCGCCGCCGACCACTGCATCGTCGACGGCATCGTCTCGCGCGCGAACGCGGAGGGCGGCTCGCTCCGCTCCGTGCTCGCCGAGACCCTCCTGGACGACGTCTTCCGTACCGTGGGCCATACGAACGAGGTGAGCCGATGAGCTTCCGACTGTCACGCCGAGCCTTCCTCGGTGGCGCGGGCGCCGCGATCGCCCTCCCCTACCTCGAGGCCATGGCGCCTCGCACCATGCGCGAGCGCGCCAAGGCCCAGGAGGACCGCCGCGTCCGCCTCGCGTGGGTCTGGGTCCCGCACGGCATCATCCGGCGCAACTTCACGCCGACCACCGAGGGCGCGGGCTACGCGATGCCCTCGATGCTGCGCCCCCTCGAGGACATGCGCGATCACTTCAGCGTGATCTCGGGTCTGCACAACCGCCCGGGCCAGGGTCGCTACACCTACGCCGACGGCACCGTCTCGGACGACGGCCCCGGTGACCACGCCCGTGACACCGCGACGTTCCTCACCTGCGCACGCATCCGCAAGACCTCCGGCTCGGACATCCGCAACGGTCAGTCGATCGACATCCTCGCCGCGCAGCACCTCCGCGAGTACACGCCCGAGATCCCGAACCTCGTGCTGAGCACCTTCGGCGGATACGGCGGCGACTCCGGCTACGCGCCGATTTATCAAGCGAACCTGAGCTGGGTCAACGAGACGACGCCCGCCGAGCGCGAGCGGTCGCCCCGCGCGGTCTTCGAGCGCCTCTTCGCGGGCTTCGATCCCGGCGAGTCGGCGATCGAGCGAGACCGGCGCATCGCGCTCGAGCGGAGCGTGCTCGACGGCGTGCTCGACGACGTGCGCCGACTGCGTGGCCGCCTCGGCACCCGCGACAACGAGAAGCTCGACGAGTACCTCGAGGGCATCCGCGCGCTCGAGGTGCGCCTCGACTCGGAGCCCGGCCGCTCGTGCGATCCGGGGTCACCGCCGCCCGAGAGCGGCTACGACTTCCCGACCCACGTGCAGCTCTTCTTCGACGTGATGGCGCTCGCCTTCCAGTGCGACCGCACGCGCGTCGTCTCGATGATGATGCAGAAGCAGGGCTCGGTGCACGACCACATCACGGTCGGCGGCAACCGCATCACGAGCAACCACCACGCGATGAGCCACCTCGAGTCCGGCAACACGGACATCCAGCGCATCGAGGCGATCAACGCCTGGCAGGTCGAGCAATTCGGCCGGTTGCTCCGCACGCTCCAGCGCTTCGAGGAGGGCGACGGCACGACGCTGCTCGACAACACGCTCGTCCTCTTCGGTGGCGGTCTCGATGGCACGGGCCACCGCAGCGGCACCGCGCTCGGCGACCTCACGCCGCAGCAGTCGGGTCCGGTGCACCGGCACACGAACCTCCCCATCCTGCTCGGCGGGCACGGGCGCGGCGCGGTCCGGACGGGTCGGCACATCGTCGTCGAAGGCGGCGCGCCGCTGCCCAACCTCTACATCTCGATGCTCCACGCTGCGGGGATCGAGGTGAACCGCTTCGCGCTCGAGGGCAACGGGCCTCTCTCCGGCCTCGGCTGACGATCCCGCGAGCGCGGCCCTCAACGCACGGTCGGGATCCCCCAGCTGACGAGCTGCGCGAGCAGCTCGTCAGCCTCCGGGCCGCGCGAGAAGCTCCCGCCCAACTCGAGCTGACGCTTTGCGAGGAACACGTCGAGTGGCGGCGGGGCCTTCGTCGGAGACAGGCCCAGGACGTCGCCCAGGTGCGTGCCCGCACCCAGACCACCAATCACTCGACGCCGATCCTGGATCAGTCTGCTCGCAGGCCGAGCGGCTCGGGCTGGCCGGGCCGCGCATCGCCGCGTCGTGCGGAGCCTGCTTGCGCCTTCAACGTTGCCGATGGCCTCGCGATGCCCGCGAAGTGGCGTCGATGACATCCGATCGACGAGCGCTCACTCCGAGCCGAGCGCGGCCCAGCTGCACGAGTCCATCACCAGTTGCTCTTCGGCGGCACACGGATCCTCGTCCTCGTCCTCGACGCACGAGGCGTCGAGCGCTGCGGCGCCACACTCGAGGAGCAGCGTGTTCGCGGACGCACACGCCTGCGACTCGAAGACGAGCCGCCAGAGATCGCCTCCGACGCTCCCGGCGCCGGTGGGATCGTCGCAGAGCTCGTCGAAGGTTGAGCCCTCATCCTCGAAGCCTTCGTCATCCTCTGGCGCGAGCGGCAAGGCGTCTTCGCCACCGCAGGCGTCCAAGGCGTCGCAGAGTGAGCGAACCGCGGCTTGCCAGTCCTCGTCCGTGATGACGCGGTCCGGGTCGGACGGTCGAGGTGCATCGGGCGCGACCTCGTCGACCGGAGGCGCCTGCGCGTCGTGGTCGATCGGGCCTGCGTCGGCCATCGAATCCATCGAATCATCGGATGCGCTGCGGCTGCTGCTGCAGCCGAGCGCGACGCTCACCGAGAGGAGAGAGAGGGCGAGATGCGCGCTGAACTTCTTGGTCATGATTTACCCGATTGCTGAAAAAACCATTCCTGGAACCGGTATGAGCCGCGTGATCGCGAGCTCGGACGCTGCCCATGCCAGCCCCGTGCCAACCTAAATTTCCGTGATTTTCCGAGTTTCCACGGCTGCGGCCAAAACGTGATGTGCGTTCATGTTCACGATCGCCTACCCACGTCGTCACACATTCAGTCAACCTTTCTCTTGGTTCGCATCTATTTGCATTGTCCAAAGACACGACGGAAGCCACGCACCATTGGCGCTTCGCCCCTCGGCCCGGCGGCTCATGGTGCGCGAGATGACATCGATGGCGCGGGCTGCGCGTAGAGGACGACGCGGGCCGATCGCGGCCCACCAAGGAGATCCGATGCGCCATCTCTCGATCGTCTTGCTCCTCACCCTTTCGTTCGGCTGCCACCCCTCGCAGGCAGCGCCTGCGCAGGCTCCCGCGCCTTCACCTGGGTTCGCGTGGCACGACCCCGCCGAGCCGCCGCTCGAGCGCTTTCGAGAGGTGGCGGCGCTGGACGAGGTCCTCGCGGGGGCCGACGCTGGGCTCGCGCAGGTGGAGCGGCTGACGCGCTGGGTGCACGAGCTGACCAGCCATGATGGGGGCCGCGACGCCGCGTCGACCCACCCAGAGACGCTGTGGCGCGCGAGCCTCGAGGGGGAGCCGCTGCGATGCACCGAGTACTCGATCTTGCTTGCCGGAGCGCTTCAGGTGGCGGGCTTCAAGGCCCGCGTGCTCTCGCTCAAGCGTGAGGATGTCGCCACCGCGGAGGCGGGCGCGGGCCATGTGGTCGTCGAGGTGTACGTGGCCGGGCATGGGTGGGTGCTGGCCGATCCGCAGTTCGGCGTGGTCGCGCGCACGGCGGAAGGCCGCGGCCTTCACGCGCTCGGTCTGGCCGGCGCGCTCGACCGTGGGGAGCAGCTGGTGCTCGCGACGGCCGAGCTCGACGAGGTCGACTATGGCGCGTGGATCCGGCCGTACCTCTTCTACCTCGACGCCGCGTTCCAGCAGCGGCCCTTCGATGACGTGCTCCGTGACTCCCGCAGCGACGTGCCGCGCTTGATGTTCGTGCCCGAGGGAGCGGCCCAGCCCCGCGTCTTCCAGCGGATCTACCCGATGGAGCGACTGGAGTTCACGGACGACGTCGAACGCTTCTACGCCGCGCCGTAGCCCCCGACCCGCGGTGCGCGCGAACGCGGCGTCGTCACCACCCCCGCGAGGTCGAATCGGGCGCCGACGGTCCGAGGCTCGCAGTCCGCGCGAAGTCACGCAGCCCCGAAGACTCCGACGCGCAGCCCGGCGAGACGCCGTCGCGCAGCCCGGCGAGACTCCGTCGCGCTCGCGACGAGTTCCCATTGCATGCCGTTCTCTGCCTCATCGATTGGCGTGCGTTGAGACCGTGAATCTGAGCCACAGCCTCTTGGCGCATGCTGAGCCAGCAGCCAGCCATGGCGCTGCGCGGGCCGCTCGAGTTCGTGACGATGAGCGCGCGCGTCGGCTCGACTCGCGCGACGCATTCGCGCTCGGAGATGCGGGGCGATTCCCCGCTCGCGTAGACATCGTGTGCGTACGCGAGCGGCGCTCACCGACCGGCTGCGCGTCGACGGACGGGGTCCTGCCGCGCCGAGCCCCGCGGCCTTCAGCGGCCGCACGGGGCTTGGTCCGTGGCTTGCAAAATCCAACGCGACGGCGCCATCGGGGGCGCACTTCGAGAAAGGTTCCATCATGCGCATCGCTTCCTTCCGGTCCCTCACGCTGGTTTCGGCTCTCTGCTCGCTCGCTGCCGCCGGCTGCGTCGACAGAGACGCGCTCGGCGACGCCCTCACGGCGACCCTCGGCGAGGCCGTCGAGGTCTCGCTCGGTGGGCTCTTCTCCTCGGGGGTGTGGAGCGAGCCGGGCGACTCCGTGTACGTCGGCTGCACCGCGGAGGGGGCGTGCGTCACGTATCCCTACGCCGCTCACGAGGAAGGCGTCGCGGGGCTCATGCTCTCGGTACACGAGTTCGATGGGCTCCAGGTCGGTGAGGGTCCTCTCTCGCTGCGCTCGATCGGCGAGATCACCGAGCAGGTCGGAGAGAGCGGCAGCACGTGGCAGGCGGACGTCACGTTCGACATCGCGGGCGCAGGCACGACGACCGTCGAGCTGGTTCGTGATGGCGAAGTCGTCGATGCGATGCAGGTGGAGACGGTGACCTGGGAGCGCGCCGAGGATTGACGCGAGCGAGGGCGCGGGCCTCGCGGCGTTCACGAAGAGGTCGAGGCCCCTCGACGGCTTCAGGGCAGGTCTCGAAGCCGAGGTCTGCGTGAGAGGCCCACGACCGCCCCCGGCAGGTCGTGACGTCGACGACGAAGACGCGGCGCAGGAGCCAGGCCCCGCCCGGTGGGCGGACGCCGGAGGCCGGTACTACAACAGGCTGCTAGGTGCGCGTGGGCCCGCGCACGACGTGCAGGACACGGCCGGCCTCGGCGCAGACCTTGAAGCCTCCGAAGCGCGGGATGTACTGCGCGGGCGGCGGCGTGGTGCGCTGCCCGCGCACCATGCGCAGCGTCACGAGCCGCTGCGCCACGTCGACCTCGCTCACGTACTCGGCGTCGCCCACGCTCACGCGCGGCGGGAACTCTCGGGTCAGCAGCTCACGTTCGTACTCTGGCAGCGCCTCGGGAAGCAGGTCCTCGGCGGATAGGAGCGCGAGATCGGTCAGGCGCTCCACGCCCAGCTCGAGCAGACGCTCTGCGAGGAACACGTCGAGTGGCGGCGGGGCCTTCGTCGGAGACAGGCCCAGGGTGTCGCCCAGGTGCGTGCCCGCGAGCCCGGCGGCGAGCGCGCGCTCACCGAGGCGGCGCTCGGCGTCGGCGAGCGCGCCCTTGAACAAGCGGCCCTCCAAGAAGAGCTTGGCGATGGCCTCGCGCGCCAGCGGCCCCTCAGGCTCGGCCTCTCGGGTGGCCAGCACGGTGCCCGCGTAGACCCGCTCCAGGTTGGCCACGATGCGCCCTCGCGCGCGCGTCACGCTGCCGAGGCGCTCTTCGCCGAGCCCAGCTTCCACGAGCCACGCCAGCGGCACGGGCATGGCGCAGGTGGCGATCAAGCGGGTCTCGCGCGGGGTGGTGCCGAGGGCGCGCGTGTCCAGCACCAGCATCGCGTCCACCTTGGGCACACCGCGTCGCCCGGCGTCGCGTTCCAGCTTCCAGCGCACTGCGCTCTCACGGCCGAGGTCCAGCTCGGGGCCCCCGTTGGCCCAGGCGGTCTCGCGCTTGCGGTGGCGCGCGATGTACGCAGACCGCGCATCCGCGGCCAAGATGACCCTCGCGATCGCGTGCCGATCGATCGCGTCGGTGGCCGCGCGCGCGCCCTCGCGCCCAGGCCACCTCAGCGCTTGCCGCAAACGCTCTTGCAGCTGGCGCGCCTCGCGCAGCGCCACCGGATGCAAACCGTCGCGGCCGGCGTTCCCTTCACGCATCGCACGCACCAGCGCCACCACGTCGCAACCGCCGGCGCGCAGGTCGGAGCCGTCCGCGAGGTCCTGCTCGCGTGGCGGCCCCTCGAACAGCGGGCGCCCCACGGCCAGCGCGGCGACCAACGCCACCACGTCGTCCGCCAACGCGTGCTCGCCGAGCTCGCGGCGGGCCTGCGCCTCCACGACCAGCCGGCCCGCGTAGGCGTCGAGAGGGAGGCTCGAGAGCGCGAGCCCCTCGCGGGTCACGCCGCCCGCGTCGTCGAGAGCGCCCAGCGCCCGCAGCTCGGCCTCGGCTTGCAGCAGCGCGTGCTCCTTGGGCGGGTCCAGGAAGGGGAGCGCGCGCACGGGAACGCCTGCGCCGGCCGCGCCCAGAACCAGCGGCACCAGCGACTCGCGGTGCACCTCGGGGGGCGTGGTCGGCGCGAGCCGCGCGCTCTGGCTCCACAGGCGATAACAGACGCCCGCGGCCGTGCGGCCAGCGCGCCCCGCCCGCTGCTCGGCGCTGTCGTCCGCGATGGGCATCAGCGTGAGGAAGCCGCGCCCCTGGTGATAGCGCGTGCGCCGCACCAGCCCCGAGTCGATCACCACGCCCACGCCGGGCACGGTGAGCGACGTCTCGGCGACGTTGGTGCTCAAGATGACCTTGCGCTTGGACGCGGGCTCGAACACGCGCGCTTGTTCGTCGAGCGTGAGCCCGCCGTGCAACGTCAACGTGGTGAGATCGCGACGTGGCGCGAGGCGCTCGTACACGGCGTTGATCTCGCCCTTGCCCGGCAGGAAGACCAGCACGTCACCCGGATCGTCGGCGGCGCGCGCGAGGGCCTGCTCCACGCGCTCCACCAGCTCGTGGCGGTCCGGCGGCCGGTCTCCCACGTGCGTGACGCGCACCGGAAAGAGGCGCCCCTCGGCGTGCAGGTGGGCGCCGCGCAGGCTCGCCGCGATCTCGTCGCCGGCGAACGTGGCGGACATCACCACCAGCCCGGCCTCCCGCTCGTGACGCAAGAGCGCCAACAAGAGGTCGACGTCCAGTCGTCGCTCGTGGAGCTCGTCCACCACCACCGCGCGACAGGCGCGCACCTCGGCCAGCTGACGCAGGGCGATGCCTGGCGTGGCGAAGATCAGCTGGGTCTCGGCGCTCGTGCGGTCGTCGTCGCGCACGCGGTAGCCCACCCGCGCCCCGAGGCGTGTGCCCTCCGTCGACGCCACGCGGCTGGCCAGCGCTCGGCACGCCACGCGCCGCGGCTCGATCACCCACACCTGCTGACCCGCTCGCGCGCCCTCCAGCAGCCAGGCCGGCACGCGCGTGGACTTGCCCGATCCGGTCGGCGCCGAGATGACGACGGGCCCGGCGCGGAAGGCGCTGTCGAACT
>JAHBWH010000076.1 GCA_019637115.1 Myxococcales bacterium | reverse complement strand
CAGGAAGCGCGGCGAGCCCGAGCGCTAGAGGCCGCCGAGCGCGAAGCCGAGCGCCGCGAAGCGGTCGTCCCCTGGGTGCCGACCCTCCAAAGCGACCTTGCCCCGCGCGCTGACCTCGACGCCGACGCCCTCGCGTCCCTCACCGCAAAACGCGGCGCACGCCGCGCGCCCAACGACGACTCACCGGTCGACCATGCTGACGACGACGTCGCGGACCACGACGACATCGCCGACGGCGCACAAGCCGGCCCCAAGGCCGGCCGCCGGAGCGGCGACCCACCCGACTGAGCGCAGAGGCGCGCCTGCGCGCGCTGCCCGGCCCGGCACCAGCCCGAGCCGGGCATCCCTCCGTCCGTCACCGCCGGATCCGAGCCCGACTACCCCCCGACGGGGGTCCCCCAACCCCACGCGCCCCCGGCGCCACCCAACCCCGACCCCCTTCCACCCCGTACCCAGTACCGATTCCTTATCCCAACCCCGACCCCCTTCCACCCCGTACCCAGTACCGATTCCTTCACCCGTACCCAGTACCGATTCCTTCACGCGGTGCTTCGAAGCGGACGCGGGCCGTCCGCCGCTACTCCTGCGTGCCGCCGAAGGTCGACCGGACGTAGGCGAGGGCGTCGCAGATCTGCTCGTCGGTGAGGATGTCGCGGTGCGGTGGCATCGCCGGGCTCGCGTCGAGCACGCCGTCGCGGATCGCGCGCAGGAGCGTGTCGTTGTTCTTCGCGAGCCGGCGGGGATCCCCGACCAGGTCGGCGCCGGTCACGCCACCGTTCGCCCGTCCGTCCGCCGCGTGGCACGCGACGCAGTTCGCCTGGTAGACGGCCGCGCCCGCGGTTGGGTCGCCGGTGAGCGAGTGGTCGCCCTGGTACTCGGGGGCGTTCGGATCGAACGCGGCGGCGCCGCCGCGGGCGCCGGCCATGCTCGTCGCGCTCGCTGTCGCGGCCTGTTCGGCGGCGGGCTCCTCGGAGGTCGCTTCGCTGCCGCCGCACGAGGCCAGCGCGAGGAGCATGGCGCCGAGCGCTCCCGCCCGGAAGCCCGAGCCGCCTCGCGAGAGGAGGCGGAGGATGGCGCTCGCGTCGCAGGGCAGCGAGCGCGAGCTCTGAGGTCGAGACGGCGGCGCGACGCGGCTCGGGCTTCCGGGCGGGAGTGGGGAGTGGTTCTTCATCGGGGCTCTCGGGGGCTCGGGTTTCGTGGCGGCTGGAAGGTCGGCGAGAGGAGGCGGATGGGACGGGATCGAATGGGCGCTGGGTCAGTGCGCGCCGCCGAGGGCGCGCATCGCCTCCTGCCAACGCAGCGCGCGTCCGCCCGAACGAGCCGCGACGCGGCTGGCGTCGTCCGCCGACTCGTAGGTGAGCGCGGGGATTCCCATCACGCGCCGCGGCGCGCCGCCCACGACGAAGTGCGCTGCGTTCACGTCGATCCAAGCTTGCTCGGCGACGTCGTGGGCTGCTGGATCCAGCTCAACCGGCAGGGCCTCGACCCACGCGCCGAGCACGCGCCCGTGCGGCGAGGGCATGTCGTGGTAGGCCGCGAGATCGGCGAGCGAGCAGAAGAACGCGCGCGTGCCGTCGCGATGGACCAGCTGGCCGCGTGGGGAGGGCTGCTCGCGGATGATCATTCCGCAGCTCGCGCACTCGTGGTGTCCTTCGATCGCGATCGCGCGGACGTCGACGCGCTCGACCTCTCGTTCGTTGCACGCGATCGTCGCGCCGATCGTCGCGCCGATCGCGAGGAGAAGGGCCCCTCTTCGGATCCAGCTCATCTCAACGCCCTCCTCGCGGACAGGACGAGGCCACTCAGGACGAGGGGCCCGAGGATCCACGCGAGCCAGAGCGCCGCGCGTCCCGTCGAGCTCGGCAGGCTCACGTCGAGCCCGAGATCCGGCAGCGCGCTCGGACCGCTGAGCGCGCTCAGCAGCGTCACGCGGTAGAGGCCCGTCGGGTTGCCGACGACGAGCGAGGCGATGGTGCCGTCCCCGACCGCGCCGTCCGTCGCGACGAGCAGCGCGAGCAGGCCGAGGTCGTAGAAGAAGACGAGCAAGAACCAGAGCGCGATGACGAAGCTCGCCGCGGTCGATTGCCGGCTCGTGAGCGACGAGACGAGCATGCCGACGGAGACGAAGGTCAGGCCGAGCGCGATGGTCGGGCCGATCAGGGCCGCGAGCGTCCGCGCCTCGCCCTGGGCGGCGGCCAGCATCGCGCCGCCGAGCCCGACGCCGACCGCGGCGGCGAGCGCCACGCCGCGGCCCACGAACTTCGCGAGCACGACCTCGACGCGGGACGCCGGCAGCGAGAGGAGCAGGCCGAGGGTGTTGCGCTCGCGCTCGCCGACGATGGCGTCGTAGCCGAGGGCGAGCGCCACGAGCGGCACGAAGAGGCTCGCGAGGGTGACCAGGCTCGGCCCAGTGATGGCCGTCACGTTGCCTTCGGCGCTGCGCCCGTAGAGGCCGACCGCGGAGGCGAGGAGCGCGAAGAGCGCGCTGATGACGAGCACCCAGCGGTCGCGGGTGCGTTCGCGGAGCTCGTGCAGCGCGAGCGCGCGGCCGACGGGGAAGGGGATCCTCACGCGGCCTCCGAGAGCAAGCGACGGTAGACCTCGTCGAAGGGTGGGGCCACGACGCGGAGGTCGCGGATGGCGGCGCGGCGCTCGGCGCCGAGCTCGAAGAGGCGCACGAGCGCGTGTGGCTCTAGCTCGAGCTCGACGTGCGTGGCGTCGTGGTCGAAGCGTGGCGCGCCCATCTCGCCGAGCGCGGCCTTCAGCGCGTCGCGCGTCGGAGCCGCGGGGTCGAGCTCGAGCTGCACGCGGAGCGGCAACCCCGCCGTTCGCCGCAGATCGGCCGGGGTGCCCTCAGCGACGCGTCGACCCTCCGAGAGGAGCGCGAGGCGATCGACCCGATGCTCGAGCAGCGCGATCTCGTGGCTCGCGAGCAGCACGATGCGCCCCGCCGCGCGCCATTCGTCGAGCACCGACCAGAGCAGGCTGAGCGCGTCCTGGTCGAGCCCGCCGGTCGGCTCGTCCAGGATGAGCAGATCGCTCGGCGCGACGAGGGCGACCGCGAGCCCGAGGCGCTGCCGCATGCCGCGCGAGTAGCCGCGGACCGCCCGGCGTCGCGCGTCGGCGAGACCGACGCGCTCGAGGACCTCGTCGACGCGAGCCCGGGCGACACCCCGGGCGGACGCGAAGAACGCGACGACCTCTCGGCCGGTGAGCGACTCGGCGAAGGCGACCGACTCTGGCAGGTAGGCGAGGCGGTTACGAAACGCGCGGTCGACGCGCACGAGCCGTCCGTCGACTCGCAGCGCGCCTCGGTCGGGCGAGACGAGGCCGAGGAGCACGCGGATGAGCGTCGACTTCCCGGCCCCGTTGGGGCCAGCGAGCATGACGACCTGGCCGGCGTGGAGCTCGAGCGCGAAGGACTCGAGCGCCCGGACCTTGCCGAAACGCACCGTCACGTCATCGATGGTCAAGGTCTGCATCGGCCGGCTCGCGAGGCGGGTGCCTCGTGTCTTCGGGGTAGTCCCCCTCGCGCCTCGGCTCCATGACCTGAGTCAGGCCTCACGGGGACGTGTGAGTTTTCACGCCGGCGCCCTTCAATGGGCGAAGCGGTCGCTCGAGTCCATCGGCTGCGCCACACGCCCGAGGCCACCGCCGAGCTCGCGGATGCGCTCCATCGCAGGCCGCAGCCGAGGCGACGCGCGCATCCGAGGCGCGCGATCGATCACCGTGAAGGTTCGCAACATCGGCAGGCGCTGCTCGAGGTGAGAGAGCAGCTCGAGCGCCGGGCTCCGCATCAGCAGCACGACGACCGGGTGTCGCTCGGTGAGCGCGCCGCTCCAAGCGTCGACACGGTACGGACGGTCGCCGAGGCCGTCGTCGTCCTGGTCCCAGCCGAGGTAGTCGCTGTAGTGGTTCCCATCGGTCTCGTCGCCCCACACCAGGTCGCGGCGCCCCACGTAGAGGATCTGCCGGGAGTTACCGACGAAGTCGTTGGCGGAGAAGACGTCCTCGACCATCAGCGCGCCCCAGAGCTTCGCGCCCACGCCGTTGTGGACGACGACGTTCTCCTCGAGCCGCTCGCGGAGCGAGTTGTAGACGAAGAGCCCCTGCCCGTTCTCGGCGAGCACGTTCCCGCGGAGGGTGTTGTCCTGGCCGTCGCGCAGGAGCATCCCCGCGCGACGGTTCCGGAGCGCGACGTTCTCCTCGACCTCCAAGAAGTGGCTCTGCATCAGCGCGTAGCCCGCGAGGCTCTCGCGCACGACGTTGCGGCGGATCTGGTTGCGGTGCGACCACATGTAGTGGACGCCATAACGAGTGCGGCGGATGTGGTTGTCTTCGATGACGCTGTCGTGGGTGGCGCCGATAAAGAGGCCGTCGCGCGTGTGCTCGACGTGGTTGCCGCGGATCAGCACCCGCTGCGCGTCGTGAAAGTGCACGCCGTTGCCGCGGTCGGGCTCGCGCACCTCGCGGCGGCCCGCGACGTGGTTGCCCACGATCTGGGCGCCGTCCGACTCCTGCACGTAGATCCCGAACGCGCACTCCGAGAGCCGGTTGTCGACCACCTCGACGCCTTCGGCGGAAGGAGCCGTCCAGACGCAGGCGTCGAAGGCGCCGAGGTCGAAGCCGCTGCCTCGCACGACGAGCCCTTCGAGGCGCGCCCCGGCCGCCAGCACCGTGATCACCTGGCCCCGACCGCCGCCGTCGATCACGCCACCCGCGCCGCGGAGCGTGATGCGCTTGTCGATGCGCAGGCCGCCGCGCCACGTGCCCGGCGGGACCTCGACGACGTCACCCTCGTTCGCCCGCGCGATGGTGTTCACCAGTTCCTCGCCGCTCGCGGGGCGGAGGACGTCGGCGCGCGCGCTGGCGGGCAGCGCGAGCGCGATCGCCCAGAGGGCCAGCGCTCGGCGCCGCGCGCAAAAGCCCAGTCGAGGAGGTCGGCGAGCGACATCCGCGCCCTTGGCCGCGGATACCCGGAACGAAGCTCGGGTTGGGGGCACCAGGGCCCCACACGCGCTCAGCGTCCCGGTCGCCATGGCACCCTCTCTTCCTGCTCGCGGAGCTTCGCGAGCCGCTCCGCGTCACGCGCGTCGAGGGCGTCGTCCGCGCGCGCCGCCGTCGCGCGTGTCTTCGCCAGCAGCCGATCGATGCCCACGAGGGGCGGGCAACGATCGCGATCGTGGTAGGTCTGCTCGCACTCCATGCAGCTCAGGCACTCGCGCGGATCGATCGTGCCGTCGTCGTCGATGGCGCGTGGCTCGCAACCGCGCTGACAGATCTTGCAGCTCGCGCAGTAGCGTCGTCGACGCGGCCCCGAGAGCCGTAGGCTCCCGAAGAGCGCGAGGCCCGCCCCCATCGGGCAGAGGTAGCGACAGAAGGGCCGGAACATCAGCGTCGAGAGCGCGAAGAGCAGGAGCCACCAGCCCGCGAAGTACCACTCGCGGCCCCAGAAGGGCGCGAGGAAGGTGCTCTTGAAGGGCTCGATCTCCGCGGCCTGCTCGCCGGCGATCGGGGAGTAGAGGAAGGTCCCCACGAGCACGACGAGGATGACGTAGCGGAGGTATCGGAGCCGACGGTGGACGCGGTCTGGGAGCTCGAAGCGCGGGATCTTCAGGAGGTCGGCGAGCTTGCGGGCGAGCTCGCTCAGGGCGCCGTAGGGGCAGACCCAGCCGCAGAAGACGCCGCGGCCCCACACGATCGAGACGACGGCGATGAAGATCCAGCCGACGAAGAGCAGCGGATCGACGAGGAAGAGCGCCGGATCACCACCCCGCACGACGACGTCCACGAGCGTGAGCATCTGCGTCACCGAGGGCTGCGCGCCGAGGTAGACGCCGACGTAGGCGAGGCTGACGACCATCGTGCCGAGATGGAGCCAGCGCAGGACCCTCGCGTCACGGAAGGTGTAGCGGCGCAGCGCGAAGATCGCGCAGACGAGCGCGAGCCAGAGCGAGAGCACGACCACGTCGACGCGGCGGAGCTCCCACGCCCTCACCCAGATCGGATCGTCGCTCGCGAGCGGCTCGACCCAATAGACGCTCGAAGGGAGCTGGTGGGTCGCCTCGAACGAGCGGAACTCGCGCGAGAAGGCCGTCCGCGAGTCGTGGTGGCTTCCCAGGAAGACGAGCTCGAAGGGCTTGCCGGGATCCAGCGGCCCGCTCCGCGTGATGAACGCGGCGCCCTCGCGGAAGCGCGGCGCGTCGGGCGCGGCGGCGCGGCCGACGTTGAGGTAGTCGGTGTCGCGGAACTGGATCTCCTGCAGGCCCTGTTGCACGCGCACGCGGTCGAAGATGCCGCCGCGAACGAAGGCCGAGCCCTTGAACGACGTCGTCCCGCGGCCGAAGACCACCACGACGTGCTGTCCCGGCTCGAGCTGCGCGACGAGGTGCTCGTAGTTGCCGCGCGGCAACAGACCGAGGCCCACGGCGGGCGCATCGGCGATCGTGAACCAGAGGTCGATGAAGGGCTCGCCCTGCGGCGGCAGGCCCATCTCCTCGTGGGTGACCGTGAGGCGCCCGAAGACTCCCTCGCGCTCCATGCGCGCCCAGCTCCACGGCTCGCCGTCGGCGACGAAGCGCCCGGCGCGCTCGGCGTCGCGATCGACCACGCCGACCTGCTCGCCGACGCGGCGCGCGGCCTCGAGGATCGTGCGGTTGGCGGCGAGCGCGGTGACGGTGGCGCCGCTGATGACGTCGATGGCCGCGAAGGTCTGCGACTCGACGCCCTCATCGGTGCGCCGCTCGACGAGGGCCGTGCGGCCGCGCCGCGTGGCCCTCCCCACGGAGATGTGCTCGATCGCCCGGTGGCCGCCGTACCACTCCACGAAACCCGTGAGCTGCGACTCCGGGATGCCCGCGAGCAAGATCGGCTCGCTGTGATGGGCGACGCGCGCGGCGGTGATCGTCGCGTCCTGGTCGAGCCCGAAGAGCACGACGACGGGTCGCCCCGAGTAGGCGGGGACGTCGACGATCTCGTTCGAGAGCGCGACCCAGCCGACCGGGCGCCCGTCCGCGTCGTAGCCGGTCTCGAAGGCGTGGCCCTCTTCGCGTACGAAGCGGACGGCGCCCGGGAGCACCTCCGCGCAGGCCATCGATTGGCAGTCGAGGCGGGTCGGCGCGACGCCGTGCTGCGCGGCGGCGTGGGAGTCGAGCACGACCACGATCGCGGCGAGCGCGAGGGTGAGCGCGGAGACCCCCCCTCGGGCTCGTGCGATGGTCATGGTGGCCTTCGTCTCTCGAGCCGTGGCTCGAACAGGGTGGCTCGATCAGGGTGGCTCGATCAGCGCGGCTCGACGATGAGCCGGCCGCGCATCTCGAGATGCATCGCGTGGCAGAACCAGGGGCAGTAGTACCAGTACACGCCCGGAGCCCCGGCGGTGAAGGTCGCGCTGTTCGTGTCGTTGGCGTTCACGATGAACTGCACGTCGTGCTTCGAGACCGTCAGGCCGTGGGAGAGGTCCTCCACCTGGTCCTGGTTGGTCACGATGATCTGCACCTCGTCACCGGTCTTCACGGTGATCTCGGTGATCGCGAAGTTCGGCGCGCGGCTCGTCATGTAGACGCGCACCGAGCGCGGCCCCTTGCGGATGATCTTGCTCTCCCGCATCAGGTCGACACCGTCCTCCTGCGCCCACTGCTCGTAGAGCCGGAAGCGAGCCGCCTCGCGGTTCTGGATGCTGGTCGGGTGGATGAGGTCGGCGCGGACGATGACCGCGTCGTGGGGCTCCGAGTACGTGGGGCCGTCGTGGACGAGCTCCATGCGGTCGCCGCTGATGTCGATGAGCTGATCGTTCTCGGGCTTGAGCGGGCCGACGTTCAGGAAGCGATCCTTCGAGAACTTGCAGAGCCCGACGAGCCATTTGCCGTCGGCCTCGCGCGTCTCGCTCATGCTCGCGTTGATGTGGCCGATCTGGTAGTGGACGTCGATCCGGTCGAGGATCGGATCGACGTCGGCGCCGCCGTAGGCCTCGATCGCCTTGGCGATGTTCCACTTCGTCACGATCGAGTCGAGGAAGATCGAGGTGTAGGCGTTGCCGCGGCCGTCGTAGGCCGTGTGCAGCGGCCCGAGGCCGACCTCGGGCTCGGCGACGACGCAGTCGCGAGGCTGGATGCGGCCGGCGAACGCGTCCTCGAGCTTCTCGACGTCGATCACCGAGCAGGTGGGGGAGAGCTTGCCCGAGACGACGGCGTAGCGACCCGTGGGGTCCATGTTCACGCCGTGCGGGCTCTTCGGGACCGGGACGCGGAGGACGAACTCCGAGTTGTCGCCTCGCGCGTCGATCACGGGCACGTCGGTGCGGCCGACCCGGATCGTGCGCCCCTCGTCCACCGCGCGCTGGATGTTCGCGAGGTTGAATACGTAGAGGTGGTCACGCTCGGCCGACATCATCTGCTCGAGCGTGACGCCGCCCTCGGAGTTGTAGCAGGTCGCGAACGAGTACTTGCCTTGGTAGTCGGTCGCGCAGAGGTCCATGTTCCCCTCGACCATCACCTGCCACTTCACCTCCATCGTCTCGCCGTCGATCGCGGTGTGCATCGCGGCGTATTGGGAGGGATCGGTGAGGTTCGTGCCGTCGTTCGGGATGGGGGTGCGGAACTCGCTGTTGCAGAGCACGAGGCCCGTGCGGTGGCGCTGGGGGAAGATGCCGTGGGTGCCCTGCGAGTGAGGGATGTCCACGATCGCGTCGGTCTCCATGACGTCGATGCGCACGCGCGCGAGTCGCCCGTGGACCTTGTCGTTCACGAAGATGTAGCGGCCGTCGTAGGTGCCGTCCGTGTACGAGAGGTGGACGTGGTGCGTGTCGCCGGCGCCGCGTCCCCCGAGGACCTGCTTGGACCAGTCGGTCTGGCCGTGGCCGGTCGCGGAGTCGCGGTTGAAGACCGCGATGCGCTTGAGCTCGCGCATCGAGGGGACGCCGAGGATCCGGATCTCGCCCGACTGACCGCCGCTCCAGAAGCCATAGTAGGTGTCCAGCTCACCAGGCGCGATGTGCGTGCTCGGGTGCGCCGCCGGCGTGGGACCCGACGGAGTCGTGGTGGCGCCCGCGCCCGAGCTGGCGTCGTCGCCGCAGCCGACGATGGCGGCCGCGCCGAGGACTGTCGTCGATTTCAAGAAGAACCGCCGACCGCTGCGTCGGGTCTCGATGGCGTCGTCGACGCTCTCGTCGGACGGCGGGGGCCCCTCGGGCTCGTTCTCGTTGGATGCGGACATGGACGGCTCCTCTCCGGAAGCAGCCAGGGGCTGTGAGCGACCTGGTGCGGTGTTTTGTCGCACTCACAGATACCCACTGTCCCCGCCGTCACCATGATCCACGTCACCCATGTCGGAACGATCAGTCGAGAACATGAGCGATGTCATGTTCGTGAGAGGATGGGCACACACCGCGGCTCGACGTGACGAGCTCGCTGGAATGAGAGGTCGATCACGGCGAATTGATCTCGGTCAATCCGTGGACGAGCGGTCCAAGGCGGTTTTCGCGGGGATTCTCGTGGTGCGCCGCTCCAGCATAGCGGCTGAGCGCACGAGCCCTCTCCGCGGGCGGCGGCCATCGGTCGCGCTGCTGCGACCATTTGCCTCATCGGCGGCTTGGCGCGCGGTTGCTAGACGGAGGGCATGCCGGCTCGTGACGAGAGCCACCCCAGTCGCCGCGACCTCTTCCGCGAGCGACGACGAACGCTGGCCGTGGCCGTGACCGCGGCGATGGAGGTTCCCATGCGCATCTCGATTCGGAAGCTGGGTATGATCCCGATCTTGGTCGCGGCGATGGCCGCGTGCAGCAGCGACGATCCCGCAGGCATGGTGAGCCTCGGCGTCGAGGAGAGCGACGGCCTGCGGGTGGAGATGCTCGCCGCCGCTCCGCTGCGAGTCGGTCTGAACCGGATCTTCTACCGCCTGACCGACGTCGCGACCGAGGAGCCCGTCCTCGCCGCGACGATCGCGCAGGGCCCGGTGATGCGGATGCCAATGCACGACCACGCTTGCCCCTTCTCGGATCCGGCGGCGGTGGCGGGGACCGACGGCCTCTTCGAAGGCGAGATCGTCTTCACCATGACGAACGAGGACGGCCGCTGGGACAACGAGGTGAAGGTGGTCCGCGGCGGCGTGGAGCATGCCTTCGCCTTCAACGACCTCACCATCGGTGAGGGCTTCCGGCAGATGCTCCGCGTCGGCGAGGGGGACGAGCGCGTGACCTACGTGCTGACGTTGACCTTCCTCGAGGCGCCGCGCGTCGGGCTCAACGACTTCGTCCTGACGATCCATCGACGCGACGGCCACTTCAGCTTCCCCGAGATGCCGTCGATGGAGGTCGGCGTCACGCCCTTCATGCCCGCGCACGGCCACGGCTCGACCGGGAGCGTCGATCCGAGCTACGTCGGGAGCGGGAAGTACGAGGGCGTGGTCAGCTTCAACATGGGCGGCACTTGGACCATCGACTTCGACGTCACGGACCTCGGCACCGTGGTCTTCGAGCTGACGATCTGATCTGACGCGCTGGAGGTGGACGATCCGGTGGGCGGCTCGTAGGTTGCGCGCGTGCGCCTGCTCCTCTGCTCGGTCCTTCTCAGCTCCCTCGCATGCCGAACGACCCCGGCGCCGGAAGACGGCGTCGGGGACGCGGCGATCCTCGACGCGGCGAGCCCCGACGCGGCGAGCCCCGACGCGGCGATCCCCGACGCGACGAGCCCCGACGCCACGACCCCCGACGCGAGCGCCGACGACCTGTCCTCGATCTACTACGTGGTGCGCCACGCGGAACGCGACGTGGGCGAGGATCCGCCCATCAACGAAGAAGGCGAGCGGCGTTCGGCTGCGCTCGCCGCGTTGCTCGCGGACCGCGGCGTCGACGAGATCGTGGTCACCTTCTTCCTCCGCAACCAGCAGACGGCCGCGCCGCTCGCAGCGCAGACCGGCGCTCCGATCGTCGAGGCGCCGCCGCGCATGACCGCGGCATGGCCCGACTTCGGCGCCGCGGTGGCGGCGTGGCAGCTCGGCCGGGAGCGACCCGGGACGACGACGGTGATGATCGGGCACTCGGGCGGGTACAACAACCAGCTACTGCGAGCGCTCGGCGTCGAGGAGACGATCCGCGAGCGCTACCAGGATCTCGTGATCGTCACCCGACGCGCCGGGCAGCCGACGACGTGGGAGATCACCGAGTACGGCGGGCCGAGCTCGCTCGATCCCTGACCGAGCGCATCACGAGCGCGCCTCGCGTTCACCGGCACGCTCAGAGGGTCTCGAGGAACGCGACGAGGTCGCGCAGATCGCTGGCTGCCTGTTGGTCCGGACCGGCGCCGGTGGTGCGCGAGGGGCCTTCGAAGAAGCCACGACGGACGCCGTTGGCGGCCGCTCGAGAGCCCCTGTCTCCCGGCGCGCAGAGACGAGAAAGGCGCCACGTCACCGCGGCGCCTCTCTTCCATCGGGGAGTCCGAGATCACTCCTACTCGTCCGAGTAGCCTTCCTCTCCCTGGTACCCCTCGTCGGTCTGCCCGTCCGAGTCGCTCTCGTCGTATCGTTCGACCTCCGTGTACTCGTCGCCCGACGAGCCCTCGGCCGGGTCGTTGGCGGGCGCTTCGGAGCCACCCCCACACGCGGGCGCGGCGAGCGCGACGGCGGCGAGGATCGCCAAGAACAAGTCCTTACCCATCTTCATGTTCTCTCCCTCATTGCGGAGGCCATCGCCGAGGCGTGGGCCGCGACGCGCGTTCGAGACGCTGATTCGATCGCCGCGGACGTTATCACCGCGATCTCGCGCCTCGTTTGCGCTCGATCCAGCGACGAGGGCGCCGACACATGCGGCGCAGGAGCGCAGGAGGCGCGGGGCAGAAAGCGCCGGTCGGCGGCGGCGTCTGCTGGTAGACCTGAGACGGAGCGAACATGCAGAGCCGCTACTCCGACGAAGAAGCCCAGACCTACCTCGACCGCTTCGGCGCGCTGCCCGGCAGCAACGCGGACGTCGCGTTGCGGGTCTACACCTCGCGGCTCATCGGGCGCGATCCGTCGCTGGTGCTCCATGGGGGCGGCAACACCTCGGTGAAGACGACGCTCGAGGACGACACGGGCTCCGCGGTCGAGGTGCTCTGCGTGAAGGGGAGCGGCTGGGACCTCGGCGAGATCGAGCCCGCGGGCCTGCCCGCGGTGCGCCTCGAGGGTCTGCGCGCCCTGCGCGCGCGCGCGGCGCTCGACGACGAGGCGATGGTGAACGCTCAGCGGACGCGCCTGCTGGACGCGAGCGCGCCGAACCCTTCGGTGGAGACCCTGCTCCACGCCTTTCTGCCAGCGAAGTTCATCGATCACTCCCACGCCGACGCGATCCTCGCGCTCGTCGACCAGCCCGAGGCCGACGCGATCGCCGCGGAGGTCTTCGGGGACGCGCTTGGCGTCGTCCCCTACGTCATGCCGGGCTTCGCGCTCGCCAAGCTCGCGGCTGAGGTCGCTGAGGCGCACCCGAGCGCGCGCGGGCTCTTGCTGCTCCGGCACGGCCTCTTCACGTGGGGGGAGACGGCGCGCGCGTCGTACGAGGCGCACGTGGAGATGGTCGACCGGGCCGAGCGCTTCGTCGCCGCCCGCCGCGCGCGGATCTCCGTCCCGCGCCGTGCGCCCGCTGCCTTCGCGTGGGCGCGCCTCGCGCCGATCCTGCGGGGCGCGCTCTCGAGCGACGCCCGCCGGGTGGTGCTCCACCGGCGGCAGAGCGAGGCGATCGACGCTTATCTCGCGCGCGAAGATCTCGCGGACGTCTCGCAGCGCGGCGTGCCGACTCCGGATCACGTGATCCGCACCAAGCGCGTGCCGCTCCTGCTCGCGCCGACACCCGAGATGGACGACGACGCGCTCCGGGCGCACGTGGACGAGCGGCTCGCTCGTTATCGCGAGGCTTACGAGGCGTACGTGGCGCGCGAGGCGGCGGCCAAGGGGCGGACGGTGCGGCCGCTCGATCCCGATCCGCGCGTCATACTCGTCCCCGGCGTCGGGCTGGTCACCGCCGGCGCGAGCCCGAAGGAGGCGCGCGTTGCGGCGGACCTGCACGAGCACCTCGTGGACATCGTCGAGATGGCCGAGGCCGTGGGGCGCTACGAGGTGCTGCCGCTCGGCGATCTCTTCGACATGGAGTATTGGTCGCTCGAGCAGGCGAAGCTCGGCAAGGCCGCGAGCCGCGCGCTCGAGGGCCGCGTGGTGATCGTCACGGGCGCGGCGAGCGGGATCGGCGGGGCGTGCGCGCGACGCTTCGCGAGGGAGGGCGCGCAGCTCGTGCTCGTCGACCGCGACGAGGGCGCGCTCGCGCCGCTGGCGAGCGCGCTCGGGGCGCGGCACGTGGCGCTCGACGTCACCCACGCCGAGGCGTTGCGGGGCGCGGTCACGCTCGCGATCGAGGCGTTCGGCGGGCTCGACGGGATCGTGAGCAACGCCGGCACGGCGCCGCAGGGGCGGATGCACGAGGTCGACGACGAGACGCTGCGCCACAGCTTCGAGGTGAACCTCTTCGCGCACCAGACGCTCGCGGCGGCGGCGACGAAGGTGATGCGCGCGCAGGGGCGGGGTGGGTTCCTGCTCTTCAACGCGTCCAAGGCGGCGTTCGACCCGGGGCCGGGCTTCGGGCCCTACGCGAGCGCGAAGGCGGCGCTGATCGCGCTCATGAAGCTCTACGCGGTCGAGCAGGGTGAGGCGGGGATCCGCAGCAACGCCGTCAACGCGGACCGCGTGCGCACCGCCCTGCTGCCGCCCGACTTCGTGGCGGCGCGGGCGGCGGCGCGCGGCCTCGACCCGGACGCGTACTTCCGGAGCAACCTGCTGCGCCGCGAGGTCAGCGCGGACGACGTCGCCGAGGCGTTCTTCTTCTTGGCCTGCGCGCGGAGCACGACGGGCTGCACCGTCACGGTGGACGGCGGCAACCCCGCCGCCTCCCCGCGTTGACGGCGTCTCGCCCGACTTCGAGGTTGGGGGCTCTCGATCGGCCGCCTCTCGCGGGTGAACGCGCTCCAACAGCAGCGAGCGCGCGTCAGAAGCGGGGGCAGCAGCGCATCACGCTGCTTCGCTCCGCGCTCGCGCGCTCCGAGCAAGACACCGACGGCGAGTGCGCCGTCTGCAACGAGCCGATCGGCCATCGACGGCTCGTCGCGAGGCCGGAGGCGACGCGTTGCCACGGCTGCGAGGTGCGCGCGTCGGGGCGGTGAGGCGACGGCGGGTCATCGCTCGGCGGCGGGGCAGCCGACGTGGGGGAGGTGGTCCTCCGTCGGCGCGAGGGCGGGGACGACGCGGCCCGCGGCGCGCCGTGCGGCGCGCATGGTCAGTCGGCCCACTTCGACGAAGTCGCGGGGACGCGGCTTCTCCCAGAAGGGGCCGCTGTGCATGTCCTCGAAGAGGTCGCGGTACATCGCGAGGACCTCCTCGCGGTAGCTCGGGTCGATGGTGAGCGCGCGGTCCGCGAAGTCGTGGCAGTAGCGGCACTCTTCGCAGTCGACGTCGACGCACGAGTCCGAGAGGAAGCGATCGATGAAGCCGTCGAGCTTGCGGTTGTCGAGGTGAAGGCCCGACTCGCCGCGGCGCGGGTAGAGCAGCCCCTGCCGCTTGCCGAGGGCGACGAGCTTGGGGACCTTCGTGACGTTCAACAGGCTCGGCTTGCCGAAGTACTTCGCGGCCCGCCTCAGGCTGTACGCGTCGCGCGAGGCGCGCGTGGTGTACGCCTCCTCGGGGTAGGCGAAGGGGAGCACCAGGTCGAAGAAGTTTCCGTCGTAGCGGCGCGCCGCGTAGGCGCGGACGCGGCGGAGGAGCTCGGGCGTCGGCGTGTTCCGCTCGACGATCTTGAAGTTGTCGATGCCCATCGCCTCGTAGTGGTGGAGGTCCTCGGGGCGGATCCAGTTGGCGCGGACGTAGTTCACCGGCTCGCGCAGGCGGTAGTCGAGGCAGAAGAGCATGTGATAGTCGAGCGGCAGCCCGCGGCTCTGGAGCTGCGACCCGTGGCTCAGGCTCGTCGCGTGCGTGCCCGCGATCGCGCAATCCTGCCGGCAGGAGTTGTTGACGATGAGCGAGAGGTCGCACTTCACGGCCTCTCGGATCGCGCGCAGCGCGGCGAACTCGCGCGCGAAGGCGGTCTCGTTGAGCACGATGCAGTCCGCGCCGTGGTCCTCCCAGAAGCGCGCCTTGCGGACGCTGTCGGTGAAGCGATGCGCGCTGATGCGGACCTTGAGCTTGGGGTAGGACCGCTTGACGATCTGCAGCATGAAGATCGTCGCGACGGTGACGCTGTCGCAGCCGATCTCCGAGATCCAGTCGAGGGTGTCGCGGATGTGGCGCTGACCCTCGCGCGTGTACTCGGCGTTCCCCATGCACGAGGCGTTCATGAGGTAGTTGAACTCGATGCCGCGGGCGTGGGTCTCGCGAACCCAACGCTCGACCATCGGCCGGTCGACCTGCGGCAGGTAGAAGGACGGGCGGCCTCCCCCCGCGTGGTCGCGGGTCACCTTGCCGTAGACCTCGTAGACGGGATGACCGACGAGGCCATCGAGCAGCTCCTCGTCGAAATTGCATGCAACGCTCAGCCTCACGGGGGCTCCTTTCACGGATCCGCGCGTCGCGGCGCAGCGCGGATCGAACGACTCGGGTCAGGGCGCGCTCAGGGCGCGGAGATGGCGCGCTCAGGCGCGGAGGTGGGCGCGCTCGAGGCGCGGAGATGGGCGCTCGAGGCGCGGAGAGGGTCGCGCTCAGGGCGCGGAGATGGCTGCGCCCGCGCTCGTCGCGTGAGCGCGCCCCTCGGCCGGGTGGGGGAGCGCGCGCGCGAGCTCCATCGCGGCGGAGGCGAGATCGCGCGGGACCGCGCGGACGAGCGCCTCGAAGGCGTCGAACGAGAGCTGCTGCTCGGCGTCCGAGAGGGCGGAGTCGGGGTCGGGGTGGACCTCGAGCATCACCGCGCAGGCGCCGACCGCGAAGGCGGCGCGGGTGAGTGGGAGGAGGATGTCTCGGCGGCCGGCGGCGTGGCTGACGTCGACCATGACGGGGAGGCCGGTGCGCTGCGCGAGCACGGGCACGCTCGAGAGATCGAGTGAGAAGCGCGTCTCGCGGTCGAAGCCGCGGATCCCTCGCTCGCAGAGCACGATCTGCTCGGCGCCGGAGACCGAGAGGTGCTCGGCGGCGAGGAGCCACTCTTCGATCGTCGCCGAGAGGCCACGCTTGAGGAGCACCGGCCGGCCGGCGCGGCCGAGCTCGCGGAGCAGCTCGTAGTTGTACATGTTGCGCGCGCCCACCTGCAGGACGTCGACGTGCTCGGCGACGAGCTCGACCTGAGTGGGGCTCGTGACCTCCGTGATGGTCGCGAGCCCGTGGCGCTCCCCGGCGTCGCGGAGCATGCGCACGGCCGGCGCCCCGAGCCCCTGGAAGCTGTAGGGAGACGTCCGGGGTTTGAAGGTGCCGCCGCGGAGGAAGCGCACGCCGAGCGCGGCGAGACGCGCCGCGGTGGCGTCGAGCTGGGCCTCGCTCTCGATGGCGCAGGGACCCGCGACGTAGGCGAGCCCGTCCAGCGTATGGCCTCCGGCGCGCAGGGGGCGGCGGAGCTCGTCCGCTTCGACGCGCAGGCCGTCGGGGCGGCCCGAGCGGACCAGTCGAACGCCCGCCTCGAGAATGCGATGGAACACGTCGCGCATGGCGGGCTCGTCGAGCGGGCCCTCGTTGTCCGCGCTCAGCCGCCGGAGCAACGCCTCCTCGCGCTCCCGGTCGCGGAGCGGCATCCCGTCGGCGATCTTCAGCGTGCCGATCTCGCGAACGGCGCGAATTCGATGATTCAAGAGCCGGAGGATGTCGAGGCTGAGGCGCTCGACGTCGGTCCGTAGAGAGATGAGCCGTTCTGCGTTTGCCGTCCCGTGCATGGGAGGCGCACGCTAACGTGTGGCGTGGGCGGTTGGTTGTCGCGACGCAAGCTGCCTTCGCCTCGAGCGGGCCGCGGAGGTGTCGAACGACCGGCTCCGTGTCGGTCGGTGTCCTCGTTTTTGCGGTCTTTCGAGGCTTCGGGAGGCGTCCGGGCGCGTCTGGCGCGGTCGCTCGCCGGCGATCGAGGTTAGCACGCGTTCTATCGGTGTCGTTGCGGTCAATCAAGGATGAGATCGCTCGTCTGGTGTCGCGTGCTAGCCGTCTCGTTCGGTGTTGCGTGCATACAGAAGACACGTGAGCCGAGAGTTCAGTCTATGAAACGTGTTCCTCTCGTCCCGAAAGGCTCGGGGTGGAGAAGGGCGCGTCGCGACCCGGAGGCCCAGCAGAACGATGAGTCAGCAACGCATCCATGTCCGCACGGTGCAGCGCCCCGCGCGCCGTGACGTCTACCTCACGGGGAGCCTCGCGGCGCCGGTCGCCGACGACGAGGGCCTCGTGGCCGTCTTCGCGGAGCTCGGGCGCGCGGCCGTTTCGCAGCGATGCGCCGCGCTGCAGGAGAAGATCCATGGTCGCTTCGCCGACCACGATCGGATCTTGTCGGCGCGCCGCCGCGGGTACGCGTCCGCGGGCTTCGATCCCGAGGCGCGACCGACCGTCATCGATGGGGCGCCCTGCGTCGGCGGTGCGCTCGCGGGGGTGCAGCTCTTCGGGGTCGTGCCAGGTGGGGACGTGACGGTCGAGACGATCGTGGCGGAGGGGGAGCCCGTCGGGCGCCGGATGTGCGCGGGTGACGAGCGGCTGGTGCATCTCGCCGGGGTCTCGGGCGCGCCCGTGAGGGGCGACGAGACGGGCGACGTGAGCGCGCAGGCCGAGCGGATGTTTCGGCGGGCGGTCGCGCTGCTCGTGGCGGAGGGGCTCGAGGCGACCGACATCGTGCGGACCTGGATCTACGTGCCGCGCATCCTGGAGTGGTACGGCGAGCTCAACCGGGTGCGCACCGCGTATTTCCGCGAGCTCGGTCTGCTCGGTGGGCGAGAGGTGAGGTTGCTCCCCGCCAGCACGGGCATCCGCGGTCGTCGCGCCGAGGGCGAGGAATGCTTCATGGACGTGCTCGCCGTCCGAGGGCCAGAGCGCGCGATGATCCACAACGCTCGCCAGAACGAGGCGTGGGAGTACGGCTCGTCGTTCTCGCGTGGTGTCCGCGTCCAGAGCGACGACATGCCGACGCTCTACATCTCGGGGACGGCGAGCATCGACACGCGCGGTGAGACCGTGCACGTCGGCGATCCGCAGGCGCAGGTGCTCGAGACCATCCTCGACGTCGCGTCGTTGCTCGACGGGCAGTCGACGCGGCTGCGCGACATCTGCCATGCCACCGCGTTCTGCAAGGACGAGGCCGCCTACGACTCGTTTCGCCGCATCGTCCGGCATCTCGAGCTCGACGACATCCCCTTCGTGCCGGTGTGGGCGGACGTCTGCCGAGACGATCTGCTCTTCGAGATCGACTGCCTCGCCGTCACGGACGTGAGCTCCGGTAGGAGCGCACGGTGAAGCACGTCCCCATCGCCGCCGACTTCACGACGAGCCCGATCTCGGCGTGCCGCACGCCCCACGACTCGGTGCTCTGCCTCGCGAACGGCTACGGCTACACCTTCCGGCACTCGTACCACTTCCTCGACATGCGCAACGCGGTCGCGACGGTGGTCGACACCAAGCGGATCGACTCGCTCCGCAAGGGGCTCGCGTTCTACGACGAGGTCGTGGAGCGCTGCCTCGGCTACCGCCATTTTCCGAGGCTCCGTGGGCTCGCCTCGCGCTTCCCGCCCCATCCCCCGGGGTTGAGCGCGGTGTTCTTCCTCTACTTCGGCTCGTCCCCGCATTGGATCACACACGCGGGGGGAGGTCGCTTCATCGTCGGCCACCTCGCGCACAAGGACTACGTGGAGGTGGACCTCGACGCGCGCACGGTCACGAACGTGGACCCCGAGATCGGCGGCGATCTCCTCTCGTCGCACCACTACTGGGACGCCGAAGGGCGCCAAGATTGGTTCATGTCCTACTCGCTCGAGGATTTCTTCCGGCGGGGGCTCGAAGACCGCCAGCGGCCCGTCCGCTCGAAGATCTGGCGGAGAGACACGCTCACCGACGAGATGCACCTCGAGTGGGAGGGGATCTACGCGGACGTGATCGACGACTTCCGGCTGACGCCCGACCATCGCTACGCGGTCGCGAGTCAGATCGACGTCACCGCCGACGCGAACGCGATCAGCACCTCGAAGGCGCTCGTCGTCGACCTGAAGAGCGGGCGGCACTGGGAGATCGGCGATCTCACGACGGGGGCGCACGCGGAGATCGACTGCGAGGACCCGCACGTCATCTACGTCTCGAACCACAACTTCAAGTTCACGATCCGCCCGATGCGCGAGTGGATCCCGCGGTGGCTGGAGACGGGCTGGCGGATCGAGGAGATCCACACGATCGCGTTCTGCGGACCGGCGAGCCTCGACAAATTTCGGCTCACGCCGGACGGGCCGAAGTTCCTCGGGCGCTATACGCGCGAGGACTTCACGCGGGGCTCGATCCACTGGACGTTCATGCATCGCGGTCGGAAGCTGATCTGCACGGTGACGGCGCCGAGCATCGTGCACCTCGTGGACGCGGAGACGATGACGCTGTGGAAGGCGCTGAAGGTGCGGAACGCGACGACCGACCGCGCGATCATCTTCGGCGTCTACCCCTCGCAGGATGGCGAGCTGCTCTGCGTGACGTCGACGAACAGCGAGTACGCGCAGGTGATCCGGGTCGCGGACGGCACGACGGAGATGGTCCACTACTTCCCGAGCCGCTTCTACCTGGGCATCTCGCACCCGATCCGCGTGGACGGACTCTCGCTCGCGGTCTGACACTTCCTGACGCGGCGCCCCCAAGCCCCAGGTCCTCTGCGCACCATCGTGGTCGCAGCGGACTTTTGCCGTGCCGCTGCGTCTGGAGGCAGGATGGAACGTTGGATCGTGCTCGTGGTGGGGTTGGCGCTCGGGTGTGGCGGGGGCAGCTCGCGGGGTGAGGGCGCGTCCTCCCAGTCGACGGGGGACGAGAGGGTAGAGGAGGTCTCCCCGGAGGCGCTCGAGGCGACCTACGAGCGGAACGCGCGGACGCTGGCGCGGCACTGGTCACCTGACGGCGACCTCTCGGGCCTCGCCGACCAGGCGATGCAGACCTTGCGGAGCTACGCCGCCGACCGGGGCTACGTCGAGGTCTTCCTGACCCTCGAGGTCGCCTCGCCGGATTGGACGCTCGGGCGTCATCAAACGACCGGCGAGGTGATGAACCGAGCGTTCAACGCGACGGTGATTGCGCGTTTCCCGGACGGGGTGTGCCGGCAGTATGGCGCGACGTTCCTGCAAGAGGCGTCGGGGGGCGACTTCTCGGACGCCCTCACCACGATGGGGACGGGGGGCGGCGTGCCGGTTCCCTGCGGGATGGCCGAGGTCGTCGCGGCGCGCGCGAACGTCGCGCAATGAGGGTGGATCAGGCGCCGCGGGCGCGGCGGACCGAAGCCGTCGGCGCGAGCCGATAGCCGTCGTCCCAGCGCTCGATCGCGTCGTCGAGCCCGAGCCGTCGCAGCCGTGAGAGGGTCGCGTGCACGCGGTTCATGCCGACCTCGTACGTGGGTTGCTCGCCCGGCCATCCGAGCTCGAGCAACTCCCACGTCGAGAGGGCGGTTGCGTCGCCGAGCGCGTGGCGGTCGAAGAGCGCGCAGAGCAAGCGGCGCTGCGCCGGTCCGACCCTGCGGCGGGGCTGACCACTACGCTCGATCCACGCGCCGTCGGCGGCGACGACGACGACGGCGCCGTCGAGCGCCTCGTCTGGGCTCGCGAGCCGCTCGGCGACGGTCCGCGCGAACCCCTCTCGGTCGAGGGTCACGCCCAGGAAGCGACGAATGCGCTGCGCGGCGTGCAGCGCCTCTGGCAGGGCTGCGCGCATGCCGGGCGCCTCGTGGATGACGCGGGCCTCGACCCATCGCAGCGCCTCGAGTAGCGCGCGCTCCGTCGGGCGTGGCCGGCCCTCCACGATTCGAGCGAGCGGGCCGGGGAGCGCGACGTGTGTCAGGACCGATCGCGCGAGCTGGAGGAGCGCGACGTAGTCCGTCATCGGGCTCGGGGGGCCTTGGCCGAGCCGCTCTGCGGCCTCGAAGTAACGCACGCGTGGGTCGGCGCGGCCATGCTCGTCGTCGGTGATGACGTTCGCGCCGAAGCCGAGCACGGAGGCGTGCCCGCTCGAGTCGAAGAGGACGTTGCCGATGGAGAGACGACCGAGGCAGAAGGGCCCGCCGCGGGTTCCGTGCGCGGCCTGGAGCGCCTCACGGACGCCGACGACGAAGGCGTCTCCGGCGGCATAGGGGATCTTCACCCCCGCGCGGGCGAGGAGCGCGACGACTTCGAACCCGCCCGCGACCGCCGGGACGTCGAGCTCCACGGAGGGGGCAGGACCGAGGTCTACTGCGCTCGTCCGAGGCACCGCTGGGTGCGCGATCCGGGAGTGCGCGTCGGCGAGCTTCAGGAGCGCCTCGCGGGCCGCTGGAGGGTCCGCTTCTGGGCCCGCCGTGACGAGGACCACCCGTCGACCGTCGCGGACGCGGGACCCCGCGAGCACGCGAAACGCGCGCGGAGGCGCGAGCTGCCGGAGGTCCGCGTATCGTTGGCGCGTCGCGAGCCCGGCCGACCCCATCGTAGCTCCGCCAATCGGGAGGGTGGGGGCCTCGCTACGCTCGAGGGGAGGTCGGCGCATCTCGGCGAAGCGTATCTCACGCGAGCGCTCGAAGCCGAGCGCTCCGGGGAGCGCGTCAGATTTGCGCTTGGCCGAGCGCTCCGGGGAGCGCGTCAGGTTTGCGCTTGGTCAACTGGTCCGGGGCGGAGGCGCGCTACGCCGCGTCGAAAATGAAAGTCATATGCATTAGTGGCCTTGGGGTATGGCTGTTCGGGGTTGCGGTCGTGTGCGCGCAAGCGCCTGAGCGGGACGCCGCGGACTCATCGTCGGAGGCGACCGCGACCGAGGAAGAGGTCGACGAGAGCTGGAGCGCGCCGTCTGAGGAGGAGGAGACGTCGAGCGACGACGCGCCGCCGCGCGCCGAAGCTTCGTGGCCCGACGAATCGCAGGTCGATGACGCGGCCTCCGTCGTCGACCAGGAGGGGCTGGACGAGCAAGACGACGACTGGCTCGACGACCCGGAGCTGCTCGCGCTGGACGACGTGACCGTGATCGGCGAGCGCGAGGAGGATCTCTCGTCGTTGCCGGGCGCAGGGACCGTGATCTCGCGCGAGGAGCTGCGCGCGACGGGCGCGGTGAACGCCAACGAGGTGCTCCGTCGGGTGCCTGGCGTGCACGTCCTCGAGGAGGACGGCCTCGGCCTGCGGCCCAACATCGGCTTCCGCGGCCTGAGCCCCGATCGCAGTCGGAACGTGCTCGTGCTCGAGGACGGCGTCCCGGTGGCGCTCGCGCCCTACGGCGAGCCCGAGCTCTACTACGCGCCGCGCATCGAGCGCATGCGGCGTCTGGAGGTCGTGCGGGGCAGCGGATCGGTTCTCTACGGCCCTCAGACGGTCGGCGGGGTCGTGAACTACGTCACGCTCGATCCGCCCGAGGAGTCCACGGTCACCGCCGACGCGCGCTATGGCTCGTTCGGCTACTTCCTCGCGGAGGCCTCCGCGGGCGGGACGCACGGCAACGTCGGCTACCTCCTCTACGCGATGCACCACCGCAACCAGGGGCACCGCGGCTTCGACCTCCGGCTGACCGACATCATGGGAAAGCTCCGCATCGACCTCACGGAGCGGTCGACCGTGCGCGTGAAGCTCGGCCTCTACGACGAGAGCTCGCGGACCACCTACCTCGGCCTGACCACGCCGCAGTTCGAGGCGGACCCGTCGTTCAACTTCGCGACGAACGATCTCTTGCCGGTGCGGCGCTACTCCGCCTCGGTCCAGCACACGTACGCCTTCACGCCGCGCGTGCAGCTCCACACCACGCTCTACGGAAACCAGACGAGCCGCGACTGGCGGCGCCAGGACTTCGACCGCGCGCCCGTCGACGGACGCACGTACGAACGAATCATCGACGGCGGCGGTCGCGAGGTGAGCCTCGCCGAGGGCCCGACGGACCGGAGCGGCATCTACTTCCGCGAGGGCAACGGCAACCGCAACCGATCGTTCACGATCGGCGGACTGGAGTCGCGCGTGCGCGCGCGCTACTCGCTGGGCGCGGTCGAGTCGCTCCTCACGGGCGGTGTGCGGCTGCACTACGAGCAGGCCACCGAGCAGCGCATCGACGGGAGCGTCCCGGCGGTCTCGACCGGGCGGCTGCGATCCGACGAGACCCGCACCGGGTACGCGCTCGCCGCGTACGTGAGCAACCGCTTCACGCTCGCGGACCGCGTGCGGATCACGCCCGGAGTGCGCCTCGAGAGCCTCTGGCATCAGCGCGAGCAGCGGCGCGACGCGAACGAAGACCTCTCGCCGGTGGCGCGCGCGAGCCAGCACACGCTCGCCCTCATCCCCGGGCTCGGGATCTCGGGGGATCTCCTCCGCGCCGAGGGGGGACCGCAACTCACGGCGTTCGGCGGCGTACACCGAGGCTTCGCGCCCCCGCGCACGAAAGACGCGATCACTCCGACGGGCGCGCCGCTCGACCTCGACGCGGAGCACTCGTGGGTCTACGAGCTGGGCGCGAGGCTCTCGGCGGCGGAGTGGCTGCACGGGGAGCTCACGGGCTTTCTGCTGGACTATCGCAACCAGATCATCGCCCCGACCGAGGCGGGCGGCGCCGCGTCGGGGTCCGAGGATCAGCTCGTGAACTCCGGGCGCACGCGCCACGTCGGGCTCGAGTCTGCGCTGCAGCTCGACCCCGCGCGGGCCGCCGGTGCGCGAAGCTTCCGGGTGCCGCTCGCGCTCTCGTACACCTACGTGCGATCTCGCTTTGGCGGCGGGTGGCGCGACGACCTCCGAGGCAACGCGCTGCCCTACGCGCCCGAGCACCTCTTCAACGCCATCGCGCGCTTCGAGCACGACGCCGGCGTGTCCGTGCAGGTCTCGGGCAACTACGTCGCGGCGCAGTTCACCGACCGCGAGAACACCGAAGCGCCGAGCGTCGACGGGCTCGTCGGCCGAATCCCCGCCCGCTTCCTGCTCGACGCCCGCGTCGCCTACACCGTGGCGCCGATCGGGCTCACGTTCTACGTGCTCGCGAAGAACCTCGCGGACACGCGCTTCATCGCGAACCGGGCGCCCCAGGGGATCCAGCCGGGGATGTTCCGGCAGATCGTCGTCGGTCTCCGCGGCGAGATCTGAGCAGTCGTTCGACCCAGCCGGCGACGTCCCCATGGCTCGCCCGTCAGCAGCCCGTTGAAGAACCTCGTTCTTCAACGGAGCCGCGTGTTTTGGGGGAGGCTTCGGTGGGCTTTGCCCACTGGAGGGGGTCTTTTCGAAAGACCCCAGAAAGAAGAGGCAGTCCGTTGAGGGACTCGAAGAGTTCTTCAACGGGCTGTTAGGGCTCCGCCCGGCTTCGCCTCAGTCCATGGGCGCGGCGGGTGACGCGCCCATCGACCGAGCGATCGTGGCGAGCGCGGTGACCACCGTCGCCATTCCCGAAATCATCGAGGGGTCACGGGCGAGTTGGGCGACGACGTGGTCGTCTGCGCGCGCGACGAGGCCCGCGGTGCCGACGTGGATGGAGAAACTCTGCTGGAGGAGCCAGTTCCACGCCGCGGAGCCCTCTCCTCGAGGGTGGGGGGCGGGACCGGGCCCGCTCGAGACGCCGGGGATCTCCGCTGCGAGGAAGACCTCGGCGCGCCTTCGAGCGTTCTCGTTCGCGGCTTTCGGATCGATCACGACCAACGCGGCGTAGTCGTCGACGGTCAGCGCCACGCGCGCGCGCGGTCGTGCCTCGAAGTACCAGGTGTTCGGAAGATCGTCGGGCCAGTTGCGATCGAGCCACTCATGCGTCTGCTTCTGAGTGCACGGCGCGCCTGGGACGGCGGCGCACAGCTCGAGCTCGGCCTTCCGCCATTGGGCGGCTCGCTTCCGCTCCCAGGGCGCGCCGCGGACGCCGACGTAGAAGATGACGCTGGCCACCGCGACGAAGCCCAGCCCCCAAAGGGCGTCAGAGAACGTACCGAGGACGCCAGCTGCTGCGCCGAAGCGCGAGAGGCCGAAGAGCAGCATCGGACCGCCGATGACCCACACGACCCGCACGCGGTAGGTCCGCCAAGGGCCGATGCCGGCCATCGCGGTCCGCTCTGCGCGGCGCCGGGTCTGCGCGGCTCGGACGTGGGCCGCGCGCGCCAGGGCGACGCCCTTCTGCATCACGGTCGCGGAGGCCACCATCGCTGCCTTGCAGAAACGGCATTGATCGACCCCCTCGCCAACTCCCAGCGCCCCAGGCGCGCCGCAGCGAGGGCAGGCCACGCGAACGACGGGGGGAGCAGGCGCGGGCTCACGGGTCGATGTCGGTGTGGGGGCGCCCGTCAGGTGCAGCTGCTCGCGGAAGACCCAAGCGAGGATGCCGATCACCATCAGCAGGAGCGCGCCGCCGATGAGCCGAAGCCAGATCTCATCGAGGTCCGGGAAGGACCTCTGCATGAAGGTCCAATACGCCATCCCGACGACGCTGAGCACCAGGGGGAGGAACATCGGAATGATGTTCGTGAGCGGGCTCCCGAGCGACGACATGTTCCAGAAATCGGTGATCTTGGCCTCCGCCTTCGCGGCCTGCGCGTACGTCGCGACGTCGTGCTCGTAGGCCGACGCTGCGGCGACCACCGTCGGCGCGGCTTGGCGATGTCCGCACGTCGGGCAGTGAAGAACGGGCGCGAGCTGAGCCGAGAAAGAGTCGCCGCATCGTTCGCATCGGAGCGCGACGGCGTTCGAGGTCGGAGTCATCATGCGCGTCGTCTCGGCCCCGACGACGGCCAGTTGCGTGTGATCGTCTCGTGGGCGGACCCGACCCGATCTTCGCGGGGGCTCAGGCGGCGAAGGCGGGAAGGAGCGCGCTCGGTTGGGCGCGCTCGGGTCGGAGCTCGGCGGGCAGCGGTGTGTCGTCCAGCAGCGCCTGGGCGCAGCGCTCCGTGGCGGCGACGGCCACGGTCATGCCGCGGCCGCCGAAACCCGCGACCCAGGCGAGGCCACGGAGGCGAGGGTCGGGGCCGAGGACGAGCTGGCGGTCATGGGCGTAGGTGCGAAGGCAGGCCCACTGCGTGCGGATCGGGGCGTCGAGGAGAGAGGGCGCGAGGGGGGCGAGCGCGCGCGTGAGGAGCTCGAGCGCTTCGGGGGCGACAGGCGGAAGACCCGGCGCGTGCGGGGTCTCGTCGCAGGGGCTCGCGAGCAGGCCGCCGCTCTCGGGGCGCCAATAGACCTCGGGCGCGCCGAAGCGCCAGACGGTCGTGCCACGCGGCGGCGCGGCGAGCAGCACGAGATGCCGCCGCAGGGGGACGAGCGGCACGGGCGCGCCCACGGCGGCGCCGAGGCGTCCGGCCCACGCGCCAGCGGCGTCGACCACCTCGTCGGCGTCGAGCGGCTCGCGCGCGCCGCGGAGGCGGACGCCGCGCACGGCGCCGCCCTGGACGATGAGCTCGGTCGCGTGCGCGCGCGTCCGGATCGTCACGCCCGCGTCGCGGCACGCGCGCGTCAGCGCCGTGAGCATCGCGTGCGGGTCGAAGACGCCCGCGCCCTCGACGAAGAGCGGGACGCCGCAGTCCTCGCGCTCGATCGCTGGCGCGTGCTCTGCGAGCGAAGCTCGCGTCATCGGATGGGCGGCCAGGCCCGCGAGGCGCGCTCCCTCACCCAAGCTGCGCGCGCCCTGCGCCGTGGCCGCGAGGACGACGGCGCCACATCGCGAGAGCCACCCGTGCTCGTGGCCGAGCAGCCCGGTCAGCAGCTCGGCGCTGCGTCGCGCGAGCGCCCCGTCGTCGGGATCGACGGGGAGCCAGATCTGCGCGTTGCGCGCGGAGCTATGCGTCGCGAGCAGCAGCTCGTGCTCGAGGAGGGTGACGCGGCGGCGCCCGTCGCGCGCCAGGTGCCACGCGACGGAGAGGCCGGCGATGCCGCCGCCGACGACGATGGTGTGGGGGACACGCCTTGTCGTGTGCGCCATGCAGCGCGTGTACGTCCGTCGGCGCCTCAGGGCCAGTGGGCGGGGGGCGACGGGGATCCGCAGTGCGGCGGACGAGGTCGTCCGTCGTGAGCGGCTCTCGCTCGTAGTCACCCCAGCCGCGGACGTGCGGGTGCTCGTCGAGCGCGCACGGTGGCCCGCGCCGAGTGCCCGTTCGAGCGCCCGCCGGATGCAGGAGCGTCAGCGGTCTCCAACGATGCGGGCCATCGCGACGACATTGACGCAGATCAGTTTCAACCGCGGGTCGGCGTGGAAAGGTCGGATCATGAACGCCATCGAGACGCTCGACGCAGAACACCGCCTCATCGAGCACGTCCTCAACGCGCTCGAGCGATGGGCGACCTCGAACGAGGGGGACGATCGGCCCGAGCTGGGGCGCTTCGTGCGTTTCCTCCGCGAGCTCGTCGACGACATCCACCACGAGAAGGAGGAGGGGATCCTCTTCGAGCGGATGGTCGCGCACGGCTTCCCCCACGATCAGGGCCCGATCGCGGTGATGCTCCACGAGCACCACGAGGGCCGCGAGCTCATCGCGGACCTCGCGCGCTTCGCGGGGCGGGCCGAGCCCTGGGGGGAGACGGAGCGCCGCACCATCCGCGCGGCCGCGCGCGCCTACGGGGATCTCTTGCGGCCCCACATCTACAAGGAGGACCAGATCCTCTACCCGATGGCGCAGGCGCACCTGCCGCCCGAGGGGATGGACGAGGTCGAGCGGCGCTGCGCGATCGTCGACGCGACGCCGCTCCGCAACGAGCTCATCGAGCTGGGGCGCGCCCTCGTGGCGCGGCACGGGGGCTAAACGGGAGCTGCCCGAGCCGCCCTCGTGGGAAGGTGAACCGTCCTGTCGACGAAGGTCCGCGCCGCCCGTATGAGGAGGGCATGGAGATCTTCAAGGAGTTCCGGTTCGAGGCCGCCCACAGCCTGCCGCACGTGCCCGAGGGGCACCGCTGCGCGCGGGTCCACGGGCACTCCTACCGATGTCGGATCTACATCGAGGGGCCGGTGGACCCGACCTTGGGCTGGATCGTGGACTTCGCGGACATCGCGCGCGCCTTCGCGCCGATCCTGGAAGCGCTCGACCACCACTACCTGAACGACATCGAGGGGCTCGAGAACCCGACCTGTGAGCTGCTCGCGCGCTGGATCTGGGAGCGCCTCGCGCCCGCGCTCCCGGGGCTGTCGCAGATCGCGCTCCGCGAGACGGTGACGTCGGGCTGCGTCTACCGAGGGCCTGCGCACGACTGAGTGCAGCGACCTTCCGGGAGCTGTACTGAGTTGCGGCCGCTCAATCGATGGATGGGGACGCGGGACTAGGGAGGAGTGGGGAAGTGTCTCCCCGCGACTCGCCGCCATGCCTCGACTCCCGATCCTGATCTCGACGCGTGTGAACGGTCGTGACGTCGACGTGGCGACCGCGCCCGAGACGACGCTGCTCGAGCTGCTGCGGGACTCGCTCGACCTCGTCGGGACGAAGTGCGGCTGCGACGCGGGGGATTGCGGCGCGTGCACCGTGCAGCTCGACGGCAAGCCCGTCCTCGCCTGCCTCACGCTCGCGGCGCGCGCGCATGGGGCCGAGGTGCGCACGGTCGAGGCGCTCGTCGGGCCCAAGCCGCATCCGCTGCCGGTCGCCTTCGCCGAGCACAACGCCGCGCAATGCGGCTTCTGCACGCCGGGGCTCTTGATGCAGGCGGAGCACTCCATCCGCGCCCACCTCGCCCGGCATCGCGGGCGACCCTTGAGCCGCGCCGAGGCGCGCGAGGCGCTGGCGGGGAACCTCTGCCGTTGCACGGGCTACGAGAAGATCCTCGACGCGGTGATCCACGCGAGCGTCCGGATGGCGAAGCGCCCGGAGGGCGAGTGACGGGGTCGACCTGGCAGATCGGCAAGACGCACCGGCGCGTGGGCGCGTACGACCGGATGCGTGGCGTCTCGCGCTACACGGCCGACCTGAAGCTGCCGGGGATGTTGCACGCGAAGATCGTGCGCAGCCCGCACGCGCACGCGCGCATCGTCGACGTGGACCTCGAGGGCGCGCTGGCGCTCCCGGGGGTCGTCGCGGCGATCTCCGGGCGCGACCTGCCCACGCCTTACGGCATCATCCCCTGGACGCACGACGAGAACGCCCTCGCGGTCGACAAGGCGCTGCACGTCGGTGACGGCGTGGCGTGCGTCGCGGCCGAGGACGAGGCGACGGCGATCGAGGCGGCGGCGGCGGTCCGCGTCCAATACGATCCCTTGCCCGCGCTCTTCGATCCCGAGGAGGCGCTCGCGTCGGACGTTCGGATCAACCCCTACGCGAAGAAGGGCAACCTCACGAAAGAGGTCGAGCTCGCGTTCGGCGACGTCGACGCGGCGCTCGCGGGCGCGGACCTCGTGATCGAGGGCGAGTACCGCTTCGCCGGGACGACGCACGCCGCGCTCGAGCCGCATTGTGCGCTCGCCGACGTCGACGGCGACGGGGTGCTCACGGTGTGGTCGACGACGCAGGTGCCGCACTACCTGCACCGGGAGCTCGCGCGCGTGCTCGAGCTCCCCGCGCGTCGCATCCGGGTGGTGCAGCCGCCGCTCGGGGGCGGCTTCGGGGGCAAGAGCGAGCCCTTCGACCTCGAGTTCTGCGTCTCCAAGCTCGCGCTCGTGACGGGGCGCCCGGTGCGGCTGCTCTACACGCGCGAGGAGGTCTTCTACGCCCACCGCGGCCGCCACCCGATGACGATGCTCCACCGCGCGGGGTTCCGACGAGACGGGACCATCCTCGGCGTCGACGCGCGGTCGACGCTCGACGGCGGCGCGTATTCGAGCTTCGGCCTCGTGACGACGTACTACTCGGGGCAGCTGCTGAGCGCCCCCTACGCGCTCGGCGCGTATCGCTTCGCGAGCCGCCGCGCCTACACCAACAAGCCCGCGTGTGGACCCAAGCGTGGGCACGGGAGCGTGCAGCCACGCTTCGCCATGGAGGTGCAGCTCGACAAGGCCGCCGTCGCGCTCGACCTCGATCCCATCGAGCTGCGTCGCCGCAACGCGCTCGAGGCGGACAGCCGCACCATCAACGAGCTCCGCATCGGCTCGAGCGGCTTCCTCGATTGTCTGGCGGCGGTCGAGCGCGCCTCGGGCTGGAAGGAGCGTCGCGGACGGCTGCCGTTCGGGCGCGGGCTGGGGGTCGCGGGCAGCACGTACATCTCGGGCACCAACTACCCGATCTACCCCAACGAGATGCCGCAGTCGGCGGTGCAGGTGACGCTCGATCGGAGCGGGCGAGCGCGGATCTTCAGCGGGGCGAGCGAGATCGGTCAGGGCTCGGACACGATGGTCGCGGCGATCGTGAGCGAGGAGCTCGGGCTGGCGCTCGAGGACATCCGCGTGCTGAGCGCCGACACGGACCTCTGCCCCGTGGACCTCGGCGCGTACAGCTCGCGCATCACGTTGATGGTGGGCAACGCCTGCCTCTCGGCGGCGCGCGCGCTCCGCCGCGTCGTCACCGAGGCGGTCGCGCGCGCTTGGGAGGTGCCCGCGCGGCGGATCGCGCTCGTCGATCGCGTCGCCCTGGACCTCGAGGAGCCGGGCCGGGTCATGCCGATCGACGAGGCCTTCCAGCGGGCGGAGGCCGAGCACGGGCTGCTCACGGCGGTCGGAGACTATCGCTCGCCGACCGATCGCCACGGCGACTACCGCGGGGGCGCCATCGGCGCGTCTCCCGCGTACAGCTTCACGGCCCACGTCGCAGAGGTCGAGGTGGACGTGGAGACGGGCGAGGTGCACGTCGAGCGGGTCTGGTGCGCGCATGACTGCGGGCGCGCGCTGAGCCGCCGGCTCGTCGAGGGCCAGATCGAGGGCTCGACCTACATGGGGGTGGCCGAGGCCGTCTTCGAGCATCACGAGCTCGACGTCGCGCACGGGGGCCTGCACGCGGGGCCGAGCCTCTTGGACTATCGGCTGCCGACTTTCCTCGACACCCCGGCGATCGACGCGCTGATCGTCGAGGCCCCCGATCCCCGCGGGCCCTATGGCGCGAAGGAAGCCGGGGAGGGGCCGCTGCACTCGAGCATCCCCGCGGTGGCCAACGCGATCTACGACGCCGTTGGCGTACGGCTGGACGCGCTCCCCTTCGACCCCCCGCGGGTCCTGGCGGCGCTCCGCGAGCGCGGCGTTCGACGCGAGGGGGCCCGCTGATGCGCCTCGCGCCCTTCGAGCTCCTGGTCCCGGCGTCGCTCGACGAGGCCTTCGAGGCGCTCGCGCGTGGCGGCGTGCCGATCGCGGGAGGGACGGATCTGCTGCCGACGCTGAAGCAGCGCCGGTGGCGCCCCGAGCGGCTCGTCAGCCTGCACCGGCTCGCGGTCCTACAGGCCGAGCACGTCGAAGGCGAGGGGCTCGTGCTCGGCGCGCTCCGCTCGCTCGCCGAGGTCGCCTCGAGCCCGCTCGTCGCCGAGCACGCGCCGATGGTCGCGCAGGCCGCGGCGGCCGGCGCGTCGCCGCAGCTCCGCGAGATGGGGACGCTGGGCGGGAACCTCAACCTCGACCCGCGCTGCCGCTACGTGAACCAGAGCCAGTTCTGGCGCGGCGCGCTCGGCGGCTGCCTCAAATCCGAGGGTGACGTCTGCCACGTTGTCCCGAGCGGCAAGCGCTGCGTGGCGGCGATGAGCAGTGACCTGGCCCCCGCGCTGATCGCGCTCGACGCGAGCGTCACGCTCGCCAGCATGCGCGGCGCGCGGACGCTGCGCCTCGACGACTACTATCGCGCCGACGGCACCGCGAACACGACGCGCGCCCCCGACGAGCTGCTCATCGCCGTGCGGGTGCCCTTCGCGACCGGACCGCGGCGGACGACCTACGTGAAGTGGCGCCCACGCAAGAGCATCGACTTCCCGCTCGTCGCGTTGGCGATCCGCGTCGACCTCGCGGAGGCGGGCGTGTCGCGGGTCTGCGTCGTCGCGAACGTGCTCGGCGCCAAGCCCAAGGTGGTCGGTCGCCTCGACCGCTTCGCGGGGCGCGCGCTCGACGCGGCCCTCGCGGCCGAGGTCGCGGAGGTGGTCTTCGAGCAGTGCAAGCCGCTCCCCAACGTGCCGTGGGATCCCGCCCACCGGCGAGAGCTCCACCGGGTGCTCACCCGCCGCGCCCTCGAGGAGCTGGCGCGCCGATGACGTCGCCGTCCGTGCGGCGATCGGAGGTCTTGGGGGTCGTGCTCGCGGCGGGCGCGTCGACGCGCGCGGGAGGCCCGAAGGCGCTCGCGTGCTTCGGGGGAGAGCCGCTCGTCGCGCGGGCGATCCGGACGGCGCACGAGGGAGGGTGCCGAGAGGTGCTCGTCGTCACCGCGGCGCCGTGGGGTGGGGCGATCGCGGCGGTAGCCGCCCGACGCGGCGCCTGGACTGCGCACAACTCTCGGCCCGAGCGGGGGATGCTCTCGTCGCTGCAGATCGCGCTCCTCCGCGCCATCGCGCACCACGCGGTGCTCGTCTCGCTCGTCGACCACCCACACGTGCAGCCGCGGACGGTGCGCGCGCTGATCGCGGCGTGGCGACTGAGCGGCGCGTCCCTCGTCCGCCCGCGTCACCAGGGGCGGCGCGGCCACCCATACGTCGTGGACGCGCGGCTCGTCGCGCCCCTGCTCGATCTCCCCCCGACCGCGAGCCCGCGCGCACTCTTCGGGTCGCTCTCGGACGCTCGCGAGCTCGAGGTGGACGACCCCGGGGTGCTCGAGGATCTCGACACGCGCTCGGCGCTGGAGGCGCTGGGGGCGCACATGCCGGCGTAGCGCGGGCGCTGGCGCGCGGATGCCGGCGTAGCGCCGGCGCGCTAGCGCCGACGATGCACTTCACTCGCAGGGGAGCTCGAGGTCGAGCCGGACCTCGAGGAAGACGGCGGCGCGCGCGCCAACCTCCGTCGCGGTGTCGTGGGGGGGCGCGAGCTGGAAGCGGAAGCCGAGTGGTGCGCCGGCGCTCGCGCGGACTCGCGCGAGGAGCGCGATCGCGTAGTCGTCGGCGTCGGGCGAGACGACGCCGATCTCTTCCGCCTCGCGGTCGAAGTCCTCGATGGTGAGCGCGCCGTCGGCCTCACGATAGGCCAAGACGGCGTGAGCTTCGTTCGGGGGCGCGGGTTGTACGCTGTCCACCGACGTGCGGAAGCGGAGGGTGGCTCCGAGCGCGTCGGCGGCGTCTGCGGGGACGACGATCTCGACGATGCCGCGCCGGAGCTCGCGGTCGTCGTCGGTCGTCTTGAAGTACGTCGAGGCGACGCCGATCACGCTGACGCTCCGCATCCCCTCTTGCTCGGGGAGCTCGGCGACGCTCCCCGCGGCCGCGGGCTCGAGCGTCTCGATGCGCGTGCAGACCGCGGCGTCGACCGCTCCGGTGTCTGCCGTTCCGGTGTCCGGTGGTCCGGCGTCTGCCGTTCCGGTGTCCGCTGGTCGGGGCTCGGGGGTGTCGGACGTGCACGCGGCGAGCAAGAGGGAGAGCGCGAGATACGGGCGAGAGCGCATCGGGGACCTTTCGAGCGGGCGATAGCACGCCGCTCGGGTGACGTCGTCGTCGTCGGCCGTGAGCGCGCGACGATCGACGCGATCAGGGCGTCCGGAGCGCCTCGATGCGGGTGCGCGCCATGCCGAGCACGGCGGTCCAGTTCGTGGCGGTCGAGCCGAAGGGGCGGATGAGGTACCTCGCGTCGAGGCTGAGATCGGCGATCATGATCTCGTGCTGGAGATACGGGGGCGGCCGTCGCGTCGCTGTGAACGATCGCCATGTACCGGATCTCCGCGTCCAGCGGTGCGGACCGCGGGCCAAGCGTAGGGTGACTACGGCCAGGTACGGGGACTCGAGCGCGGTCATGCGGTGGGCGCGGATACCCGGAACGAACTTCGGGTTGGGCGCACTAGCCCTCAGCCCTGCACCACCTCCCGGATCCGCGCCGGCAGCACGTCCTCGGCGACCCGCCCGATCGGCCCTGGCTCGAGCGAGGAGTCGTCGTCCCCACCGTGCTCGTCCAGCTTGGCATCGATGGGACCGCTGGGGCGCCACTCGAAGCCGCGCTCCATCGCGTCGGCGTAGTCCTCGCCGGCCCCTCCGCCCGCGCCGCGGTGAGGGATCGCGTCCCCCGCTACCGTGGCCGACAAGAACAACCCATGCGGTAGTAGCTGTGTGAGCCGCACGTCGGCGCGCGCGAGCGCCTCGAGCCTCGCCACGGGGCCGTCGAGGGGAACCGAGAGCGGATCGAGGTAGACCCAGCGACCGCCCGGGATCTCGAAGAGCGCCCAGATCACGTAATCCTCGTCGCCGCTCGCCGCCCCGACCACCGAGCGCGCGACGATGTGGATCTCGCGCACCGAGTAGGCCTCGTCGGGCAGCGCCCACGGCCCCGGCGGATACGCGGCGACCCGCTCGAGCGCCCTGCGCCGGGCGATGACGAAGATCCCGGCAAGCATCACCGCCATCCCGGCGCCCGCGAACATCACCGCAGGGTCGTCGATCGCGAGCCCGACCGCGAACGCGATCACCGCGACCGTGAGCGGGATCACCATCTCTCGGGGCCCGCTCATCTCCTGCTTGTGAACGTCCGCCGCACGCTCTTCACGCCGCGCACGGACGAACGCCAGCTCGGTGGCGCGGAGAGCGCGCGTCGTCTCCTCGACCCGATAGCTGGTGCGGTAGGGCTCGCTCGGCACGGCGCTCTGATATCAGACGAAGCGTGCCCGCGCTCCAGTTCGTGCAAGCGGCGGGGACTCCGCGCGCCATCGGCGCACTCGTCGTCTCGGCGGAATCAGCTTCGCGGACCGAGGTCCGCTTCGCTCCGGCACGCCGGGTAGATGAGGGCGTCGATGGGCGTCGATGGAGTGGGTCAGGCGCCTGCGTCACCGGGGCAACAAGCGATTGACCCGTCGATCCTGCTCCCAATCCTCATCCGACTTCTGCTCGAAGTCCGGCCGCACCCACTTCGCCCACGCGTGCACGTGACCGGCAGACTCCTGTCGCAACACCGCTCCTTCGGCGCGCATCGAGCCGAACGCGGACTGGCCCACGAGCGAGTCCAAGTGCGCGAGCCCTTTCACGCGACCTTCGAAGAGCAGCGGCGCGAGCGCGAGGTCGTGAGCCTGCGCGAGCTCCTCACGCCGTCGTCGATCCACGAACGTCCCGTCCGCGAGCTTGAGGTCGAGGAGCACGAAGTAGTCGGGGAGCCGATCGTAGAAGATCGAGTGCGCGAGGTAGAGCCACTCGCCGTACAGCACCGAGCCGCTCGGCAGCCCGGCGAGCTTCGTGTGTCGCTCGGCGGCCCAGGCACGCAAGCGGCCGAGCTGGCCGCCGCGATCCGAGCCGCTTCCCGAGCGTCCGGCCACGGTGGGACCTGCTCTCGGGTCGAAGCGCACCGAGACGTTGGCGCCGTCGAGCTTCTCCTCCACCACGAGCGGCTCGGCGAGGAAGGTTTCGCGCGCCTTCTTCGTGAGCGCGAGGTCACCCGGCTTGGCGTCAACGAGGTGAGGAAGTCGTGGGTACCGGAGACGTTCGGTCACGGCTGCTGAACGTAACCCGCGAGGTGCTGGTCCTTCGTACGCGTTCACCCCCCGACCCCTGCGGGTGATTGCGGAGGCGTCTGATCCAGACGGCAAGGGACGGGACACCGCGGGGGCGGGTTCGCGGGCAGAGACGCGGCACCCTCCTCTGGGCCGCGCGCGGCGCGCGGCCCAGAGGAGGGTGAGGAGATCTTCTCGGCCGCGAACCCG
>JAHBWH010000075.1 GCA_019637115.1 Myxococcales bacterium | reverse complement strand
GAAGCCCCTCTGGAAGCGGAGTTCGACGAGTTTCGCTTCAGCTGCCCGGTCAGCTTCGCGAGCTGCTTCTGCAGCTTCTCGAGTTGTGCGGCTTGCTCGGCCAGCTTCGCCGCCTGCTCGGCGAGCTGTGCGTCGCGTTCGGCGAGCCGCGCGTCGCGGTCGGCGAGCTGTGCGTCGCGGTCGGCGAGCTTTGCCTCGAGATCGCGAACGCGCGTTTCGAGATCCTGCACTCCTGTCGTAGATCACACCTCGCGGGGTGTGTCGATCCCCTCCGCGCACATCGTCGTCGACCGGGACTCGCGCGATGGCTCTCCCCTAGCGCACCAGGCGAGGGACGGGGCGCCGCGGGGGCGGGGGCGCGGCCGAGAAGATCTCCTCCCCCTCCTCTGGGCCGCGCGCCGCGCGCGGACCAGAGTAGGGTGCCGCGTCTCTGCCCGCGAACCCCGTCCCCGCGGCGCCCCGTCCCTCGCCGTCTGGATCGGCTGCTTCAGCAATCACCCGCAGGGGTCAGGGGGTGAACGCGTACGTGTCGTCGCTGGCGTTCCTGCGGTGTTCGCGGTGGTGTTGGCGACCGTGTCCGGTCCGTGTCCCGGTCCGTGTCCGGGTCCGCTTGCGGTCCGCGTCCGGGGCCGGGTCTGGGTCCGCGTCTGGGTTCATGTCCGCGTTTGGCTCCACGACCACGATCGCCACCACGCTCGCGGCGGCGTCTGCTCCGTCGCTTCATGAATCTGCGGGCGCGGGCGCGGCCGGGGCGGGCTCTGCGTAGCGGGCGATCGTCAACGCCGCGATACTGTCGCTCCAGACGTTCACCGTCGTGCGACCCATGTCCAGGATGCGATCCACGGCGAGGATCAGGCCTACGGCGGTCGTGGGGAGGCCCACGGCGCTCAGGACGACGACCATCATCACCGTGCCCGCGTGCGGGATGCCCGCCGCGCCCACGCTCGCGAGCAGCGCCGTCAGCGCCACCACGAGCTGCTGCGAGAGCGAGAGATCGAGCCCGTAGACCTGCGCGATGAAGAGGACCGCGACGACCTCGTAGAGCGCCGTGCCGTCCATGTTGATCGTCGCGCCGAGCGGGAGCACGAAGGACGTCACCGGCGCGGGCACGGCGCTCTCTTCGACGCAGCGCATCGTCAGCGGGAGCGTGCCGTTGCTCGACGCCGTGCTGAACGCGGTCAGCAGCGCCGGGGCCATCGCCTTCGCGTGCGCGAGCGGCGAGCGGCGCGCGAGCAGCACCGTCAACAAGGGGAGGGTGATGCACGCATGCACGACGAGCGCGGCGAGGACCGTCGCCGCATAGAGTCCGAGCGCCTGGAAGGCCGCGAGCCCGTGGCCCGCGGCCGCGTTCAGCATGAATCCGAAGACGCCGATCGGAGCGAGCGTGATCACCGCCAGCGTCATCCGCATCATCACGGCGAAGAAGCCCTCGAAGAAACGACGCACGAGCGCCGCGTCGAGCCGCCGCTGTCGCACGGGCTCGGGCTCCTCTCGCTCGCCTTCGCGGTAGGGTCCATCGCGCGCGGGCTCGTGGTCGTCGTGCGCGCCGTGCTCGACGCCGCTCAAGAAGACGGCGAAGACGAGCGCGAAGAAGATGATCGGGAGCATGTCGCCGTCGGCCGCCGCCTTCAGCGGGTTGGTCGGGATCATGCCCTCGAGCTGCGCCCAGAGGATCTCGCCGAGGCTCCGCTCGTGGGCGGCGGCGGTGGGCAGCGCGTGGCCCTCGGCGCTGTCCTGCAAGAGCTCGAGGCTCGACCCGCGCCCCGGGCCCACGAGGTTCACGAAGAAGACCCCCGTCGCGATCGCGAGGGCGCTCGTGCCGAGGTAGAAGCCCATCGTGCGTCCGCCGAGCCGGCCGAGCTTCTTCAGGTCGCCCATGCCCGTCACGCCGCTCACGAGCGACGTGAAGATGAGCGGCACGACGAGCATCTGCAGCAGGCGAAGGAAGAGCCCGCCGATCTTCCCACCGACGTCGGCGACGGTCGCCACCGTCTCCGCGTCCACCTGGCCCCGCGCCCCGAGCTCGCTGAGCGGCAAGCCGATGCCGCTGCCGAGCGCCATCGCGATGAGGATCCAGTGATGAAGCTTCAGACGGCGCACGGTGAGAGTGAGTACCTCGCCACACGAGTCTCGACCGGTCGATCGCGGTCGTCGACCTCGATCTCTGCCCTGCCTCGTCGAAGAGGCTTCGGCCTGTCCCTTTCACGGCGCCGACCTCGAGGCCGATCCTCCGCGCTGAACCGATCAAAAAAACTCGTGTGGCGAGGTACTAGCGCACTCGCGAGGGTGCGGAAAGGTAGGACGGGCCAAGCGTAAGGTCGTCGCGGTGCCGCTGAGCGAGGCTGAGCCTTCGCGGCGCGCGTGGCCCCGATCGCGCCGAGCGGCCAGACTCCGCTCGTCATGACCCGAGACAACGTCCCCGGCTCGCCCTCGCGCCCGCTCCCCGTGCTGCGCGCGCTCCTCGACGCGATCGACCGCGACGTCCTCCAGCTGCTCGCGCGGCGCATGGGCGTGGTCGCCGAGATCGCCGCCTACAAGCGCCACTCCCGCACGCCGATCCGCGACCTCGCGCGAGAGCGCGAGGTGCTCCGCGACCGGGCCGAGCGCGGCGCGCTCCTCGGGCTGCCGCAAGGCGTGATCGAGAGCGTCTACCGGATGTTGCTGCTCGCGAGCCGCGACCGACAGGCCGAGCTCCGCGCCGAGGTGCCCGAGGACCAGGCGCCGAAGACCGTGGCGATCATCGGCGGCGAGGGGGGGATGGGGCGCTCGATGGCGCGGCTCTTCGGCGACCTCGGCCACGCCGTGCTCGTGTCCGACGTCGACACCGCGCTGCGCCCCGCGGAGGCCGCGAGGCTCGCCGACGTCGTCATCGTCAGCGTGCCCATCCGAGTCACCGAGCAGGTCATCCGCGAGCTCGGGCCGCTCGTGCGCGAGGACGCGCTCATGATGGACGTCACGAGCATCAAGGAGATGCCGCTGCGGGCGATGATGGCGCATTGCCGAGGCAGCGTCCTCGGCACCCACCCGATGTTCGGGCCGGGCGCGCACAGCTTCACCGGGCAGCGCGTGGTGCTTTGTCCCGGCCGCGGCGAGGCGTGGCAGGCGTGGGCGGCCGAGGCGTTCCGCTCTCGCGGCCTCGTCGTCACCGAGACCAGCGCCGAGGCGCACGACCGCGCCATGTCGATCGTGCAGGTGCTCAACCACTTCCAGACGCAGGTGATGGGCCTCGCCCTCGCGCGCGCGGGCGTCCCGCTCGAGGAGACGCTCGCCTTCACCTCGCCGACCTATCTCCTCGAGGCCTACGTCGTCGGTCGGCACTTCGCGCAGTCGCCCGGCCTCTACGGGCCCATCGAGATGTTCAACCCGCGCGTCGCCGAGGTCACGAGCGGCTTCCGCGCGGCGGCGGAGGAGCTGACCGAGATCCTCACATCGGGCGATCAGCCGCGCTTCGACGCCGTCTTCGACGAGGTGCGCGCCTACCTCGGGCCCGCGTTCACCGAAGAGGCCCTCGAGCAGTCGCGTTTCCTGGTCGATCGCTTGGTGGAGCTGACCGCGGGGCGTTAGCCCTGCGTCGACAAGCTCGGTCGTCAACCCCGTCGACATCGGTTATCACCAGCGCGTGGGCCCTGCGACACACCTTCACGCATGGCGCGCCCGCGTGAGCGCCGCGCTCGGGCGAGCTGCGGTTGGGCGAGCCGCGCTCGGGCGACGTGTGCTCGCGGCGCTCGCGTTCTTCGCGTTGCTCGGCGTGGCGTCGCCAGGCGCGGCGCACCTCGGGAGCCGGAAGTACCTGCGCGTCGAGGTCACCGAGCGACTCGTCGTCGTCGAGGTCGACGTGGAGGGGGTCGACGTCTCGATGGAGCTCGGGCTCGGGGACACCCCCGACGTCGAGGCCATCGGCGCGCGCTACGACGCGCTCGCGCGTTGGCTGCGCGAGGGGATTACGGTCGAAGCCGCGGGCGCCCGCTGCGAGGTCCGCGCCGACGAGCCCGAGCCCATCGAGCACGATGGGGTGCTCTTCTATCGCGTGCGCTTCGAGCACGTCTGCGGCGAGGGGCGGCCGCTCGTTCTCCACGACGCGACCGTCTTCCCCGAAGACGTCCAACACGAGGCCATCGTCCGCCTGCGCTTCGTGCGCGGCACCGACGCGACGATCCTCCGCCGCGGCCGGCAGTCCGTGGAGCTCGGCGAGCCCGCCGGCGCGGGCGCCATCGCGCGGGTCTTCTTGTGGGAGGGCGTGCTGCACTTCGCGACGGGCTACGACCACGTGCTCTTCTTGCTGTCGCTCGTGCTGGCCGCCGGCTTCGTCGTGCGCAAGGAGGGCGCGAAGAAGGCGCTGCGCGACGTCGCGATCCTCGTGACGGCGTTCACGCTCGGCCACAGCGTGACGCTCGTGCTCGCGGCGCTCGGCGTCGTGGTGCTGCCCGCGCAGCCGGTCGAGGTGATCATCGCCGCTTCGATCGTGGTCGTCGCGCTCTGGAACGTCTGGCGCCCGGAGTCTCGCGGGCCCATGCCGTGGATCGCGGGCGGCTTCGGGCTCGTCCACGGCTTCGGCTTCTCGTCGGTGCTCGCGGAGCTCGGCCTCCCGCGCGCGCAGTCGGTCCTCGCGCTCGTCTGCTTCAACGTCGGCATCGAGCTCGCGCAGCTCGCCTTCGTCGCCCTGATGATCGGCCCGCTCGCGTGGGCCGCGCGCACGCGCGGCTACCGAGGCTTCGTGCGCGGTGGCTCGGTCGTGATCGCGCTGCTCGCGGTCTTCTGGGTCGTCGAGCGGCTGACGGAGTGAGCGGCGTCGCGGAGTGAGCGCGGCAGGACGTCGTGGAGCGAGCGGGCGCCAGAGGCGAGCGGCTCCGCGAGGGGCGCGCGCTCCTCGCGTGACGCGGACTCCTGCTCGCGTTCACGCGCACTACTGCTCGCGTTCACGCGCACTACTACTGCTCGCGTTCACGCGCACTACTGCTCGCGTCTCGCGCGCTCCTCCTCGCGTCACGCGCGGAAGAGGAGCTCGTCGAGCTCGCCCCTTCGGTCGAGCGCGGCGATGTCCGTGTAGCCTCCGACCGAGCGGCCGTCGATGAAGACCTGCGGGACGGTGGTCTGGCCGGTCGCGTCTCTCAGCCACGCGCGCTTCGCCTCGTCGCCGCTGACGTCGATCTCCTCGAAGGCGACGCCCTTGTCGCGCAGCAGCCCGAGCGCGAGGCGGCAATAGGGGCACCAAGGGGTCGTGTAGATGCGTACTTCGGCCATGAGACGGTCCGCATCTTGGTCGCGGACCGGGGCCGAGCGCTACTCGCCGACGCCGTCGCGCGGTCGCGGACCCTCGCGCGGCGGAGTGTCGGCGCTGTGGTGGTGCGTGGCGGTGGGCTGTGGCGCGTGGCGGTGGGCACAGCAGTTCGGTCGATCCTCGTCGTAGAGGGCCACGTGCTCGTCAGGTGAACGTGGCCAAGCGCACGACGAAGGGCGTGAGCGCCGCACGCATCCGGCTCGTCGGGACCGAGGCCCGAGGCGGCGCGCCGCACGCATCCGGCTCGTCGGGACCGAGGCCCGAGGCGGCGCGCCGCACGCATCCGGCTCGTCGGGACCGAGGCCCCAGGCGGCGCGCGGCGCCGGACCGGAGGGTGTGATAGCACCGCCGCGTGTCGTTCCCCGTGGTCCTCCGATGCGCGTCGCTCGTGGCGATCGCGATCGCCGTCAGCCCCGCGTACGCGGAGCCGCCGCCTCCTCTTCTTCCCTTGCCGCGCGGCGCGGACGGCTGGTCGGCCGCGGGTCTGCCCGGCTTCCGCGGCGTGACGGTCGGGCCCATCGAGTCGAGCCAACAGGTCGACGCGGCCGGGCAGCTGCTCGGCTACGGGTCGGACGCCTCGGAGGCGTTGCTCGATCATGTCGTCGCGCTCGGCGCCAACTGGATCTCGCTCACGCCCTTCGGTCGCCTCTGGGCGCTCGACTCGCCCGAGATCGTCATGGACTTCGAGGCGCCCTATGAGCTCAACCGCGCGAACGTGAAGCGGATGATCCGCTCCGCGCGCGCGCGGGGCCTGCGCGTCCTCCTGATCCCACACCTCTGGGTCGAGACGCCGGGGTGGCGCGGCGAGGTCGACTTCGCGACGGAAGCGGAGTGGGCGCGGTACCAGGCGAGCTATCGCGACTTCGTGCTGGCGTGGGCGCGCGACGCGGCGGAGGCGGGCGCGGATGCCTTCTCGATCGGGGTCGAGTGCAAGAGCTGGTCGGGGCGCTTCGGCGGGTATTGGCGTGAGCTCATCGCGAGCGTGCGGGAGGTCTTCCCTGGCTGGCTGACCTACAGCGCCAACTGGGACGAGGCGGAGAACGTGCTCTTCTGGGATCAGCTCGATCTCATCGGGGTCAACGCCTTCTACCCGCTCGCGTCGGAGGACGGCGCGAGCGACGCGGCCTACCTCGAGGGCGCCGCGCGCATCGTGCCGGCGGTCCGCGAGCTCGCCGAGGTGCTCGAGATGCCCGTCCTCTTCGTCGAGGTCGGTTACACGACTCGGCGCGACGCCGCCGTCCAGCCGTGGCTCTGGCCCGACGACATGGCCGACGTCGTCCTCGACGAACGCGAGCAGGCGCGGGCGCTCGCGGCGAGCTTCGCGGCGTTCCTGCCGGAGCCCTTCTTCGCCGGCTTCTTCGTGTGGCGCTATTACGCGCGCCTCGACGACGTCTCGCAGGAGGCGGCGTGGGGGTTCTCGCCCCACGGGAAGATGGCCGAGCCGCTCCTGCACGAGGTCTTCGGCGCGCGCTGGGGGGTCGACCCCGAGCCGTGGCCGTGGGCGTCCGCGTCGCTCCCGTCGCTGCCGGTCTGGCATCCGACCGGGTGGCTCCCTCCAGCACCCCCGCTTCGCGCGTTCGAGGGGCGTTAGGGCTCAGGGGCTGCGCGCGCGCCAAAGGACGCGCTCCGGGGTTACGCGGATCCCAGGACGGGCGCTCCGGGGTTACGCGCGTCAGAGGGGTGCAGGGTTGCGCGCGTCGGCGGTCGCGCGCTCAGAGGCTCCGCGCGTCGCGCGCGCTCAGTCGCGGCGCGGCCGCAGCGCGAGGTCGACCCGGCGAGTGCGGGTGTCGAAATACACGGACGACTCGGCGGGCTGGAAGCGCTCGTGCTCGGCGCGGACCTGGCCGAAGAGCGCGTCCGTCTCGACCTGCATCTCGTAATAGCCGTCGCCGTCCGTGCGCGCCTCCGAGCGGTAGCGCGTGTCGGAGGTGAACGTGACCGTCGCGCCCGAGATGCCGACGCCCGTGCCCAGCTCACGCACGTAGCCCGCGAGCTCGTAGGTCGAGGTCGCACCAGAGCCTTCGCAGCCCGCGATCGACAACCACACCACCGACAGCAACGCCACCCGGGCGACGACGGAAGGGACGCGCGCTGCGTGAGCGTGGCGGAGAACTCGGGTCATGCGCAGGGGGCAGGTTAGCCGAGGCGCGCCCACGCGAGCAATCTCGTCGTGAGCGCGGCTCGCTCGCCCGTTTGGCTTTTCTGAGGGGCCGCCGTCAGGTCGTCAGCCCCTCCCCCACGGGGCAAAGCCCGCGGGGCCTCCCCCGAGCCTCCGCTCGCTCGCTCGTTGCGCGCCGTCCAGTCGGGCGGCTGGCTCGCTCGCCCGTTCAGCGCCCCGCCGCGCCTGGCGCCGCGCCTGGGCCGCCGCGCTTCAGCTCGGTGAGGACGAGCTTGGCGATGGCCTTGAGCGTCTCGAAGACACCCTCGCCCGTCGTCGCGATGCCCTCGAAGTCCGGCACGTTCGTGGGGTTGAGCAAGCTGCGCAGCTCATCGACCGGGGCGACGCTCGGCATGTCGCGCTTGTTGTACTGGATGACGTACGGGAGCTTGTCGAGGCTGTAGCCCTGCTCGGCCAGGTTCGTGCGCAGGTTCTCCATCGACTCGAGGTTCGCCTCCATGCGGGCGATCTGCGAGTCGGCGACGAAGACGACGCCGTCGACGCCCTTGAGGATGAGCTTGCGGCTCGCGTCGTAGAAGACCTGCCCGGGGACCGTGTAGAGGTGGAAGCGCGTCTTGAAGCCGCGGATCTCACCCAGCGCCAGCGGGAGGAAGTCGAAGAAGAGCGTGCGCTCGGTCTCCGTGGCGAGGGAGATCATCTTGCCCTTCGCCTCGGGATTCGTCTTGTTGTAGATGTACTGAAGGTTCGTCGTTTTCCCGCAGAGGCCCGGGCCGTAGTAGACGATCTTGCAGTTGATTTCGCGCGAGAGATAGTTGATGAACGACATGTCGGTGCCTCGTCCTCAGTCGTTGAAGAGGTTGTCGATGTCGTCGTCGGTTATCTCGGCGAATGGCGCCTCGCGGTTCGGGTCGGAGACCTTCGCGAGCAGCGCCTCGAAGATCTGGCTGAGCTCCTCGCTGGCCTTCTTCACGCGCAGGCGGACTAGCCCGAGGCTGGTCTTGTTGTCGAAGATGACCACCAGGATGACCCGGTTCCCCACGAGCTGGATGTGGATGTTCGCGCGCTCGCCCTCGTGGAACTGCGTCGTGAACTCGTTCTCGCGCAGCAGCTTCGCGATGCCGCCGGTGGCCGCGATGTTGCCGGCCGTGAGCGAGGCCAAGCTGGTGGTGTCGATTTGCTCGGACTCGCCCGCCGCGGCGATGAGCTGACCGTTCTTGTCGATGATGAACACGACCTGGGCGTTCGCTTCCCGAACCAGCCGATCGACGATCGTCTGGATCTGGTTGAACTCCTCCTCGTACATCACCATCTGCGGGTTCGTCATTCACTCCTCCGCGCTGTTCCCGCGGTCGCTCCGTCGGTCGAGGGCGTCGCGAGGACGGGCCAGCCCGTCACGCGACTCGGTGATACCCGATCGACGCGCAGCGCGTAAAGCGCGGTGTGGCAGCCGTCGGGAAATCCTCCCGCGTGGTCCCTCCTCGGCGGGGGCCACCGAGCGCGCCGAGCCCGGCGCCACGAGCCGGGTCACCGCGCCCTGGATCGTCTGTTTTGTCGAAATTTCCAGTGCCACTGGGATGCGCCGCGTGGGTCGCGGACAGGAACGCGAGGTCGCCCGCGGCCTCCGGTGGGGTGCGATCGTCTACGGGGCTGCTTCGGGCTTTTCCCTGGCATCGGGACCGACTATCGTCCCGGCCTCGTGATGCACGCACTCGCTCGATTGGGTCTTCCGTTGGTCGCGCTGGCGCTCGGCTGCGGCGGTGGTGGTTCTGCCAACCTTCGCATCGGCACCATGCCCCCCGGAGGCACCTTCCACGGCGTCTGGCAGTCGCCGCAGTACGGCAACATGCACCTCTGCCAGAGCGGCTCGCAGGTGGTGGGCGACTACGAGAAGGACGAGCGGCGCGGCCGGATCCAAGGCACGGTGCAGGGCGACGTGATGCGCTTCCAGTGGGAGGAGCGCCGCGAGCTCGTGGTCGGTCGGCCGAGCGTGTCGCGAGGTCGCGGGTACTTCCGGATCGCGCAGGGGCAGGACCAAGACTGGTACTTCCAGGGCGAGTGGGGCCACGACTCCGCCGAGCAAGGTGGCGGTCCCTGGAACGGCGTGAAGATGCGGCGCCTGCGCCCCGAGCGCTGTACGGCGACTGGCAGCGGCGGCGCTCGCAGCACGGGCTCCGACTCCGGCTCGAGCTGGGACGACGACGAAAGCGGCAGCTACGGTGGCTCCGGCACCTCCAGCGGCTCCTTCCAAGGCGGCAACGCCGATCCGGCCCTCGAGGGCCTGGACGACTACTGAGCGGCACGGGGACTCCCCGACGTGGCCCAGGTCAACCCGCTGACGCGCGAGCTGCTCGTCAAGCTCGTCTACTACGGGCCTGGGCTCGGCGGGAAGACGACCTGCCTGCAGCACCTGCACTCGATCGCGCCCGCGGAGACTCGGGGACAGCTCGTCTCGCTCGCGACGCCGGTCGACCGGACGCTCTACTTCGACTTCTTGCCTCTGCGTGGGCCGCAGGTGCGCGGCCACCACGTCCGCCTGCAGCTCTTCACCGTGCCGGGGCAGGTCTACTTCAACGCGACCCGCAAGCTCGTGCTGACGGGGGCGGACGGCGTCGTCTTCGTCGCCGACTCGCAGCGAGAGCGCCTCGACGCGAACCTCGAGAGCCTCGAGAACCTCGCGGCGAACTTCCACGAGCAGGGTCGCGATCTCGCGGACGTCCCGCTCGTCCTCCTCTACAACAAGCAGGATCTGCCGCGGGTGCTGATGCCCGACGAGCTCGACGTTCGCTTGAACCCGAGCGGGCGCCCGCGCTTCGGGAGCGTCGCGACCCGTGGGGACGGCGTGGTGGCCGGGCTCGATCGGCTCGTGGAGCTCGTCATCGAGGATCTCGAAGCCCGCGGCACCTTCGGCGGCCCGGAGTCGCTGCGGGCCCCTTCGCGCTCCGAGTCGTTCGGTGCGCCTTCGGGCGCGGAGTCGTCCCTCGGGGCGCCGTCGTCTGGGGCGCCTTCGCGTCCGGACCCGGGCGCCGAGATCGCCACCTCTCCGCGGCTCGAGGCGCTCGGTCCTGGGCGGGCCTTCGACGCGCAGCTCGGCGAGGCGGCCTTTCGGGCGCACCTCGAGAGCGCGGTGGTGCCCGAGCCCTCCACGTTGCCTTCGAGCCTTCCCTCCAGCTTGCCCTCCGGGTTCGCGTCGGAGCCTCCGACGACGCGCAGGGGCGTCGGGCTCAGCTTCGCGCCGCTCTTTCGTCCCGAGCACGCGTTGCGGGTGCGGACCCTCGAGGGGCACCTCGCGACGGGCGCGATCGCGGAGGCCCTCGGCGAGTGTGAGGTCCTCATCGACGAGCTGCTCGCGCGCGCCGCGCAGCGGGCCGGCGTGACGACGCCCGAGCCAGCGATGCTCGCCGCCTGGCTGGGGGTGCCGGCGCCTCGCTGGCTCGCGTTCCGGTCCGCGTTGCGGCGAGCGCAGGGCGGGGCCCCGATCTCGGAGCGTGACGGGCTGGCCGCGCACGCGCTCCTCGTCGATCTGGCGCTCGCCCTCGCCGACTGAGCGGCGCGCCAAGGACGGCGCGGCTCGACGGCGCCCTGCGACGCCGCCGGAGCGAAGGACCGGCTGGTGATCTGCCTCATGAACCGGGGTCGCGGCGCCTCGCGATCCGCTATACGCTCGCGCCCTCATGTCCGAGATTCACCTCCCTGCGGTGCCCCTCGTCGGCCGCGGCCCCGAGCTCCGCGAGCTCGAAGACGCCCTCGCGCGCGCGATGTCGGCGCGCGAGCCCCAGCTCGTCACCCTCATCGGCAGCCCCGGGATCGGCAAGACTCGCCTGCTGGACGAGCTGCTCGTCCGGCTCCGCGAGCGCGAGCGACGAACGCGCGTCTACCGCGCGCAGGCCCGCGCGAACGCCCCCGCGCACGGGCTCGTGCAGCGCGTGCTCCGCCAGCGCTTCCGCATCCCGGAGAACACCCCGGTCGCCGAGGCGAAGCAGCGCCTCCGCGACGAGGTGACGGCGGTGATCGGCAACGATCGCGTCGACGAGTTCCTCTTCTTCCTCGGCGCGTACCTCGACCTCGACTTCGAGGACTCCCCCTTCACGAAGGCGCTCGAGGACGACCCGCGGGAGCTGCGGCGCGTCAGCCAGGCGGTGCTCCGCCGGGCCATCGAGCTCGACGGGCAGGACCACCCGATCGTCATCGCCTTCGACGATCTCCACCACGCCCAGGACGACGCGCTCGAGCTCGTCGAGTACCTCGCCGGCTCGCTGCGGGACACGTCCGTGCTCATCCTCGTGGCCGCGCGCCCCGAGCTGCTCGCGCGCCGGGTCGACTGGGCGAAGGGCTCCACGCGGATGGAGCTCGCGCCCCTCACGAGCGACGACGCCGCGAGCCTGCTCCTCAAGCTGCTCGAGCCGGCGGGCGACGTCCCCAACGAGCTGGTCGACACCGCGGTCGACGTCGCGGCGGGCAGCCCGTACCTGCTCGAGCAGATGGTGCGCACGTACTTCGACGCGGGCGTGCTCCGCGTCGGCGAGGCGGGCGCGTGGGAGGTCGATCTCGACCGCCTCGACGACGCGCAGCTTCCGCTCACCGTGGAGCAGGCGATCAGCGCGCGCATCAGCTCGCTCGCGCCCGCCGAGCGCGAGCTGCTGGAGCGCGCGTCGACGATGGGGGGCGTGTTCTGGCTCGGGGCCCTCGTCGCGCTCTCGCGCATCGAGGCGAAGGCGCCCGAGCTGTGGGGAGGTCACGAGAGCGTCGTCGCGCACTACGAGGACATGCTCGCGAGCCTCGCCGAGCGTGACTACGTGCTGCCCATGCCGGACAGCACCGTGCCGGGCGAGCCCGAGTTCGCGTTCAAGCACAACCTCGAGCGCGAGATGCTGCACCGGCTGACGAACCGCACGCAGATGCGCCGCTATCACCGGGTCGTCGCCGAGTGGCTGGACCTCAAGCTGCCCACGCGCGGCGAAGAGCAGCTCGAGATGCTCGCGCATCATTACGAGGAGGGCGGCCTCGAGCAGCGTGCGGCGCTCCTCTACCTCGACGCCGGCGATCGCGCGCGCGCGCGCTACGCGAACCACAAGGCCGCCGAGGACTTCGAGCAGGGCCTCGAGCTGCTCGGCGAGGGCGAGACGCGGCGCCGGCTCGACGCGCTCCACGGATACGGCGACGTGCTCCAGCTCGCCGGGCGCAACGAAGAGGCGCTCACGGCTTTCCGAGAGATGCTCGAGTGCGCCTTTCGGCTCGACCTCAAGGCGAAGGGCGGCGTCGCGCACAACCGCATCGGGCGGCTCTACCGGAGCATCGGCCACCTCGACGAGGCGATGCGCCACCTGGGCACGGGCCAGGCGCTCTTCGTGGCGAGCGACGATCATCGCGGCGTCGCGTCGTCCATCGACGACATCGGCAAGGTCCACTGGCTGCGCGGCAGCTACGAGACCGCGGAGCGGTTCTTCTCGCGCTCGCTCGATCTGCGCCGAGAGCTGGGTGATCGGCGATCGATCGCGCTCAGCCTGAACAACCTCGGCGTCGTCCACCAGGACTCGGGGCGCTTCGAGCAGGCCCGCCGGGCCTTCGAGGAGGCGCTCTACCTGCGGCAGGAGATCGGCGACCGCCCCGGGATCGCACAGACGCTCAACAACCTCGGGACGATCCACCAGGACGACGGCGACCACGCGCGCGCGGCGGAGCTCTTCCGCGAGGCGCTCGAGGTCGCGCGGCAGGTCGGCGACCGGATGCGCCAGGCCGTCGTGCTCACGAACCTCGGTGAGTCGCAGTACCGCCTCGAGCGACCCGAGGACGCGATCGCGACCTTGAAGGAGGCCGAGGACATCTCGAGCACGCTCGGCGATCGCATCCTGGAGGGCGAGATCCTCCGCGGCCTCGCCAAGGCGCACTACCTCGTCAACGACTTCGTCACGGCCCGCGACTACATCGGGCGCTCGATCGCGCTCTTCGAGCAGGCGCGCGGGAAGGCCTTCCTCGGCGTCGCCTTCCGGACGCTCGGCGAGATCACCGCCGCGGCGGGGTGGGGCGGCGACGACCACGCCCGCGCCCGCGAAGCGTTCCGCCGATCGATCAGCATCTTCGAGGAGCTCGGCAACCAGATCGAGCTCTCGCAGAGCCTCGAGACCTACGCGAAGTTCCTCGAGAGCGCCGACGATCGGACCGACCCGGTGGTCGCGCACGAGGCGATGCAGCTCCGCGGGCGCGCCGACGACATCCGGTCGCGGCTGCGCGAGAGCGAGAGCTACGAGCTGCCTCCCCTCGAGGGCGAGTCCACGCAGCCGGGTGTCGAGCCGCGTCATTGAGTCGCGTCATCGCGTCGCGTGATCGAGTCGTGTCATCGAGTCGTGTCATCGAGTCGTGTCATCGAGTCGTGTCACCGAGTCGTGTCATCGAGTCGTGTCATCGAGTCGTGTCATCGAGTCGTGTCATCGAGTCGCGTCATCGAGTCGCCGCAGGCTCCCTCCTTCGCTCGGTCCGCGGACGGCGCGTCGACGTCCTTGGCGTCCCGACGGTGGGCACGGCGCGCTCACCCGACGCCTCCGCCGCCGAGCCCGCGCGCGCGAGGAGGCGCGCGACCTCGTCGCGCGCGCGTCGCCGCGCCTCGCGGGCGAGCCCGTGCGCGAACGCGTGGATGTTCTGGCCGGTCTTGAGCTGCACCCGCTTGGCGGCGCTCTTCACGGACTCGTGCGCGAGCCCGAGCAGATCGGCGAGCTCTCGCTGCGTCGTCGTCCGCGACGCGAACGCGACGAGGCGGACGTCCTCGGGCGTGAGGGCGCGATGGCCCAGGGCGAGCAGCAACACGTCTTCGTCGTCGGCGTCGACGCGTGGTCGCTGCGAGGAGCCGCGTCGCTCCTCGGCGGGCTGCGCGGGGTCGTAGCCGCCGTTCGTGGCGCCGTCGTGGGGCAGGCCGAGGCGACCGTAGACGAAGCCGCGCAGCGCGAAGCCGAGGAGCGGGAAGGGGAAGGCCTCGGCGTCCATCGCCTTCGCCCGCTCCGCGAGCCCGCCGTCCGCGTCGAGGACCAGCGCGCAGGTCCCTTGGAAGCCGTGTGACGCGAGCTGTCGAGGCCACCGGAAGGCGCGGTCTCCGCAGGTGGCGGCGCGGAGCAGGACCAGATCGACCCCGGAGGGCTCGTCGGGCGGGCCGCCGAAGACGACGCGCGAGGCGGTCTCGAGCGACTTCACGGCGATCACGCGAGCGGCGGGGAGCGCTTGCCATAGGCACGCGCGCGCGGCGTCGTGGGCGTCGACGTAGAGGATGGTGGGGCGGCGAGCGGGGGCGGCGAGGGGCATGGCCGCTCTTCGACCCCTCGTGCCGCCAGTTGCGCAAAAAGCGCGTCCGGTGGCTTCGCTTCTGCGTGGCGACCAAGTCGGACCGCGCCCCGCGGGACGCTTCGACCGGCACGAAGGGTCGTATCCGCTTCACGGACCGAGGCCCGCTCCGTGCAACCGCCCGCTTCGTGCAACCGCCTGCTCCGTGCAATGGCTACGGAAGGAGCTGCCGGGACGCCGGGCTCAGAACGCGGCGAGGGCGTGCAGCGTGCCGAGGTAGGTGTCGGGGGGGCCCGCCTCGGCGCCCCGAGAGAGCCCCACCGCGAGGGCGATGGCCCCGCCCACCGCGACGACGCCGGCCACGGCGAGCAGGATGCGCCGGCGCCGCGGGGTGCGCTCCTCCACCGACACCGGGGGCGTCACGGGGGGCTCGATGGCGACGAGCGGGGTGGGGGCTGGCCTCACGGCGCGCGCGAGGACGTTGACGCGGACCTCCCGCGTCGCGCCCGGCTCGACGTCGAACGTCCGCTCGAGCACGCGACCGTCCTCGAGGTAGACGGTCAGCACGTGGGACCCCGGATCGACGCTCAGCCGCAGCGTACCGTCGGGCCCCGCCACGCCCATGGGCCGACCGTCGAGGCGCACGCGAGGGCGCTCCGCGTCGTCGTCGAGACCCTCGAGCGCCAAGACGACCGCGCCGATGCCCGCGAGGACGTCGGCGAGGCGCTCCGTGACCTCCGCGCGGCGGGCCGCGGGGATGCGCCCAAGCTCGCCCGAGAGGAGCCGCTCGAGCAGCAGCCTCGCGTCCACGAGGCGCCCGCGGTTCTGGCGGACGACGGCCAGGTTGTAGAGCGTCGCCGCGCGGGGGCGCAGCTCCAGGGATTCCGTGAGCATCCGATCGGCGTCCGCGAGGCGCCCGCTGGCCGTGGCCTCCCGCGCGGCCTCGTCGAGCTCGCAGGCGCGGCACCGCTCCTGAGCGTCCGCGCTGGAGACCGTCAGGACGACGCCGAGCGCGAGCGCGCCCGAGACGAGGAGGTGATGTGCGCGAGCGGCCCTCAATCCCAGAACTCCCCCGCGAGGCCCATCCGCGTCGAGCTCCGCGTGCTCCGTGTGCGTCGTGGCTCCCGTCGCGCGGGCGTGAGCGTGATCGCCTCGTCCTCGTCGGATTCGGGCGGGGGCGCGGCCGCGGAGGGGGAGGGGAGGGCGCTCGCGGGCATCGTCGGGGTCGTCGCGGCGCTCCTCGGCTGGTCGGCCCCCGGCTCGCGGGGCGTCGCGTCGCTCGCGGTCGGACGGGGGGGCGTCGCGTCGCTCGCGGTCGGACGAGGTGGGGTCGCTTCGCTCGCGGGCGGCGCGTCGTCCGGACTCCACGCGAGCCCGCCGACGACCCCGAGGACGATGGCGAGGGCGGCGCCGAGCGCGAGCGGGGCGCGGAGGCTCGCGCGCTCGCGGACGGGATCGAGGGTCGGTCCGGTCGGTCCTGTCGCTCCTGTCGAGCCCGTCACGTCTCGCCGCTCCGCCCGCGCGACGTCCCACGCGCGCGAGGCGCGCTCGTCGTCCCGTCGCGTCGCGAAGCTGCCCTCCATGAACGCCCCGAGGTCGATCCAGTCCGGAGAGAGCCGGAGCCGCCGCTCGATCTCGCGCAGCCGGTCGATCACGGCCTTCGCGCTCGGCACCCGATCGTCGCGGTGCTTCGCGAGCATGTCGCCGACGAGCCGCGCGAGCGTCGGGTCGACGTTGGGGCGGTGGTCGCGGACATCCGGCGGCGGCCCGTGCAGGATCAGCCGCGCCGCCGTCTCGAGATCGCCCCGGTAGAGGCGCGTCGTCGTCAGCGCCTCGAAGAGCACGACGCCGAGCGCAAAGAGATCCGTTCGCGGGTCGACCGGCTCGAAGCGGAGCTGCTCGGGCGCCATGTAGCCACATTTGCCCTTGAGGCCGGTCCGCGTCTCGGGCGCGTCGCTGCGCAGCAGCTTCGCGATCCCGAAGTCGAGCACGCGCACCGCGCCGTCGTAGCCGACCAGCAGGTTCTGCGGGGAGATGTCGCGGTGGATGAGCGGCGTGACGGCTCCATCGACGCCGACGAGCTCGTGGGCGGCGCGGAGCCCCTCCGCGGCCTGACGGGCGATCTGCACCACGACCGAGACGGGGAGCGCGCCGCGCTCGCGTTGGGCGGATTTGACCAGCTCGGCCAGCGAGACGCCCTCGATGAAGTCCATCAAGAGGAAGGGGCCGCGCTCGTCCTTGCCGACGTCCAGGACGGGGACGACGTGGGGGTGTTGGAGCAAGCCTGCGAGCCGGCCCTCTTCGAGGAACATCTCGACGGCGTCGGGGCTGTGCAGCAGGTGCGGATGTGGCCGCTTCACGGCGCAGAGCCGCTCGAAGCGGCCCTCGCGTCGGAGCGCCAGCTCGACGATGCCGAGGCCCCCGCGGGCGACCTCCTTCACCGTGAGCAGGCTGCGAGGTGCTTCCGTCACGAGTGTAAGATAGCAGCGGTGGCGAAAAATTGCGACCCCTTTCGGGTCACCGCTCACTCTGCCGGCGACGCGGGGCTCGGGCGCGGCGTGCCCGCCGGGGAGAAAGCGGCCGCCGCGCGCTTCGTGCCGCGGACGAGGTCCTCGATGATGAGGTACGCGGAGGGGACGAGGAAGACGAGGATGACGGTCGCGAAGACGATGCCGAAGCCGAGCGAGATCGCCATCGGGACGAGGAAGCGTGCCTGAACCGAGGGCTCGAGGATCATGGGCATCAGCCCGAAGAAGGTCGTGAGCGAGGTGAGCAAGATGGGGCGGAACCGGCGCGTCCCGCCGGCGATCACCGCCTCGAACGCGCTCATGCCCTCCTCGCGACGGAAGCGGTTGATCGCGTCGATGAGCACGAGAGAGTCGTTCACCACCACGCCCGAGAGGGCGACGATGCCCATGATCGAGATCATCGAGAGGTCGAAGCCCATCATCAGGTGGCCGAGGAACGCGCCGGTCACGCCGAAGGGGATCGCGCCGAGCATCACCACGAGCGGCTGCGCGTAGCTGCGGAAGACGATCGCGAGCAGGCCGTACATCACGAAGAGCGCGAAGAGCTGCCCGGTGGCGAGGGCCTTGAGCGACTCTGCCTGCTCCTTCTGCTCGCCGCCCATCGAGTAGGTCAGGCCGGGGGTGTCGGCGAGCAGCTGCGGCAGCTCGCGCTGTCGCGCGGTGGCCAGGATCTCGTTGGCGTTGCCCACCCCGGCGACCACGTCGGCGGTGACGCTGACGATGCGGCGTCCGTCCGTGCGGCGGATCGTGGTGTACGCGCGCCCGAGTCGGACGTCGGCGGCCTGCGCGAGGGGCATCTCGCCCCCGTCGGGGGTGCGGACGACGAGCTGCTCGATGTCCGCCATCGAGCTCCGCTCCGAGAGCGGGCGGCGGACGTAGACCCGCAGCTCCTCGCGCCCGCGCTGCTGCCGCACGGCTTCGGCGCCGAAGAAGGCGTCGCGGAGCTGCCGCGCGAGCTCGGACTCGGTCAGCCCGCGCGCGCGCCCCTCGGGGCGGAGCGTGACGTCGAGCTGCTCCTTGCCGGGCGAGACGCCGCTGTCGATGTCGCGCAGGCCGGGGTAGCTACGGAGCTCTTGCGCGAGGCGCTCGGCTGCCGCTTCGAGCGTGCTCGGGTCGGGGTGGCTGAGCCGGATGTCGACGGGCGAGCCGGGGCTCGCGCCGATGCTGTAGCTGAACGTGAGCGTCTCGGCGCCTGCGATCTCGCCGATGCGCTCGCGCCACCGCTCCGCGAACTGCGCCGCGGTGATCTCACGCTGATCCATCTGCACCAGGTAGACCATCGCGCTCGCGAGGTGCGCGCCGTCGCTGCCGCTGCCCGCCACCGGTCCGCCGCCCGCGCCCATGCTCGCGCCGACCTGGCTGTAGAGGCCGCGGAGGATCTCGTCGCCGCCGCTCTCGGCCAGGATCTCTCGGGCGGCGCTCACCATGCGCGCCTCGAGGCGCTCGGTCTCCGCGACCGGTGTGCCGACCGGCATGCGGAGGTTCGCCATGATGGTGTCGCCCTCGACCTTCGGCATGAAGGAGAACTGGAGGCGGCCGCTCGCGGGGAGCGCGCAGGTGCCCAGGCCGATGGCGATCGCGACGGCGAAGGTGAGGTAGCGCCAGCGTAGCGCGAGCTGGAGGGCGGGGCGGTAGAGGCGATCGATGAAGAAGAGCAGGCCGCGCTCGGCGCGGAGCTTCGACAGGGCCTGCAGCGGGAAGGTCAGCATGCGCAGCGCCCACGGCATGCGGTGCGAGAGGTGGGCGGGGAGCACGACGAGGCTCTCGATCAGCGAGACGATGAGCACGCTGATGACGACGAGCGGGATGTTGCGGAAGAACTTGCCGGCGACGCCGGGCACGAAGAGCAGCGGCGCGAAGGCGACGCAGGTCGTCGTGATCGAGAAGAGCACGGGGACCGCGACCTCTTTGACGCCCGCGACGGCGGCGTCCATGCGCGAGAGGCCCTGGCTGCGTTTGTGGTGGACGGACTCGCCCACGACGATCGCGTCGTCGACGACCATGCCGAGCACCACGATGAACGCGAAGAGCGAGATCATGTTGATGCTCACCTCCGCCGAGGGGAGGAAGAGCATCGCGCCCGCGAAGCTGATCGGGATGCCGAGCGTCACCCAGAAGGCGAGCCGCGGCTCGAGGAAGAGCCCGAGGATGATCAGGACCAAGATGAGGCCGATCTGGGCGTTGCGGCTGAGCAGGTCGATGCGGTCGGAGTAGAGCTCCGAGGTGTCGTTCCAGATCACCGCCTCGACGCCTGGCGGGAGCCGCTCCGAGAGCTCCTCGTCGAGGTAACGACGCACGGCCCCCGCGACCTGGATCGGGCCCTCGTCGCCGACACGGAAGACGTCCACGCTGACGGCCCGGTTGCCGAGGAAGCGCGCCGCGCGGTCTTCCTCGCGGAAGCCGTCCTCGATGTTCGCGATGTCCCCGAGCCGGATGCGCCCGCCGTCCGCGCGGCTGCGCAGCGTGATGTCGGCGTACTCGCTCCCTCGCTCTCGGCGCTCGGTGGTGCGCAGGAGAATGTCGCCGCTGCGGGTCTTCAACGAGCCCGCGGGGACCTCGATCGACGCGGCCCGGACGGCGCCCGCGACCTCGGCGAGGGTGAGCCCGTGGCGCCGCAGCTCGGACTGCGGCACCTCGACCGCGATCTCGAGAGGGCGGGTGCCGGCGATCTCGACGTAGGTGATCTCGGGCTTCTCGAGCAGATCGAAGCGCACCTGCTCGGCGAGGTCGTGCAGCACCCGCTCGGCGTCTTCGACGTCGCCATGCAGGATCAGCGAGACGACCTGCCGGCGGTTCGTGGCGAGCGCGACGACGGGCCGCTCGATGTCCTGCGGGAAGGACGTGATGCGATCGACCGCGCTCTTCACGTCGTTCAGCGCCCGATCGGTGTCGGCGCCGAGGAGCAGCTCGACGGCCACGACGGCGAATCCCTCGGTGGCGGTCGTGCGGACCTCCTTGACGCCGTCGAGGCCCTGCACCGCCTCCTCGATCGCGAGCGCCACGCCCGACTCGACCTCCGAGGGCGAGGCGCCGGGGTAGGGCACGTTGACGATGACGGTGTCGATCTCGACCTCGGGGAAGACCTCCTGCTTGACCCCCGTGATGGCGAGCACGCTGCCGCCGACCAGCAGGACGAGCATGATGATGTTCGCCGCGACCGTGTTGCGCGCGAACCACGCGAGGATCCCGCGGTGCAGATCGGGCGGCGTCGCGGCGGACCCCGCGAGGCTCTCCGCCGGGACGCCGTCGTCGGCGTCGGCGCTCGGCTCGTCGCTCGGCGCGCTCATCGCACGACCTCGCGGCTCGCGCCGGCGCGCTCGGCGACGACCTCGCGCGGCTCGGTCGCGGTCCGCAGCGGCAGCCCGGCGACGGGCGTCGGCACCCGGCTCGTGACGACCTGCTCGCCGCTCGCGAGGCCATCGCGCACAAGGACCGTCTCGGGGCGCGACCAGACGATCTCCACCTCGCGGACGGCGAGCGTGCGCTCGGGCGTCATCACGTAGACCTTGTTGCCCTCGCGCAGGGCGAGCCGCGGGAGCTCGACGACGTCGTCCAGCGGCGCGGCGCCGAGCTCGACGTCGACGTAGCTGCCGAGCAGCATCGGGAGCGAGCCGCGGCGCTCTCCCTGCAGCGCCAGGGGATCGTCGATGCGGACGATCACGCGCGCCATGCTCCCCACCGGGTCGACGTCGGGGAGCAGGCGGAGCAGGCGACCTTCGCGCTCGATCCGCTGTCCGTTCACGGACTGCCAGACGCGGACGGGAGAGCCCTCGCCGTGGCGGTCTGGGAAGCGGAGGGTCGCGAGGCTCGCCACGGGCACCGACACGCGAACCCAGAAGGCGTCGGTGCCGACGAGCGTCGCGACCTGCGTCTGCGGCCCGACCACTTGGCCGAGGTCGACGTTCTCGCTCAGCACCATCCCGTTGAAGGGCGCGCGGAGCGTGGCCTTCTCGAGCGCGAGGCGCGCGCGCTGGGCGCTGCTCTGGGCCGAACGGACCGCGACCCTCGCCGTCTCCACCTGCGGCTCTCGCAGCGCGAGCGCGCGCCCGGCGCCCGCCTCCTGCGGCTCCCGCTCGAAGAGCGCCCACTCCCGCTCGGCGATCCGCTGACGACCCTCCTCGAGCTGCAGCTCGAGCTGGGCGCGGTTCACCTCCGCGCTCTGCGCGTCGACCGCGAGCTGGTAGTCCCGGGGATCGATGCGCAGCATCGTCTCGCCGGCACGGAACCGACCGCCGGGCACCAGCTCGGGCGACATGGCGCGCACGCGGCCAGTGACCTCGGGGGAGAGGACGACGAGCTCGGCGGCGACCACCTGGCCGTTCGCGCGCACCGCGACCTCGTGCCGACCGCGCTCCACCACGGTCGTCTCGACGAGGAGCGCGGTGTCAACCTGCGGCTGGCGAGGCGCCTCGGGCTTTCGCGAGACGACGAAGCGGAAGAAGCCGACCCCGGCCGCGATCACCAGGAGGGGGAGGACGACCTTGAGGACGGTCGCGACCTTGTTGGGCTGCTCGCTCATCGGTCGTCTCCTGCGTCCACGAGCGTCGTCCGTCCGCGGGCGAGCAGCTCTTCGGGGAAGGCGCCGCCGAGCGCGCGGTGCAGCTGCACGCGACCCGCGACGAGCTGGCGCTTCGAGGCGAGCAGCTCGACCTGCGTGGCCTGCTCGGCCTGCAGCGCCGTCAGCACGGGGAGGTAGTCGCTCAGTCCCGAGCGGTAGCGATCTCGCGCGGCCTCGAGCGTGTCGTGCGTGATGGTCAGCTGGTCTCCGAGGAGCGCGACGTTGCGGCGCTGCTGCGCCTCGCGGACGATCGCGCCTTCGACCTCGACCAGCGCGGTGAGCACGGCCTGCGAGAGCGTCTCGACCTGCGCCTGCAGCGCGGCCTCTTGCTGACGGACACCCGCGCGTCCGGCGAAGCCGTCGAAGAGGGGCACGTTGAGCGTCGCGCCCGCGGTGAACGTGAAGCCGCTGACGACGATCGGGTCTCCGCCGCCGAAGGCCCCGCCCTGGATCTCGTTGCGTGACCACGTGTACCCGGGCGAGGCGTTGAGGCGCACCGAGGGGAGCCGGGCCGCGATGGCGGAGCCGACGCGCCAGTCGGCCGCGCGGACGCGCTCTTGCGCCGCGCGGACGTCGGGACGGGCCCAGACGACGCTGGCGGGCACGCCCGGCGCGGGCGGCTCGCCGAGCTCCGGGAACTCGGCGGTCGGCGGGAGCGCCGCGAGCTCCGAAGGGATCTCGCCGAGGAGCACGGCGATCTGCTGGCGGAGCAGCTCGCGCTCGGCGTCGACGAGCTCGAGGCGCGCGCGCGACCCCGCGACGAGCTGGCGCTGCTGGTGGACGTCGAGGGCGCTCGAGAGGCCTTGCCCGAAGCGGAGCTGGACCAGCTCGAGGTAGGTCTCGTTCAGCCGGTGCTGCTCCGCCAAGAGCTGATGGCGCGCGTTCGCTTCGACGAGCCCATACCAGGCGTCGGCGACCTGCGCGCTCGTCGAGACGGCGAGCGCCTCGATCTCGAGGCGGGTCGCCTCGGCCTCGAGGTCGGCGGCCTCGCCGAGGCCGCGGTAGCGGCGGAAGAGGTCGAGCTCCCACTGGATGGGGAGGAGCGCTTGGGCCTGCAGGGCGTTGTTGGTGCCGAAGAAGCCGACGCTGCGGCTGAAGGTGATGCCGCCCTGCGCGGCGATCGTCGGCCACCGGGCGGCGTGCGCCTGCTCGGCGAGCGCGCGGGCCTGCTCGAGCGCGGCCCAGCGCGCGCGCAACGAGACGTTCGTCGACAGCGACCGCTCGACGAGGTCGTGCAGGACGGGGTCGTCGTAGTGCCGCCACCACCTCGCGTCGGCGCGCTCCTGGGTCGCCCGGCGCGCGTCGGCCGCGCGCTCCGCGTCCGGGCTCGCGAAGCGCTCGGGCAGCGTGTAGGCCGGCTCGGGATTCCGCGTGCGGCCGTGGGGCAGGCAGCTCGTGAGCGCGATCGCCGAGAGGGCCAGCGCCATCGTCGTCGCGTAGGTCTTCTCGCGGGTCATCGCGCGCCTCCGTCGTTCGCGAGGGCGCGCCGGATCGTCTCGGTGTGCAGCTCGGGGAGCCGCGCGAAGTCCAGCGGGACGAGGACACGCTTCTTCATGCCCTCGGCGTTGTGGTGCATGAGCAGCACGCCGAGGGAGCTCGACCAGATCTGCAGGGCTTGGTGCATGGTGTCGATGTCGTTGCGGATGGAGCCGTCGCGCTTGCCGCGCTCGATGGCTTCGAACAGGAGGCCGAAGACCTCGGCCACGCGCGCGCGATAGGCGGCGAAGTCCTCCGAGAGGTCGTCGACCCGGGGCTCGAGGAGCCACTCCACCATCGTCCGGAAGATGGCGGGGTCGTTCACGAAGCGCTTCATGAAGTGGTTCATCAGCTCGAGCAGCCGCTCGAGCCCGGTCGTCGCGCCCTCGGCGCTCGCGCGCAGGTCGGGGAGCTGGGCGGCCAAGCGGCGCTCGGCCACGGCGGCGATGAGGGCGTCCTTGCCCGGGAAGTAGAGGTAGAGCGCGCCCTTGCTCAGGGTCGCCTCGCGGGCGACGTCGTCCATCGTCAGCGTGCGGGGCCCCGTCCGCGCGAGCAGCGCCTCGGCGGCGTCCAGGATGGACTCGCGTCGGGCCTCGCGCTCGCGCGCCCGTCGTTTGGCGGCGGCGGTCACGGGTGCCTCGTCGGTGGGGTCGAGCGGCGCACGGTCGGATCCTCGGGGGTGGGGGCTCTCTGGGGTGCTGGGATGACCGTCGGTCACTAACTGACTGTCGGTCATTTCGAGGTATGGTTCCGTCGCCCGAGGGAAGCAAGAGGATTTGGTGACCCTCGGTCGCCGGACGCGCCGGAGCGTTTCTCGCGCGCTGCGTCGCCGACGCTTCGCCGCCGGTGTCATCGACGAAGCGACGCCATCGGAGAGTCGGGGACCAGCTCGGGGGTCGGGCGTTGCGGCCCCCGTCCTCCGGTTCATCATGCGCCCCCATGACGCTCCGGACCTCTCTCGCCGCGTGCGCGGCGGTCTTCGTGCTCGCGCCCACGTTCGCCTCCGACGTCAGCGCGCAGGCCCTGCCGCGCTGCTTCGGCGGTGACGCCGTCGCCAGCGCCCCCCTGACGCTCGGCGCGCGCGTCCGCATCGACTCGGCGTGCGAGTTCGCGCTCGACCCGAGCGGCCCCTGGCGCAGGCTCTCCGGCAAGGACACCGTCGTCGATCTGCTCGCCGGGCTCCAGTGGAGCGACGCGCGCCAAGGCACGGTCTACGGCCGCCGCCCGGACGCGCCGACCGAGGTCGCGTCGGTCTTCGTCGACCACTGCACGGACTACGTGCTGCAGCCCGGCGGGCCGTTCGCGGTGCGCCCCGGCTCGGAGGCGGGCTCCCTCGTGGTCGAGCGCGTGGCGGCCCACGCCGAGCAATGCGGCGCCTCGGCGATCGCGCTCGAGCTGCGCTGCGAGGGCAGCGGCGCCACGGCGATGACGCTCGGTGTCCGCGACCGCTCGCTCACGCTGCCGGCGTGCCAGGCCGGCTGGCGGGTCGACGCGCGCGCCTCGGGCGAGCCGACCTACCCGCTCGGGCGCCTGACGCCCGGCGGCGAGACCCCGCTGCAGCGGCGGCTGCGGGACGGCGCGGCCCTGATGCGCCCCGACTGGAGCGGCGAGCGGGGGCTGCGCTTCAGCTCGGTCGAGCGCGACGCGGACGCCTGGGCGGAGCTCCGCACCGCGTTCGGCGCGGGCGCGGCGCGCCTCGTGCGCCGGCGCGGCGTGAGCTCGCGGGCCGCGTGCGAGGTCGGCGGGCAGGCCGAGGGCGAGCCGGTGCCCGTCGTCGTCACGAGCGAGGCGCTCTCGTTCGACGAGGCGTGGATCGCACGGACCATGCGCGACCGCTACGGCGCCGATGGCGAGCGCTTCGTGCCGAGCCTCGCGATGCTGGCCGAGCTGGCCGGAGAGCTGCACCTCTGCCTCGCGGGCACGTACGGCGCCCGTGGTCTCCGCGAGGCGATCGGGCTCGCGTTCGCTCAGACGGCCAGCGCCAGCGAGCTGACCACCCGCTTCGTCGACGCCGAGGTCTGCGTCACGGACGTCGTCCACGACGTCACGCCGAGCGGGCTCCGCCCCCGCGAGGGCGCGCGGCGCTGCGTCACGACCGCCGACGCACCCCTGCTGGCGACGACGGTCGGCGCGGTGCTCGAGCTCCCGGAGGGTACGCTCGCGTGCAGCGGCAGCGACGAGCTCGAGGTGAGCGAGGGGCGCGTGACGCTCGCGCGCGGCCTCGTCGAGGTGCGCGTCGCGACGCGCGGCGGCTGCCAGACCTTCGAGACCGCCGCGCTCGCGCGGATCGGCGTGCTCGACCCCGGCCTCGACTGGGTCCCCGCAGGCATCTCGCGCCGCGACCACGACGCGCCGGCGGACGTGCGCGCCTGGCGCGGCGTGCCGGTCGACGACCCCTCGACCTTCGCGTACGTCCGCCGACGCGATGAGCTGCGCTTCCGACTGACGACCCCGGAGGGGCTCGCCGCGGCTTGGAATCACCCCGCCCGCAGTCAGTCGGATCAGGGCGCCGCGACCTCGATCGGACAGCACGCGCCGGGCGTGGGCGTCGAGCAGGGGCGCTTCGGCCACGCGCGCCCGAGCGCCTTCGTCACGCGGCTGACGAACGACGCCGAGTGTCCCGTGGGGCGGGACGCGCGCTTCGTGGTCGCGTCCGAGGTGGTGCTCGACGGCGTCGTGCACGCGCACCTCGTGCACGACGACGGGCAGACGAAGCGCTGCGTCGCCCACGCGGCCTTCCGCTCCCGCGAGCCGCGGACGGTCGCGACGGTCGGCAACAGCGAGCGGCGCCAGCTGCGCGTCGGTTTCCTCGGGGACGCGCGCCTCGGCGTCTTCTTCAGCGCGCCCGAGCCCAACGCGATCGGCGCCTTGCTCCCGATCTTCTACACCGACCTGCACCTCAAGGCCGGGTTCGTCTTCGAGATCTCGGTCCCGCTCACGGCGTCGGTCGCGTGGAGCGACGGCCGCGCGAGCCGCATTGGGCCCGCGCTGATGGTCGCGATGAACTGGGGCTACCCGGAGATCGCGCCGCGGCTGCTCACCTTCGGGTTCTTGGTGCACCCGCCGTGGCCACACCCGGACGATCGCGTCTGGAGCTTCTTCGGCGGCGTGAACCTGACCTCGCTCATCGACCTGCTCGGAGGCCGCTGATGCGCACGCTGCTGATGCTGGCGCTCGCGATCCCTTGCGGCGGGACCGCCTACGAGGGGCAGGCAGGGCCGACGACGCCCGCGATCACGCCCGCCCCGGCCACCTCGGAGGCCCCGCCGCTCGAGCGCATGCAGACGCTCGAGCGGGCCTGTCGGGCGACGATCCCGGGCACGACCTTCCAGGAGGCGGCGCGCGCGCTCTCGGCCGTGCGCGCCAGCATCGGGCGTTATTGCAGCGTCGCGCTCGTCGGCGACACCCCGCTCGAGTGGCGCGTGAGCTGCGGCGCGGACGCGCTCTTCGAGAGCGGCCAGTACGCGCTCAACGGCGATCCTGGTCACGGCGCGCCGGTCGTCACCTGTGATGGCGGCCAGAACGCCTTCGCGTGCCTCGGTCGCGGGCTGCGCTCGATGTTGCCCCACGTCGATCGCGTGGACGTCGCCGTCGTCGGGCACGTCGACCAGGAGCTGCCCCGCAACGCGCAGCTCGACTGCGCCGAGCTCGCCGAAGGATGGGGCGCGCTGCCGTGGGGGCGCGCGCCCCAGCGCACGCGGCAGGCGGCGAACGAGCGGCTCGCGTGGTGCCGCGCCTCGCGCGCGGGGCGCGCGCTCGCCGAGGGCCTCGGGACCGCCCCGTTGCGGATGGTGGCGGTGGGCCACGGCAGCCGCTGGCTCGACGCGAAGCTCGATCGCACGGCGGCGACGGAGCACGCGCGGCTCGTCGAGCGCCTCGGCCCACAGGACGACGTCCCGATGGTGCCAGAGCGCTCGCGCTGCCCGCTCCCGGCGAACCCGAGCGACGAGCCCGCCGCGGGTCGCTGCCAGAGCGCGCGCCGGGTCGACGTCCTCGTGCGCCTCGAGGCCGAGCCGACGCCCGCGCGCACCGCGTGCAGCCGCGGCAACGCGACGGCCGAGGAGGTGCTCTTCTGCCTCGAGGAGTGCGTCGCGCGCCCCGACCAGAGCCAGTCGGCCCTGGCGAACCCACGCGCGTTCTTCGGGGAGACGGCCACCGAGGGGGACCGCTTCGTCGCGCGCACGCCCGGCGCTCCGAACGTGGACCTCGCGCGCGTCGACGAGGCCCTGGGCCTGCGTCGCTGAGGAGCCTGGGCGCGCGCGGAGCGTTCGCGGCGGCGCGCGCTATATGCTCGTTGCGTCGAGCGTGGTGACGCCCCGCGTCGCGCGCAGTCGTCGCAGGCCGCCGAGGGCGACGACCTGGGCGCGCTCGAGGCGATGGTCGGCCGGCGACCGCCGGGGCATGCTCCGGCGCGCTCGATGCATCCCAGCGTCACCCTCGCGGTCTTCGTCCTCGCGTACGCGCTCATCGCGTCGCGCCGGCTCGCCGTCTTGCCGATCGGTCGACCCGCGGGCGCCCTCCTCGGCGCGGTGCTGATGGTCGTGACGGGGGCGCTCGCGCCCGAGGAGGCCTACGCCGCCGTCGACGGGGCGACGCTCGCCGTGCTCTTCGGCGCCATGGCGCTCAGCGCGTACGTCGATCAGAGCGGCCTCTTCGATCGGCTCCTCGGGCTCGCCTCGCGCGTCGCCACCACGCCCACGCGCCTGCTCGTCGTGGTGGCGATCGTCCCCGGCGCTCTCGCCGCGATGCTGCTCAACGACGCGGTCTGCCTCTTCCTGACGCCGCTCGTGCTGAGGCTCTGCACGCGAGCTTCGCTGCCCTACGGCCCCTACCTCGTGGCGCTCGCGACGAGCGCCAACATCGGCAGCGCGGCGACGCTCGTCGGCAACCCACAGAATATGTTGATCGGGAGCCTCGGCGGGCTCGACTTCGCGCGGTTCTTCTTCGCCGTGGGGCCCGCCGCCGCGCTCTGTTTGGTCCTGAACGCGGCGCTCCTCGTCGTGCTCAGCCGTCGCGCGTTGCCCGAGCGCTTCGAGTCGGCGGCCGAGCCTCCCCATGAAGACACCCGCGCGGGCGCGACGCGCTTCGCCTTCGTCGTCGTGACGGCGCTCATGGCGGCCCTGATGCTGGGCGCGAACCTCCCGTTCGCGGTGCTCGGGGCGGTGCTGGCCTTCGTCATCGTCGACCGGCGCGAGCCGCAGGCGACCTTCGCGCGCGTGGACTGGTCCTTGCTCGTCTTCTTCGCGTCGCTCTTCGTGGTCGTCGCGGGCTTGCGGACGACCGGCTACGTCGACGCGGTCTGGGCCGCGGTCGCGCCTCACGTCAGCGCGAGCGATGTCGGCGGCGTGGCCAGCTTCTCGGCGGCGATCGTCGTCGGCTCGAACACGGTGTCGAACGTGCCCCTCGTCCTCTTGGTCGCCCCCTACGTCGACGCGATGGGCGATCCCTTCCGCACGTGGACGCTGCTCGCGTGGGTGAGCACGGTGGCCGGAAACCTCACGCTGGTGGGCAGCGCCGCGAACATCATCGTCGCCGAGCAGGCCAAGCACGTGCACGAGCTCGGCTTCTGGGCCTATGCGCGGGTCGGCGCGCTCTCGACGCTCGTCAGCGTGGTCGTCGGCACGCCCCTCGTGTGGTGGCTGAGCGGCTGAGCCGTCGTCAGTCGACGCGCCCGTCGAGGCAGCGGAGGTACGCCACGAGGTCGGCGCGCTCTGCGGGGGTGAGGGCGTCGGCGCCCCCGTGCGCGAGGAGGACGTCCTCGAGCGAGGTCGCGTGCCCGTCGTGGAGGTAGCGCGGCTGGTGCCAGAGGCCGTGCAGGGTCGGGGTGTCGATGCCCGTCAGCGGCTCGCCGAGGCGCGCGCCCGAGCCCTCACGCAGCGTGCCGACGTCGTGGAGCACCGGCCGGCCTTCGGCGTCGAGCCCGCTATCCGTCAGGACGTCCCCGGCGTGGCAGCTCGCGCACGCGAGCGCCACGAAGTGGGCCCGACCGCGGGCTGCTTCCTCGGGGAGCGAGCCATCGGCGGCGCGATGCGGGCTCGGCGGCTCGACGAGCGTCGCGACGTACGCCGTCAGCGCGTCCAGCTCCGCCGAGAGCCCCGCCTTCGGCGGGCCGAGGGTGTCCGCGGTCCGCGCGAAGTCGTCGTCTCGCATCAGACCCCGCCCGCCTTGGTGGGCTCGGATGTCGTTCTCGAAGTCCTGCACCTCGTCGAAGTTGGCGCTCCAATGGAAGAGCCCGTGATCCATCCGGCCGAAGAGCGGCGGCGTGCGCCGAAGGCCCTCGCCGCGCCCCGTGAAGTCCCACACGCGGTGGTCGGAGTCCCCGTCGAGGTGGCAGTGCGCGCAGGCGACGTAGCCGTCTCGCGCGACGCGCACATCGAAGGTGTCGTTGAAGAGGCGTTTGCCCTCGAGCTCGACCTCTGAGAGCGTCGTCGCGTCGCCCTCGCCGAGCAGGGGGAGGACGTCGAGCGCGCGGGGTGGGGTGCTCCAGTCGACGGTGTCGTAGAGCTCGAGGCGGCCGTCGAGGCTCGCGTTCACGACGAGGCGGCGGTCGTCGTCGAAGAGCGCGAGGCCGTCGGGCGCGTGACCCGTGCCGAGGATGGCGCCGGCTTGCGTGCGCGTCAGCACGTCCATCCGCTCGACGGAGCGGTGGCCCCGCATCGCGAGGTAGAGGTAGTCGCCACGCGACGAGTAGACGCCCGCGGCCGCGAGCCCCCGGTTGTCGAAGTGCTTGCGGCGCACGAAGCGCTCGACGAAGGCGCCCTCGTCGTCGGGCTCGAGGTAGGAGACGACGGCGCGGACGGTGGTCTCGAAGGTCAGCGGGCGCCCGTCGCGGAAGACCCCCTCGACGAGGTTGGCCTGCAGCGAGGGCACGGCCAGCTCGCGGCCGGTCGGGCTGAAGAGCGCCTGGTGGAGGTAGCTCGGGACGCCGCCGTGCTCGGTGTCATGGCTCTCGCGCGGGTCGAAGGCGAGCGGCGCGACGCGACGGGCCCCCGTGGCCGCGTCGACGAAGAGCAGCTCGCCGCGCTCGTCCGGCGAGCGCCACCGCGTGACGACGAGCTCGCCGCTCGGCGCGACCGCGACGCCGCGCGGGTCCGCGAGGGCGTCGATCCGGCGGACGAGCCTCGCGCCCTCCGCGTCGACGCGGACCTCTGCGAGCTCGCCGAGCGCCTGCAGCGTGACCCAGAAGCTCGTGCCCTCGCCGTCGGGGACACCGACGACCCCGAAGGGCCGGCTCGCGGCTGGCAGGGCGACCTCGACGCGCTCGTCGCCCCGGACGACGAGGAGGACGGCGGCGTCTTGGCAGGCCACCGCCATGAGACCACGGCTCAGCGCGACGGTGCGTGGCCCGGCGGGGGTCGCGACGCGGTCGACGAGGTGCAGGCGGTCGCCCGCGACCTCGAAGCGGGTGACGAGGTTCGCGTCCGGGTAGACCGCCGCGCCTCGCGCCCCTTCGCGCGCGAGGGTCCCGCTCTCGCTCGGGGTGTGCGTTCGAGGGAGCGTGACCGTGAGCAGACCGCGCGCGCTCGCGCGCTCCTCGCCTCGCTCGACCAGGATCCGCCAACCGACGCGGCCCGGCCGCTCGAAGCGGACCTCGAGGGTGGCCGCGTTCGTCGGGCCGAAGACGCGGCCGTCGCCGAGCTCGAAGGTGTAGCGCGCCGCGTCGCTCGCGCTGGCGTCGAAGCGCACGAGCGCGTCCACGTCCGCGTAGGTCGGCGCGTCGACGCGCGCCTCGAGCGAGAGCGGGTCGTCTGCGTCCAGCGCGTCCACGGAGGCGTCCGCAAAGGCATCGGCGGCGGCGTCGTGCGTCGCCGCGTCGGCGGCCCCGTCGTCGCCACCGCACGCGGCGGCGAGCGCGACGAGCAACACGCACGAGCACGGCGCGAGCCGCGTCATCGCGCTGCCGTCCGGTAGCGGAGGGTGACGGTCTCCTCGAGGGCGTTGTCGTCGAAGTCGGTCACGCCGCCCGCCATGATCTCGAGCGTGTACTCCGTCCCCGGCTGCAGCGGACAGAAGGGGTGGAAGCTGACGAGCGTCTCCTGCGCCGACACCACGCCGGGCACGCGCTCGCCGGTGGCGGTCACGGTCAGGCGAACGGAGCCCTCGAAGGCGCTCCGCGGCTCGAGCATCTCGCTGAAGCCGACGCCGAAGCGCGAGGTGAGGGCGAGCCCCTCGGCGCCGTCGGGCGGGTAGGCCCACGTCACGCGCGGCGTGCGCGTGTCGGGCTCGCGCTCGAAGGGGACGACGGCGCTCCCCTGGCCCTCTTCGGCGGCGTCGTCGACGCTGAGCACGACGACGTTGCCGTAGGGGATCACGGTGTCGAGGTCACCGGTGAGGTGCAGCTCCATCACCTCGCGCATCGCGGACAGATCCGAGACGTCGTAGACGAAGCCGCGGTTGCTCGCGCCGAGGAAGGCGTGCTCGTCCTTCACGAAGACGTAGCCGCCGCCGCCTTCGCTCCGGATGGACCCGGCGAAGGTCGGCCGGCGAGGATCGCGCACGTCGTAGGCGAGCAGGCCGGTGCCGGACGATTTGCGCGCGTACCAGACGTGGCCGTTCACCAGGTTCGTGAAGTAGGCCTCGCGAGGCTCTCCGGCCTCGTCGAGCGCGAGGAAGTCTCCGCCCGGGATGGGCTGTGGGTCGGTCGGGTCGGAGATGTCGAGCAGCACGGCGCGGGGGCCTTCCGCGGCCGTGGCGACGAGGAGGTTGCCGATCGCCTGGACCTGACCCACGCGCAGGATCGGGTCGAAGACGTACTGGCCGACGAGCCGCGGATCGGTCGGATCGGCCGCGTCGATGACGTAGACGCCGTTGTCGGCGCCGCCCGCGTAGACGTAGGGGACTTGCCAGAAGACGCTGAGCGTCACGCGCGCGTAGGCGTCGGGGTAGACGAAGCCCGGGAGATCGAAGCTCCGCACGGGACGCGGCGCGGTGGTGTCGCGGAGGTCCCAAAACTCCACGCCGCCCGCGGGTCGGGGGAGGATGCTCGTGATGCCGTCGACGACGGCCCACGCGCCGCCGAGGTGGCTGAAGCCGATGGAGTGGGACTCGCGCATCGTCGTCGACGTGCCGACGCCGTGCTCGACGGGTTGGCAGGGGTCGGTCATGTCCCAGAGCGTGATGCCGCCGAAGATGCCCCACTCGGGCGCCCACGGCATGAGCAGGTAGCCGTCGTAGGCGACGACGAGGTTGTGGTGTTGGATGTCGTCGGGGTGCCCGGAGAGGTAGGCGCAGTGCTCGCCGAGCTCGGCCTCCTCGAAGGTCCGCGCGGGTCCGCGCGATCGCCAGCCGGGGGGCTTCCACGCGTCGGGGGCGGGGAAGGGGGCGGGCGCGGGGGCTGCCTCGCAAAGCCGGGTGGCGGGCGGCGGTCCGGCGTCGAGCGCTCCCGCGTCCTCGCCGGCGTCGACGCCCGCGTCGGCCGGCGCGTCCTCGCCGCCCGCGTCGTCGGGGGCGTCGTCGTCGCCGCACGCGAGCGCGAGCAGGGCGGCGAAGGCGAGCGAGCGGCGTAGGCGAGACATCGCGCGATCATAACAGCCCCATCGTGGGCGGGGTTCGCCGCCGGCTTTCGCTCGGTGCGCACGTCGGATTGGGCGACACGACGTGCGCCGAGCGGAGTACGCTCGCCTCCGCACGACATCGGAGAGGGAGGACGAACATGGCGTCGAAGAAGATCGAGACCAAGGCGGCCGAGGTGAAGAAGGCCATCAAGAAGGGCGTCTCCGACGTGAGCGCCGCGGCGAAGAGCACCGAGAAGAAGCTCCTGAAGAAGGTCGACGAGGTCGCCGCCAAGGTGAAGAAGGGCGAGGCCAAGGTGAAGAAGGAGCGCGGCGAGGTCGAGCAGGCCTTCAAGGAGGGGCTCGACGCCATCGACCGCGCGGCGACCAAGGCGGCGAACCAGGCGGACACCAAGACCCGCGTCGCCGCGCAGAAGACTGAGGCTCGCGCGGAGAAGGCCGGGGCGAAGCTCAAGGAGAAGGGGGAGCGCGCGAAGGGCGTCGTCGCCGACGCGCTGCACAAGGCGAGCGACGCGCTCGAGAAGGCCAGCAAGAAGGTCAAGAAGTCCTGAAAACAGCTCAGCCGTTTTCGCAAGCCGCCCTACTGGACGGCGCGCAGCGAGCGAAGCGAGCGTAGGCTCGCGGGAGGGGGCTTCGTCGCACCGCGCTGTCGCGCGGTTGCGACTGTCTCGCGGAATCGTGCAGCTTCGCGGACTACGTCCGCTTCGCCTCGCACGATTCCGCTTCGAACCATGCCCCGTGGGGAGGGCTGGCGACCTGGCGACAGCCCCTCATAGGAAGCTGACGACGGGCTGGGTCATCTCGCCCGCCGCTCTGCGGGATGGCGCGCAGCGTGCGCGAGTGGAGACTCGCGGGAGCCTCCGCGATTCGCACTGACTCTCAGAGGCGTCCTGCGCGCGGGGCTCGCGTTTCCGGGCGGGTGTACTAGGAAGAGCCGGATGCAAGCCATGGTGGCGACATGGGGCGTGCTCCTCGTCCTCGGGATGTTGGGACAGGCCCTCTGGAAGCTGACGCCGGTGGCGCTCGAGCCCTGGCGGGATGGATCCATGAGCGTCGCCCAGCAGCTGCTCTACGTGGGCTTCGTCGTCTTCAACGCGTACGCCGAGGGGTACCGCGGCTTCCAGAAGCGCTTCTCGCCTCGGGTCGTCGGCCGCGCGTTCCACCTCGGCGCGAACCCGAGGCCGCTCTACGTCGCGCTCGCGCTGCCGTTCTGCCTCAGCCTCTTCCACGCCCAGCGGCGGCAGCGGATCGTGAGCTGGGTGTTCCTCGTCGGCCTGGTCGCGCTGATCATCGCCGTCCGGCAGCTGCCGCAGCCGTGGCGGGGGATCATCGACGGCGGGGTGGTCGTCGGCCTCGCGTGGGGGGCCGCGTCGATCGTCGCGTTCTGGTGGCGCGGGGTGCGAGGTGCGCCGCCGCCGGCCACCGATCTGCCCGACCGCGCGACACCCGCCGAGGCGTGAGCGTCCGAAAATTGGACCCGGTGACGCTCGGTATGCGAGGCGTCGGGCATGCGCCGAGTGCTCGTCGTCGTGTGCTGCCTGCCGCTCGCCTGTGGCGACGCGTTGGTCGTCTCGGCTGGTGAGGACGCCGAGATCGTCGCCACGGCGCCGCCCGAGGTCGCGCCGCCGCCGCCGCCGGTGGCGCCCCCGCGCCCGCGCGTACGACCGGAGCCCGCGCGCCTCCCCGAGCCTCCGCCGCCTCCCGAACCGGTCGACCCCGAGGCTGAGGCTCGCGCCGCCGCGGAGGCCGCGCGGCGCGCGTTCGAGGCCAAGTTCCCGAGCTACGGCGTGACCTATCACTTCTTGGCGCGTGTCCGGGCCGAGCCGCGCCAAGACGCCGCCGTCGTCGGCTACATGCGCCGCGGCTCGACCTTCCGCGCGAGCGAGCGCGTGCCGGGCGTCGGCTGCGCGCGTGGATGGCACGAGGTCCCGGGGGAGGGCTTCGTCTGTCGCGGCGAGGGGTTCATCATCGGCCGAGAGCCGCAGACCTTCGAGCCGGCGCCGCACCCGCCTTCGCTCGAGGACGCGCTGCCCTATCCCTACGCCTACGCTGCGCGCGGAGACATCGCGCAATATTGGCACCTGCCCTCGGTCGCGGACGAAGCGACGACCGCGCGCGCCTTCGAGGCGCTCTCGCGTCGCGTCGCGCGAGAGCGCGCCGAAGCGGCCGCGACCGACGAGGTGGCGGCGGACGTGGCCGACGAGGCCGAGGCTCCGCCCGCGCCGGGCTCCGAGGGCGCCGCAGTGGCCCCCTCGGAGGGCCGGACGGATCCTTCGCTCGTGGCGGCGGCCCGCGGCGAGGTGACGGTGCCCTCCTTCGTGCGACTGCGGATGCAGCGCGGCTTCTACGTCAGCTTGGACGGGGAGGAGCGCGACGGCGCGCGGAGCTTCTACCGAACCGTCCGCGGCGCGTACGTGCGCTCGGAGTCCCTCGTGAGCCCCGAGCCCTCGACCCACCGCGGCGTCGTGATCGGCGGCGCGTGGCAGCTCCCGATCGGCTTCGTCTACCGCGGCGGCGCGCGGCGGCTCCGGCGCGACCCGGCGACCAACCGCTTCTTCGAGGACGGCAGCGTCGAGCGCCTCTCACCGCTCATCGTCGCCGACACCGTCGATCGTGGCTCGCACGACTACGTCGTGACCCCCGACGGCGAGATCATCCGGCGCAGCGCCGTGCGGGTGGCGCGGCCGCGCGCGCGGCCGGCCGAGATCGGACCCGACGAGCGCTGGCTGCACGTCGATCTGCGGGAGCAGATTCTGGTCGCCTACGAGGGAGATCGCGCCGCCTTCGCGACGATGGTGTCCACCGGCCGCGCGGGCTTCGAGACGCCGACGGGGATGTTCCGGATCGCGTCCAAGCACGTCTCGACGACGATGGACGACCTCGACGCGGGCGACGAGTCGTACCTCATCGAGGACGTCCCCTGGACGATGTACTTCGAGGGCAACTACGCCATCCACGCGGCCTTCTGGCACTCGAGCTTCGGGCACGTGCGAAGCCACGGCTGCGTCAACCTCGCCCCCGCGGACGCCCGCTGGGTCTTCCACTTCGCGGGCCCGGACCTGCCGACCTCGTGGCACGGCGTCTTCTCTCGCCACCGACGCGCCGGTACCTGGGTCGTCGTCACACGGGATTGAAAGCGATGCGCGCTCCTCGAACATCCTGCTGGTGGCTCTTGCTCGCGCTCCTCGGCGCCGCCCCGACGTCGTTGGCGGATGATGACGTCGTCGAGGCGGATCACGACCTCGACGACGAGCCCGAGCCCGCCCCCCGGCGCACGCGCGCGCGCCAGTTCGACTACTCGCGCTTCAGCGACGGGCCGCGTCGGGTCCCCGAGGCGCGCGGCGCCGCGCTCGCGCGCGCGGAGGCGCTCGGCCTCGGCACGCGCGAGTGCGCGAGTCAGCTCCTGCACGGCCGCCCGGATCCGCGGTGGATCGAGGCCGCGCGCGGATCGATGCCGGCGCACCTCGACTGGCCGGTCGAGCTCGGCCGCTTCGGCCGCGGCTTCGGCTACGTGCGGCGCACACGCCCCGACCTCGCGCACAACGGCGTCGACATCGTGGCCGAGGAGGGCCGCGTGGTGCGCGCGGTCGCGGACGGCGTCGTCGCGTACAGCGACAACGGGGTGCGAGGCTTCGGCAACCTCGTGATCCTCGTGCACCCCGACGGCCTCGTCAGCGTGTACGCCCACAACTACCGCACGACGGTCCCGCCCGGCTGGCAGGTGCGCCGCGGGGAGCGGATCGCCTTCGTCGGCAACACCGGCATCAGCCGCGGGCCACACCTGCACTTCGAGCTCCGCCGCGACGGACGGCCGATCGATCCCCTGCCGCACTTCGA
>JAHBWH010000074.1 GCA_019637115.1 Myxococcales bacterium | reverse complement strand
ACGGAGCCCGACACGGAGCCGAACCCGGAGCCGGACACGGACCGGGAGCCAGACACGGAGCCGGACACGGAGCCGGACGCAGCCAAACCCTGGTCAGACGAGCAGGCCGCTCTCCAAGAACGCCATCAGGGCGTCGACCAGCTCGGCCTCGTCGCTCGGGACCGCGCCGCTCACGGCGTCCTGGAGCAGTTGCTCGAAGCCCCCGATCGCGATGCTCACCATCAAGCGCCGATCACCCGCGCGGATGAGGCCGATGCGTTGGCCGGTCTCGAGCGTCTCGTCCATGAAGGTGTGCAGCGAGGCGTAGAAGCTCGCGAGGCGCTCGTCGAGCGCGGCGTCGACGCCGAACGCGGTGCTGAACGCGATCTTCACGTTGCCCGGCTCCGCGAGGCAGAGGCTCACGACGCGCCCGAGGTTGGCGCGGAGCTGCTCGCGCGGCGTGGGGGCGCCCGCGCCGAGCTCGATCGGGCGGATGCTGCCGGCGACCCGCGCGAAGAAGTCGCTGACCAGCTCGCCGAAGACCTGCAGCTTGTCGTCGAAGTAGAGGTAGAAGGTGCCGCGCGCGACGCCCGTGCGCCCAACGATGTCGTCCACCGTCGCCGCGACGAAGCCCTTCTCGGCGAAGATGTCGCGGGCCGCGTCGAGGAGCTCTCGCCGGCGCTTCTCTCGGCGCGGGGTCACGCGGCCGGTCGTAGCACGCCGCAAGCTCGCGGGACGACGGGGTTTTCCGGAGGCGCGTCCCGAGGTCGGCGTCCCCGCTCGGCGAACGTCACGTAACGGCATGTGGCTCGCCTGAAGATAGCGCGCCAAACGCGCGGTCGATGATGACGTAGCGTCATGTTTGCCGATTTCGCTTGGCCTTCGAACCTCGTTCCCACTATTCAACTGACACTGACGTCAGTGTTGGGCATGGCCTGGCGCGGGGCGTTGGAGCACGGAGAGCCTGAGGGGGCACCATGGCAGCGGACGGATCGCAAGCGGGCGTGCAGGGCGTGGAGCGCATCGGGGTCGGGCTCGACGAGGTCGTGCTCGGCATCGACGTCGGCTCGACGACCGTGAAGGCGGTGGTCGTCGACCCGGCGACGCACCGGATCCTGTGGAGCGACTACCAGCGCCACCACACCAAGCAGCCCGAGACGGTCATGGACTTCCTCGTGCGCATCGGGGCGGCGCTCGGCGACATCCCGCGCGAGCGCATCCGCGTCTTCATGACGGGCAGCGGCGCGGGCCCGCTCGCCGAGCCGCTCGGCGCGAAGTTCGTCCAAGAGGTCAACGCGGTGACCTTGGCGGTCGAGAAGCTCCACCCGGCGGCCGGATCCGTCGTCGAGCTCGGCGGCCAGGACGCGAAGATCATCATCTTCAAGGAGAACGAGCAGGGCGAGAAGACCGCGACCTGCTCGATGAACGACAAATGCGCGTCGGGCACGGGCGCGACGATCGACAAGTGCATGATCAAGGCGGGCATCGACCCCTACGAGGCCGCCAAGCTCCCCTTCGACGACAGCAAGCTGCACCACGTCGCCGCCAAATGCGGGGTTTTCGCCGAGACGGACATCGTCAACCTCGTGAAGACGGGCATCCCCGCGCCCGAGATCATGTGCTCGCTCGCCGACGCGATCGTGATGCAGAACCTCTCGGTGCTCACGCGCGGGAACACGCTGCGGCACGAGGTGATCCTGCTCGGGGGCCCGAACACCTACCTCCAGTTCTTGCAGCAATGCTGGCGCAAGCGCATCCCGGAGACGTGGGAGCAGCGCGGCTGGGCTTACCCGACCGACGTGCCGCTCGAGGAGATCATCAAGGTCCCCGACAACGCCGACCTCTACGCGGCCTTCGGCGCCGTGATGTATGGCCTGCACGAGGCGCCGGAGGTCGGGCGCTACGCGGGGCTCGAGGGGCTCAAGCGCTACATCAACGAGGGGCGCAAGGAGCGCCTCGGTGAGAGCGCGGGGCCGCCGCTCGTCGCCAAGGGCGGCGAAGAGCTGCGAGACTTCAGCGACGCCTACGCGATCCCGAGGTTCGCGCCGCCGCCCTTCGAGCCCGGCCAGGTCGTGCGCGCGGTCATCGGGCTCGACGGTGGCAGCACGTCGAGCAAGGCGGTGCTGCTCGGTGAGGACGGGACGATCCTCCGCAAGGCGTACACGCTGAGCAAGGGCAACCCCATCCAGGACGCCAAGGATCTGCTCGCCGAGCTGCGCGAGCAGGTCACGCGCGAGGGCGCGACGCTCGACGTGATGGGCTTCGGCGCGACGGGCTACGCCGCCGACGTACTCGAAGAGTGCGTGAAGGCCGACGTGAACGTCGTCGAGACGGTCGCGCACATGATGAGCGCGACGAGCCTCTTCGGCGACGTCGACGTGATCTGCGACATCGGCGGGCAGGACATCAAGGTCCTGTTCATGGAGAACGGGGACATCAAGTCCTTCAAGCTCTCGAACCAATGCTCGGCCGGCAACGGAATGCTGCTGCAGGCGATGGCCGACCAGTTTGGTCTGCCGGTGACGAAGTACGCCGAGACCGCCTTCGAGGCGGAGCTCGCGCCGAAGTTCAGCTACGGCTGCGCCGTCTTCCTCGACACCGATCGCGTGAACTTCCAGAAGGAAGGCTACAGCAAGGAGGAGCTCCTCGCGGGGCTCGCGCAGGTGCTCCCGAAGAACGTCTGGCAGTACGTCGTCGGCGTGCCGCGCCTCGCCGCGCTCGGCCGCAAGTTCGTCCTGCAGGGCGGCACGCAATACAACCTCGCCGCCGTGAAGGCGCAGGTCGACTACATCAAGCAGCGCGTGCCGGGCGCCGAGGTCTACGTCCACCCGCACACCGGCGAGGCGGGCGCCATCGGCGCGGCGATGGAGACGCTCCGCGTCGTGCAGCGCCGCGGCAGCTCCACCTTCATCGGGCTCGATGCGGCGATCGACCTCGAGTACACGACGAAGAACGACGAGTCGACGACCTGCCATTTCTGCGCGAACCACTGCTCGCGCACCTTCATCGACGCCTTCCGCCCCGACGGCTCGACCTCGCGCTACATCAGCGGCTTCTCGTGCGAGAAGGGGATGGTCGAGAGCCACGAGGCGATGCTCGACGTCGTCAAGAAGCGCAAGGCCATCATGAAGGAGTTCCCGAACCTCGTGGAGTACGAGGGGCGGGTCGCCTTCCAGCATCAGCGCGGCGCGGCGCCGATGCCGCAGGCCGGCGCGCCGGTCACCGAGCCGGTCCCCAAGCGCAACTTCTGGGGGCAGATCGAGTACCAGACCATCGAGCGCGCGTTCGAGCGCTCGGGCGAGGAGGCCGCGGCGAAGCGGAAGGCCTATCGCGTCGCGATGCCGCGCGTGCTCAACATGTACTCGACCGCGCCCTTCTGGCGGACTTACTTCGAGGTCGCGGGCGTCGACAAGCGCAACGTCCTCTTCAGCGGCCCGTCCAGCGAGGAGATGTTCGCGGCGGGCGGAAAGTACGGCTCGGTCGATCCCTGCTATCCGGCGAAGGTCGTGCAGGCGCACGTCCACGAGCTGCTCTTCGAGACGCACCCGAAGACACCGCTCGACGCGATCTTCTTCCCGATCCTCACGCACGTGCCGAGCTTCCTCGAGGAGATCCAGGACACGGCGACCTGCCCGATCGTCGCGGGCACCCCCGACGTCATCAAGGCGGCGTTCACCAAGGAGAAGGACTTCTTCGCCGACCGCGCCATCGAGTACCTCGACCCGGCGTTCAGCTTCGCCGAGCCGACCCGCATGAAGGAGGTGCTCTACCAGACCTTCGGCGAGCGTCTCGGCCTCACGCGCGACGAGAGCAACTTCGCCGCCGAGCAGGGCTTCGCCGCGCTCGATCGCTTCGACGCGGACGTGCAGGAGAAGGGGCGCGCGATCCTCGAGCAGGTCGAGATGGACGACGAGGTGGCCATCCTCGTCGTCGGCCGGCCCTACCACCTCGATCCCGGTTTGCACCACGGCATCCCCGACGAGTTCCAGGTGCTCGGCTACCCGATCCTCTCGATGCGCTCGATCCCCAAAGACAAGGCGTGGCTGCAGCGCTTCTACGACGAGAGCGACAACCCCCTGAGCGTCATGGACGTCTGGCCCGAGAACTACTCGGCCAACAGCGCCGCGAAGGTCTGGGCGGCCAAGTTCGCGGCGCGGCACCCGAACGTGGTCCTGCTCGACCTCTCGAGCTTCAAATGCGGCCACGACGCGCCCACCTACGGGATCATCGACCGCATCGTCGAGCGCAGCGCCGTGCCGCACTCCACCTTGCACGACATCGACGCCAACAAGCCGGGCGGCAGCATCAAGATCCGCGTGAAGACCTACGCGCACTCGCTGAAGCTCTACCGCGAGCGGCTCGAGGACATCGGCAAGAAGAAGCAGGAGCTCGCGCGGCGCCTCGACGAGAAGCGGCTGCAGCTGCTCGAGATGAAGCAGGAGCAGCTCGCCGCGCGCCGCGTGCAGGACCCCGCGGTGGAGGCGCAGATCGCCGCCATCCGCGACAAGCTCGCGCGCTACGTGGCGCCCGCGCCGGCGCCGGAGGCGCCGAAGGGGCTCGTGCAGCTCAAGAAGAAGCCCGTCCGGGCGCAGGTCTGAGGCCGCTCGCGGTCACGTCTCGAGGGTTCGTTTCGAAGGTTCGGTTGAGGAGGGAAGGCGATCATGGGTGATCCGAAAGACATCGGCGGTCTCGACGTGGACATCGAGGCAGAGCTCGCGCGTTTCGAAGCCGAGGAGCGTGCGCGCCTCGGGCTCGAGACGGCTCCGAAGGAGCATTGGGTCGACGAGATGACGACCCCGCTCTTCACCGCCTCGCAGCGGAAGAAGACCACGCTCCTCGTCGGCGGCCTGACGCTCGCGCAGGACTACCTCGTCGAGGGCGCGCTCCGCGGCATCGGCTACGAGGTCCGCGCGCTCAGCGAGGCGGACGAGACCGCCCTCCGCTTCGGCAAGGAGTACGGCAACCGCGGCCAGTGCAACCCGACCTACTTCACGGTCGGCAACCTCGTCAAAGAGCTCTGCCGCCTCCGCGACGAGGAGGGGCTGACGAGCGAGGAGGTCGTGCGCAACTACGCCTTCCTCACCGCGGGTGCGTGCGGTCCCTGCCGCTTCGGGATGTACGTGACGGAGTATCGCAAGGCCCTGCGCGACGCGGGCTTCGACGGCTTCCGCGTGCTGCTCTTCCAGCAGACCGGGGGCTTCAAGCAGGCGACGGGCGAGGAGCTCGGCCTGGTCCTCAACCCGGAGTTCTTCATCACGGTCGGCAAGGCGATCTTCGCGGGCGACGTGATCAACCTCGTGGCGTATCGGATGCGCCCCTACGAGCTCGAGGCGGGCGCGGTCGACCGCGCCATCGAGGAGGTCAAGCGCGGGGTCTACGAGGCGCTCCAGCAGCGCACGAGCATCTACGCCGCGCTCTGGCGTGGGCGAAAGCTCCTCCGCGCGGTGCCCATCGATCGCCTGAAGGCGAAGCCGAAGGTCTCGGTCATCGGCGAGTTCTGGGCGATGACGACCGAAGGCGACGGCAACTACCACCTGCAGCGCTTCCTCGAGCAGGAGGGCGCTGAGGTCTCCATCCAGGTCCTCGCGGCGACGCTCCTCTACAACCTCTGGGAGTTCCGCCACGACACCAAGGCTCGGCTCGATCTTCGCGGCGCGGACGCGTCGAAGTTCGGGCTCGCGGGGAGCGACGCGGGGCTGACCCTCGGTGGGCTCTACTTCGCCGAGATCGCGCTGCGCGTCTGGTGGCAGAGCTTCGCGAAGGTCCTCGGGCTCGCCGACTATCACCTTCCCGACATGGACGAGGTCGCGCGCGCGGGGCACAGCTTCTACAACGTCGAGCTGCGCGGGGGCGAAGGGCACCTCGAGGTCGCCAAGCTGATCCTCAACGTCATCAACCAGAAGTCGCACATGACGGTGAGCGTGAAGCCTTTCGGCTGCATGCCCTCGAGCGGCGTGAGCGACGGCGTGCAGTCGGTCATCACCGAGCGCTACCCGGAGGCGATCTTCTGCCCGGTGGAGACGAGCGGCGACGGGGCGGTGAACTTCTACTCGCGCGTGCAGATGTACCTCTTCAAGGCGCGACAGCGCGCGCGCGAGGAGTATGAGCGCGCGCTCGAAGAGGAGGGGGTGACCGAGGAGCAGCTCCGCGCCTTCCTCGAGAGCCGCGCGGGGCGCCGCTACGCGCGCACGTTGCGGATCCCGCCGCACGTCTCGGCGGGCACGACGACGGACCTGGTCCGAGAGATCGCGCCGCTCGCGCGGGCGAGCCGCCTCGGTCGCGTCCAGATTCGCGCGAGGCGCGCCGCGCTCGGCGTGCGCGACTTCGCGCGCGAGGACGTGGCGCATTGGGCGGCCTTCGGTCGCGACGTGGCGCCCTTCGTGCCGGCCATCGCGCGCTTCGTCGGCAAGGAGCTCGCGGAGCTGATGCAGGAGAAGGCGCCGTCGCTCCGCCGCGGGTGGTCGCGGCTCTTCGACCGGGCGACGAAGCTCTCGGTCGAGGAGGAGGCGCAGGTGCGCGCGGCGGAGGCCACGAGCGCCGCGGCGCCCACGCCGACCGAGCGCGTGCGCCCGCAGGGGCTCCCGGTCGTCGCCTGAGCGTCGGTCGTCGCCTGAGCGTCGTCGTCAGGGCCGCCTCGAGGCGGCCCTGACGCGTCAGGGGGCTGTGGGGGCGTCGCAGGGGACGAAGTCGAGGTAGAGGTCGCGGAAGAGCGCCGGCTGCTTCGTCCGTCCGATGCCGCCGCCCCACTCGAGCCAGCCGTCGCGGCCGCCGTGGTCGCGCTCGTTGACGATGAGGCCCATGCGCAGGCGCGTGCCCGCCTCGAAGGCGACGAGGCCGAGATCCTCGGGGCGGAGGGCGAGCTCGTAGCGGGTTCGGTCACCCTCGCGGACGACGCGGTGGACCATGCCCGACGCGGCTTGACCGTTCGGCGCGATCCACCGGTGCGCGAGCTGAACCGCGTCACCGCCGAGGGCGGCGCCATATTCGAAGTCGTCGACCGCGTCGTAGTGGAGCAACGGCACCGCGTTCGCCCCGACGTCGAAGCCGATCTGCACCGAGTCGCCCATCCAGAGGCCCGCCGCGTCGCCGAGATGACCCGAGTGCACGTCGTCGCGGACGTGGACGGCGACGTAGAGCGCGTCGGGCTGCCAAGCGACCGCGAAGCGCGCCGAGAGATCGGCCGCCGTCGGCGCGGCGGCGAGCGTCACGGTGTCCCAGACGTCGATCTCGACGAAGAGCCCCGGCGACCAGTCGATGTGCTCGCCGTCGACCTGGATCAGCCGCGCTGGGGCGACGTAGGCGTCGGGGGGCGGTGGGACGCTGCAGCCCGCGTCGCGGGGGCCGCCGTCCGCGCCCGCGTCGAGGTAGGCGTCGGGCTCGCTCGCGTCGCGCCCCGCGTCGTCGCGGACCTCGGCCACGTCGGGCGTCCGCGCGTCGAGGGGCGGAGACCCGGCGTCCGAGCCCGCGTCCAGGCCCCCGTCGCCGACGTCGCGCGTGGCGAGGCCGCTCGGATCCACCGAGCACCCTGCGACGAGCGCGAGCGCGAGTGACCAGCCCCACCTCATGATCGCGGCCACCCTAATTCACGCGCGCGGCGTTCGCACGGCGCCGCGTGAGGGCCATCAGTCGCCGCCCGATCACGCGCCCGCGCGGATGGGGGCGGTCTCGAGGAAGGTCCACTCGCCGTTGTCGCGGATCGCGCGCTCGAGCTCCCAGTCGTCGCGGAAGAGCGCGACGAGCGCGCCGTCCTGGTCGTGCACGGCCAGGGGAATGCGAGCCGCGAGCAGCTCCTCGGGCGTCGTCGCGCCCTCGACCCAGCGCGCGTGCGCGAACGGGAGGCGGTCGAAGCTGACCTTCGCGCCGTACTCGTGCTGCAGGCGGAACATGAGCACGTCGAACTGCAGCTGGCCGACCACGCCGCAGATCGGATCCTTCTCGCGGCCGGGCTCGCTGAAGAGCTGCACGGTGCCCTCTTCGGAGAGCTCGTGGATGCCCTTTTGGAGCTGCTTGCGCTTGAGCGGGTCGAGGAGCACCACGCGCCCGAAGTGCTCCGGGGAGAAGCGCGGCACCGCGTCGAAGCTCATCACGCCGCCAGTGCTGAGCGTGTCGCCGATGCGGAAGAGGCCAGGATCGTAGAGGCCGACGATGTCGCCCGCGTAGGCCTCCAGGATCGACTCGCGCTCCTGGGCGAAGAACTGCTCGGCCCGGTTGAGGCGCATCTCCTTGCCCAGGCGGTAGTGGTGGACGCGCATGCCACCCTCGAACTTGCCGCTGACGATGCGCGCGAAGGCGATCCGGTCGCGGTGCGAGGCGTCCATGTTCGCCTGCACCTTGAAGATGAAGCAGCTGAAGCGCTCGTCGGTGGGCTCGACGGTCTCGCCCTGCGCGTCCACCCGCGGACCCGGCGTCGGGCAGAGATCTTCGAAGGCCTTCAGGAAGGGCTCGATGCCGAAGCTGTTGAGCGCCGAGCCGAAGAAGACGGGCGTGAGCTCGCCGTCGCGGAAACGCTCGAAGTCCCACTCTTCGCCGGCGCCGTCGAGCAGCTCGATCTCGCCGCGGAGGCCCTCGGCGGCCTCGGCGCCGAGCATCGCGTCGAGCTCGGGGCTCTCGAGGTCGGCCACCTTCACCTCGGCCTTCGAGGCGTTGCCCTTCTCGCCTCGCTCGAAGCGCAGCACCTTCTTGCCGTGGCGGTCGTAGACGCCCTGGAAGAGGTCGCCGCTGCCGATCGGCCACGTGTAGGGGATGCTCTGCATCCCGAGCACCTCCTCGACCTGCGTCATCAGCTCGAGCGGATCGCGTGAGGGCCGGTCGAGCTTGTTGATGAAGGTGACGACGGGGATGCCCCGCATGCGACAGACGTGGAAGAGCTTGCGCGTCTGCGGCTCGACGCCCTTGGCGGCGTCCAGGATCATGATCGCGCAGTCGGCGGCAGTCAGCGTCCGGTAGGTGTCCTCGCTGAAGTCGTTGTGGCCGGGGGTGTCGAGCAGGTTCCAGTGGATGCCATCCCACTCGAACTGCAGCACCGAGCTCGTGACCGAGATGCCGCGCTGCTTCTCGAGCTCCATCCAGTCCGAGGTCGCCGCGCGCTTCGCCTTCCGCGACTTCACCGCGCCCGCCACGTGGATCGCGCCTCCGTAGAGGAGGAGCTTCTCCGTCAGCGTGGTCTTGCCCGCGTCCGGATGGCTGATGATGGCGAAGGTTCGCCGTTTCAGGTGCTCGCGCATGGGTCGCGCTACGTAGCAGCCCACCTCCGGACTGTCACCCGCGCGCGTCGGGACGTCCCGTGAGTGATGGCGTCGGGATTGTCGTCGCTCACGAGAAGAGGGTATCTTCCGGACGCTGTGGGACCTACACGACGAGCTCCCTGCGCGGTCGAGGGGTACGCGCGGGTCGGCCTCATCGCGGCGGTGATCGCGCTCGCGGGCTGCTCTCTCCTCTTCGACGCGAGCGCCCACATGGGCGGGCGAGACGGGGCCGTCGACGCCGCGCTCGACGCGATGAACGAGGACGGGGGCGTCGACTCGGGTGATGCTGGGACGGACGCGCCTCCTGATGGCGGGCCGACGATCCCGACCGTGGCCTCCGTCCCACCCCGTGGTCGGCCTCGACACGCCGGGGCGGCGTCTCGTCCTCGTCGAAGGCCTCGGCGCGAACCGAGGCCTCGCTTGGGAGCTGCCCCTCGACGCCCGTGAGCCGCGGTGGGTCGCGCTCGACACGGGCGCCACGGCGCCCCCGCTTCTGGAGGAGCCGAGCGTCGCGTCCGACGAGCGAGGGAGGCTCTTCGTCTTCGAAGGCACAGCGTCGCCACCGACCCTCCACGTGCTCGACCTGCGCGCCCGTGGGCACGAGCGATGGGCGTCCATCACGCTCCCCGAGAGCGCACGGCGGGTCGGCGCCTCGATGGCGTACGACGCAGCTCGGGATCGACTCCTGCTCTTCGGGGGGGAGGTCGAGGGGGAGATCCTCGATGGGTTGGCGACGGTGACGCTCGCTGACCCGCCGCAGTGGGCGGAGGTCGACGTCGGAGGGATTCGACCTGCTCCGCGGCGCGACGCTTCGATCGCGATCGACACGACGACGCAGCGGCTCTACCTCCTCGGCGGGCGCGACGCGACGCCGCTGCTCGACGCTTGGGCCCTCGAGCTCGCGACGGATCGCTTCGCGTCGCTCCCCATCGCGCTGTCGAGCGCAGTGATCGGTCAGGCCATGGTCGCTCGAGGAGATGCGCTGCTCGTCTGGCACCTCGACGGGACCACTGGGCCGACGCGGGTGAGGTTGTCGGACTTCGAGGTCTCGGAGCTGGCGGGGGACGGTCCACCCTCGAGCCCCCGGCCGAGCGCGTTCGTTTGGGGGGATGATGCGCTGGTGGTGACGAGCCGAGGGGAAGCGATCTCCTCGGGGGTCTCCGCTTGGCGGATCGCTGAGGGCGGCGCCGGGGAGCTGCTTCACGGGGTCGGAGTACACGCGCCGCCCGCGCTCGAACGAGCTGCGTCTGGGACGCTCTCCGAACGCTGGTACGTCTTGCTCGGCTCCTCCCCATCGAACGCTCGTCACCTCGACGCCTGGGTGTTCGACCGAGATCGATGGTCACCCATCGCGTGGACAGGCACCCCGCCGGCCGCTGGCGCGGACGCGTCCCAGGCCGTGCCGAGCGGTGACCGACTCGCGCTCTTCGCGGGCGGGACCGCTTACGAGCTCACCGCCGCGTCCTCTACCACGTTGTCCTCGCGCCGGCTCAACGACGGCTCGATCCCGGCGTTCTCGGGGGCGACCGCGTTCGAAGGCTGCGACGGCTCGACGCCGATCGGCGTGACGGGCGGCGGCGCGATGTCAGACTGGTACACGAGCTCGCAGGTGCTCGTTTGCGGAACAACCTGTGCGTTCCGCGAAGGAAGCGCGCCGGCTCCAGAGCCTGGTCGCGGCTTCTCGGCGTCGACGCGGATGAACGTGGGCGGCGCCGACCGCGTCGTGCTCTGGGGAGGCTACGCCAACATCTCGCCGTTGCCCTCGTCGCTCCATACAACCGCGCGGCCATGCGGCGCGTCCGGACCGACGTGGTCGTCCGTCTCGGTAAGCGGCGCGACGCCAGGGGGACGCGGGGGGCACACTCTCACGCGTGTCGACGCGAGCCGTGCGTTGATGTTCGGGGGGTCGTTCTTCGCCGCGAGCCCGCGGGAGGGGGGGCGCTCCAGCGAGCTCTGGTCGCTCGACACGTCCGCAGCGTCCGCGCGGTGGACGCGCCTCGAGCCACCGGGGACCCGACCCTCCGGACGCATCTTCCACGTCGCGGGCTGGGACGAAGCACGCCAGCGCTTGCTCGTCTTCGGAGGTCGCTCCGGACTGCCGACCCACGAGACCTTCGGGGATCTGTGGGAGCTGAGGGTGCTGCCGTGACGTCCGCGACGGACTCGCTCGAGGACCTCGCGCCGCGCGAGGACCCTTACCTCGGCGCGACGTTGGCTCGGCGGTACCGGGTGCTGCGCCGGCTCGGCGGCGGCGGAATGGGCACCGTCTACGAGGCGGAGCACCTCGTCATCGGGCGCCGCGTCGCCGTCAAGCTCCTCCACCCGCAGCTCGCGGCCGACGCGGCCACCGTGCGCCGCTTCCTCAACGAGGCGCGGGCTGCCGCGATGATCGGCCACCCGAACATCCTCGAGTGCACGGACATGGGGCAGGCAGACGACGGCGCGCCCTTCCTGGTGCTCGACCTCTTGCGAGGCGACGCCCTCGACGAGGTCATCCGTCGCGAGGGCGTCCTGCCGGTCGCGCGGGCCGTGCGGATCGCGTTGCAGATCGCGGGAGCGCTCGGTGCCGCCCACGAGAAGGGCATCGTTCACCGCGACCTCAAGCCGGACAACGTCTTCCTCTTGCGTGGAGACGACGTGAGGGTGCTCGACTTCGGGATCTCGAAGTTCGCGTCGCTCGATCAGAGCGGCGTCGGGACCAAGACGGGCTCCATCCTCGGCACGCCCTACTACATGGCGCCGGAGCAGTTTCGGGACGCGAGCCGCGTCGATGCGCGCGCCGACGTGTACGCTTTGGGTGTCATCCTCTACGAATGTCTGAGCGGTCGGGTGCCGTTCCAAGCGTCGACGCTCCCCGAGCTCGCGCTCATGATCGCGGCCGACTCGCCCGCGCGCCTAGACACGATTCGCACCGATCTGCCGGCCGAGCTCGTCGACGTCGTCATGCGTGCCATGGAGAAAGCCCCCAACGCTCGCTTCGCCTCCATGGACGAGCTCGCGGGCGCCATCGGCCCCTTCGCGCAGGACACCACGGCGGCCGGGTTGTCGCTGGCGGACACCGTGGCGGCCCGCTCGCCCGTCCCGGGCCGCGTCGACGAACGCGCGTCGCGCGCCTCCTCGCGCTCTCGGATCGCCGCGTTCGCCGTCGTCGTGACGGCCCTCGTCTTTGCTGGAGTGGCGGTGGTCGCGCGCCGGACGCCCGCTGAGCGCCCGAGCGCCAACGCGAGTGATGTCGTGGCGGACGCGGACGAGGTGTCCGCTGATGACGTTGGTGACGATCTCGCGGGCGACGTCCCCGCGGGTGTCGCGCTCGCAGGTGCGCCCGCGGGACTCACCGGGGAGCCGCTACCACTCCTCGACTATCGCACCGTCGTCGCGGACCTCGAGGGCCACCTCGGCGCGGTCGTCGAGCTCGAGGCGACCATCGTCGCGACGGACGAACGTGCGTCGGAGCCGCGGGTGTTGGTGGTCGTCGTCGCCGACGGTTGCGGAGGTGAGCGCGCGTGCGTCCTCGCGTTGGCCGACACACCGCGGCTCGAGGATCGAAGCGCGGTGCGGGTCGAGGGGGTGCTCGAGGGGACCCACGTGTATCCCACCGTCGGCGGAGAAGAGCGCGTGATCCCTCTCCTGCGCGTGCGCCGCCTCGAACGTTTGGAGGGCCTTCGTGCCCCTGAGATCGTCCGAGCGGAGGCGCCGCTCCTCGGCGCAGCCCCCGCGACGCGTCCGGCGCGAGGTGGGGCAGGGCGTGCGCGGCCTCCGACGCCGCCTGTCGAGGCGCCACCGATGAGACCGTCCGAGGTGAGCCTCCGGCCCGTCGTCTCGAGCGATGAGATTTGAACCTATGTCTTGGCGCATCGCACTCCTCGATCCGACGTCCGAAGCACCCACGCGAAGCTCCTGCTGCGCGCGTGGTACCCGGTTCAGCCGCGTCCTCGTCGCCCTCGTCGTCCTGGTCGCCCTGGTCCACGTCGGCTCGCCGCCCGTCTCTGCGCAGCAGGACGCGACCGCGCGGTACCGAGAGGTTGCGACCGCCGGCCAAGAGGCGTTCAACGCGGGGCGCTACGAGGAGGCGCAGCGGCTCTGGGAGCACGCCCGGAGCCTCGCCCCGAACCCACGGATCTATCGGCTCCTCGGCCGCGTCGCGTTCGAGCTCGGCGACGACGTGGTCGCCGTTCGGATGTTTCGCTTGGCGCTCGAGGTGCCCGATGCAGGGCACCCGCTCCCGCCTGCCCGCCGCCGCGAAGTCGAAGACGTGCTCTTGCCCGCCGTCGAGCGGCGGGTCGCCGAGCTCGTCGTGACGCTCGAGCCCGCCGATGCCATCCTGACCGTCGATGGCCGCGCGGCCGACCTTCGCGAGGGCTCGCTCCTGCTCGCGCCAGGAAGGTACGCGATCGTCGTTCGACGCGCGGGCTATGAAGCGTTCGCCGAGCAGGTGGCGGTCGTCGCGGGGGCGCGCGAGCCGTTGAGTATCTCGTTGGTTCCCGAGCCGACCTCATCGGCCAGCGCGGAGGCCCCAGTGGTGGTGACGGAGGACGTCACCGCGGGCCTCGCCACAGGCGGCTCGAGCATGGTCGGCCCGCTCGTCCTCTTCGGGGTGTCGGCAGTGGGGGGGCTCATGCTCGTCACCAGCGGCGCGCTCGCCGCCCGCGAGAACGCCCGTCTCGCCGACGACTGTGGGGCGAACACCACCATGACCTGCTCCGACGATGATGTCGCGAGTCTGCGCCGACGCACCTTGGTCGCCGACATCGGCCTCGTCCTCGGCGCCGCCGCCCTCGTCGCAGGGGTGACGTGGTTGGCGCTCAGCCTGCGGCGAGATCGGAGCGCGGGGCGGGCGATCCGGCTCAGCCCGTGGGCGACGGCCAGCGCGGGCGGGGTGCTCGTGTGGGGCCAGACTCGCTGAACTACGAGAGTGCGTGGAATTCCGCCGAAAGTGGACTGACGTCGGGGAAAGTCCTCGTGGCCTCGTCACGAAGTGCCCCTCGTAGGAGCGGTCGGTTACCCTCGTAGATCTGTTGCAGCGCGTGGTGGACGATCGACCGACTCTCTTGATGCTCGGACAGGGTGAGCCGATGCGGCACGCCCTCGAGGAGGCGCTCGCGCGCTATGTCGTCGCGGCCGACGTCGCGGACGGGAGCTCCCCGGTCGCGGCGGTGCTCGCCGCGGCGCCCGACCTCGTCGTCCTCGTGGGCGACGCCGCTCGCGCCCACGCGGCCATCCTGACCAAGCTCGCGGCGAACGCGCTCACGGCGGGGACCCCGGTCGCGCTGCTCACGCCCGAGGGGCTCGACGTGCGGCTCTCGGCCGCGCGCTTCGGCGTCGCGCTCGTCCCGCGGACGGCGAGCGCCGACGAGATGGCGGGGCAGATCGCCCGCCTCGCGCGGGAGATGCCCGAGCGCCCGGCGCAATCGGGCGGCGCGGTCGGCGAGGGCACGCTCGAGGAGCTGCTCGACATCCTCAAGCGCGAGCTCCAAGGCGGCATCCTCTCGGTCAGTCAAGAGGGGGAGGGCGCGCGCTCGGCCCGCTTCGTGCTGCGGCCGGGGCGGAACGTCGAGGTCGCGATCCGCGACTTCGTCAAGCGCATCAAGCCGCTGCTGCGCGAGTCGCGGCCGCTCCACTACGAGCTCGACGACCCGGGCACCGGCAGGCTCGCCGTGCTCGACGAGGACGGTGACGACGGCGACCGCTCGATCCTCCGAGGGCGGCGCATCTTGCTCGTCGAGGACGACGCCGCGACCGCCGACGCGCTCGCGCAGGAGCTCCGCGCGCAGGGCTCCATCGTGGCCGTCTGCACGAGCGTAGGAGGCGGCCTCGAGCGCGCGCACACCCTCGATCCCGAGGTGATCCTCGTCGACGAGGCCGCCCTCGACGGCGATGGCTACGCGGTCCTTCGGACGGTCCGCCGCGACCTCGCCCTGCGCTGGGCGTCCATCCTCGTCGCGCGCCTCCGCGAGCTCTTTCCCTCGGACACTGCCCCGCGCATGGACCGCCTCGCGGGCTCGCTCGCGCCGCTCCTGGCGCCCGACCGCGAGATCGAGGAGCTCGCGCAACGAGGCGAGCGCTTCGAGGCGCGCCTCGAGTCGCTCGGCGCCTCCCGGCTCCTGCGCGCGCTCGCGACGAGCGGTAAGACCTTCCACCTCGTGGTGCGGCACCCGCGCGCCGTCGTCGAGCTCGACGTCGCCGAGGGGCTCGTTGCGGGCGCCGAGGCGATGCCGATGGGGGGCGCCGCGCCGCGCGTCGCTGGGACGGCGGCGATCTCGGCGCTGCTCGCGCTCGGGTCTGGGAGGGTGAGCGTCGAGCCCCGCGAGGCGCCCGCGACCGCGAACCTCTTGATGCCCGTGGGGGACGCGATCGTCGCCGCCGCCAAGGAGGTGCCGCCGATCCGGCCGTCGATCCCGCCGCTCTCGATGGTCCCGCGCGGCGCCTCGTACGCGCCCAGTCACGCGCCCAGCGCGAGCTGGTCGCCCGGCGCGCCGAGCGTGCCGCCCGCGCCCGCGCTCATGAACGATCTACGGCGGGTGCTCGAGCGCCTCCGGGAGGAGGGCTTCGCCGATGAGCTGCTCTCCGACATGTACAGCGGTGAGCACGACATCAGCGGGCTCGACGAGGCCCCCACCTCCACCCGCGAGGCCGTCCCCTCGGGTCCGCGCCGCAAGCAGACGCTCGTCGGGATGCCAGCGCCATCGTTGCCCTTCGAGGACCACGTCCCGGGTCGCTCCGAGCGACCGCTCGAGGAGACGACGTCCGAGATCTCGCTCCCCAAGCCGGCTCCGACCCCGAAGATCGCGGTGCCCAAGGTCGCGGTACCCAAGGTCGCGGCGCCCAAGGTCGTGGTGCCGAAGCTCGCTCCACCCGCGACCCCCAAGCTCGCGGTGCCCACGCCGAAGGCCGTCGTCCCCACGGTGGCGAAAGCCCCAGCCAAGCCGGGGGCGTCCGGCGCCACGTCCCCCGAGGCCGCGTCGGCGCCCTCGGATGGTGCGTCGGCGCCAGCGCTCGGTCCGCTCGCCGGCGGCTCGCCGGACGTTCTGCCTGCTCGATCGATGGGTGGCGCCGAGCCGCTCGGCGCGGCCGGGCTCGTGCCGCTCGCGGCGGCCCGAGAGGAGGCGGAGGCGCCGGAGGTCACGGGGCCGACCCAGAGCTTCGACGCGCTCGAGATCGACATGCTCGATGTGCCCGAGGTCACGGGGCCGACCCAGAGCTTCGACGCGCTCGAGCTCGACGCCGTCGACGCTCCTCGGGCCGTCGCGCCGCCACCTGCCCCCGTGCCCGCGGCGTTCGAGGTCGTCGCGCCGAGCGGGACCAGCGAGCTGGACGCGATCGAGGTGCGGGCACCTAGCCGCCGCGGGATCGGGGTGCTCGCGGCGCTCGCCGCGGTCGCCCTGCTCGGCGGGGGGGCGGCGTGGTACTTCACGCGCGGCCCAGGCGCCGAGGTCCTCCCCGTGACCAACGTGGCCGCTGGAGGGCCGGCGCGGGAGGGCGCCGAGGCGATCGCGACCGCGGTCACCGACGTCGCCCCCACCCCGGAGCAGGCGGTGGAACCTGCGCAGCCTGCGGGTGACCGTCCTGCCGACTCTCCGACGGCTGGCGGCGTGGATGATCACGACCCTGGCGAGACGAGCGGGGTCACCGAGGTCGTTCCCGATGAGGCAGCGGCCGACGACGACGACGATGACGATGGTCACCAACCCACCACCGGGGACTCGGCAGAGCCCGTCGACGACGGGGACACGAGCCGGCGCGGCCGACTCGAGAACCTGGTCAGCGCTGGCAATTTCTTCCGAGGACGCGGGCGACTCGACCGCGCGCGCCGCTCCTACGAGAGCGCGCTCGCGATCGCGCCGCAGTACGGGCCCGCGCTGGCGGGGCTGACGAAGGTCGCGATCGCCGAGCGGCGCGGGTCGGAGGCGGTGGCGCTCGCGCGGCGGCTCGTGAACGTGAACCGGAACAACGCCGCGAACCACGTCCTGCTGGGCGACGCCCTGATGGTCGCTGGCGATCGCGCAGGCGCCCGGCGCGCGTGGGAGGACGCCGTCCGCGTCAACCCACGGCACTCCGCCGCGCGCAGCCGGCTCGGTCGCTGACCCCCGGCAGGGGTCGGTCAGCCCTCGCCGACGCGGAGGTCGACGGTCACCGCCACCTCGTTCGCCACCTTCAGCCGCACCGCCTCGTTGATCGTGACGTTGTAGTCGCTGAGCCGGATGTTGAAGCGGGCGCGGACGCGCAGGTTCGAGCCATCCATGCGCACGCGCGCTTCGGCGGTGATGTCCTTGGTCTGGCCCTTGAGCGTGAAGCGCCCGCGGACTTGCACGGTGACCTCCCGGCCGGCAGCGAGCGCCGTGGCCCCCGTGACGCCCGTGATCTCGAAGACCGCCTCGGGGTGGCGCCCCGCGTCGAGCCACTCGCCGCTGCGGAGGTGCTCGTCGCGCAGCTCGATGCCGGTGCGGAGGCTGTCGATGCGCATCACGATGCGCCCTCGAGTCCCCGCCAGGTTCGAGGGATCGAAGCGGAAGCTCCCGCTCACGGCGTTGGAGACGCCGTTGATCGTCTCGAGCGGCGCCTCGGAGCGGAAGGTGGCCCGGCCGCGCGAGATCTCGGCGTCGCGGGGCTGCGCTTCCGCCACCCCCGCGAGCATCACCAGCGCCGTCATCACGAGCCCCTTCATCATCAGCTTCGGCATCTTCGACTCCTCGTCGTGGTGGTCGCCTCGCGGGCGGTGGGACGAACGACGCCCCGCCGAGATTCATCCGCCAGATTCATCTGTAGATTCGCCCGCGAGGCTCGTACGTCTACGAGGTACAGCAACCCACCCGGATCGGGTCAACACCTACGTTCGCCGATCACGTGCTGCGCCCCGCTCCTCGTCGCGCAAGACGCCTTTGCGCGCCGCGCAGCCCCAGGTCTGCGACCGACTGCGGAGCTGAGCGCTTGTCCAGTAGCGGACCGAGGAGCGGGAGGACGGACGATCGCGGGGCGACCGGGCCTCGACCGCCTTGGCGCATCGAACCGCGCGTCGGCTTCGTCGCCGCACGCGGCTGCGCCGGCCTTCGTCGCTCGGAGCCGTCGCCCTCGCGCGTGCGGCGAGCTATCGTCCGCCCGATGACCACGGAGAACCCTCTCCTCGAGCGAACCTTCGACCTCCCCTTCGATCGCATCCGCGCCGAGCACGTCGAGCCGGCGGTCGACGCCCTCCTCGCCGAGGCCCGCGCGGCCCTCGATGCGATCTCGGCGCACGAAGGGCCGCGGACCTACGCCGACACGCTCGGCGCCCTCGAGCGCTCGACCTCGCGCCTCGGGACCGCCATGACGATCGTCGGCCACCTCGAGTCGGTCGCCACGACGCCAGCGCTCCGCGCGGCCTACGAGGCGGTGCAACCGAAGGTGAGCGCGTTCTACAGCGGCATCGCGCTCGACGCCGCGCTCTACGCGGCCCTCGTCGCGTACGCGGCGACCGACGACGCCAAGGCGCTGCGAGGCCCCCGCGCGCGCCTGCTCGACAAGACGCTGCGCGAGTTCCGCCGCCACGGCGCCGAGCTCCCCGCCGAGCAGAAGGATCGGCTCCGGGCGCTCGACGTCGAGCTGGCGATGAAGACCACCAAGTTTTCCCAGAACGTCCTCGACGACACGAACCGCTTCGAGATCGTGATCACCGACGAGGCGAAGCTCGCGGGTCTGCCCGAGACCGCGCGCGCCATGGCGAAGCACGACGCGGAGGCGAAGGGCAAGGAGGGGTGGCGTTTCACGCTGCAGGGGCCGAGCTACCTCGCCGTGATGACCTACCTCGACGACGCGAGCGTCCGCGAGCGGGTCTGGCGCGCGTACAACCAGCGCGCGGCCTCGGGCGAGCACGACAACCGGGCCCTGCTGGTCGAGATCCTCCGGCTGCGCCGGCAGAAGGCCGAGCTCCTCGGCTACGCGGACTTCGCCGACTTCGTGCTCGAGGAGCGCATGGCCAAGAGCGGCGCGCAAGCGATGGCCTTCGTCGACGACCTGCGCGGGCGCACCGAGGCCGCGTTCCGCGCCGAGAACGCCGAGCTCGAGGCCTTCGTCGGTCGCGCGCTGGAGCCCTGGGACGTCGCCTACTACAGCGAGAAGCTGCGGCTCGCGCGGCACGACTTCGACGAAGAGGCGCTGCGCCCGTATTTCTCGGTCGACAAGGTCCTGCGCGGCCTCTTCGAGCTCGCCGAGAAGGTCTTCGGCGTCACCGTGAAGGAGCGCTCGGCGCCGGCCTGGGACGAGGCGGTGCGCTGCTTCGGGATCCACGAGAACGGGCGGATGATCGCGGCCTTCTACGTCGACCTCTACCCGCGCGAGAACAAGCGCGGCGGCGCCTGGATGAGCCCGCTGCTCAGCGGCGCGTCCGAAGAGCCGATGGGGCCCCACCTCGGGCTCTTCTGCGCGAACGTCACGCGCCCCGTCGGCGGCAAGCCCGCGCTGCTGACCCACGCCGAGGTCGAGACCCTCTTCCACGAATTCGGGCACCTCCTGCACCACGCCTTCAGCGAGGTCCCCGTGGAGAGCCTCGGGGGGACCAACGTCGCGTGGGATTTCGTCGAGCTTCCCTCGCAGATCATGGAGAACTTCTGCTGGGAGCGCGCCTCGCTCGATCTCTTCGCGCGTCACTTCGAGACGGACGCGCCGATCCCCGAGGGGCTCTTCCAGAAGATGCGCGGCGCGCGCACCTTCCGCGCGGCGAGCGCGCAGATGCGCCAGCTCGGCTTCGCCACGGTCGACCTGCGGCTGCATCGCGAGCTCGGCGGTGAGGGCGCGCCGCTCGGCGATCCCGACGCGGTCGTCGCGTTCGCGCGCGACGTGCTCGAGCCACACGCCGCGACGCCCCTGCCGCGCGACTACGCGATGATCTGCGCGTTCACGCACCTCTTCGCGTCCCCGACCGCCTACGCCGCGGGCTATTACAGCTACAAATGGGCGGAGGTGCTCGACGCCGACGCCTTCACCCGCTTCGCGGAGGCGGGCGTGCTCAGCGAAGAGGTCGGACGCAGCTTCCGCGCCGAGGTGCTCGCGAAGGGCGACAGCGCCGAGCCGAGCGAGCTCTACCGAGCGTTCATGGGGCGCGAGCCGAAGCTCGACGCCTTGCTCGAGCGCGCCGGTCTGAGGGCCGCGTGAGGCGCCTTTGGATGCTGGCGTTCGTCGCCGCGCTGGGCTGCGGGGGCGCCGAGCTCGGTGAGCGCTGCGGGACGGACTCCGACTGCGCGAGCGGGCTCGAGTGCGTCACGTGGCCCTGCGTCGGCGGAGAGTGCCCCCGCTCGTGCGAGCAACCCTGCGCGTCCGAAGAAGAGTGCCCGGCTGGGCGCGCGTGCAGCGGCGGTCTCTGCGCAATCGGAGAGTGATCGCCTCGACATGGAAGGTCTCGTAGCGCCCAGAAGCCCCACCCGAGGGGTGCTGCGCGATCGGCGAGCGATCGCCGCGAGACGGAAGATCTCCCAGCGCCCAGAGGCCCAACGTGGTGTTTCTGGACCGCGCCCGCGGACGGGGCTCTGCGCGAACGCGGAGTGATCGCTTCGTCGGAGGCGCGGAGTGATCGCCTCGTGGAGGTACACGGTGGCGCTGTTCTTTTCCGCCGTCATGCGTGGATCTCGACGGATCTCCTCCGGCCCGAGCGCCGCTTGGAAGGTGCCGTGGCACGCGGCGGCGATGGCGTGAAGTTTGCGTGAAGCCGTGCGTCGATGCGCGGGGGTTCGTTTTTCGGAAACACCGATCGACTCCCTTGGTAGTGTCGCCGAGGCGGCCCGTGGCCGCTGGAGGAACGAGATGAATCGAACGAGTCTTCCCGTGCTCGCCGCCCTCGCGCTCTTTGGGTGCATCGTCGCGGCTTCCTCGACCACCTACGCGCAGCGCGGCACGATCGCCGTCAACGTCGAGAGCACCCCCGCCGGTGCGCAGGTCTTCGTCGACGACGAGAGCAGCAACCCGATCGGGACCACGCCGCTGCGGCGCGTTCGGATCCTGCGGGGCCAGCGCACGCTGATCTTCAAGAAAGAAGGCCACGAGACCACGCGCCTGCCGATCAACGTCCGCCGCGCGGGCGAGGTCTTCCGGGCCACGCTGCCGGCCCTCGGCACCATCACGGTGCTCGCGGGCAACCCGGACGTCGCGAACGCAGCCGTGCGCATCGACGGACAGCCGGTCGGCAACGTCCCGACGACCAACCAGGTCCAGCCGGGCCGGCACATGGTGCAGGTCAGCCGCGAGGGCTACGTCACGTTCACGCAGTGGGTCGAGGTCTCCGGCGGGCAGGTCCTCACGCTGCCCGTGATCCTCGAGCGCGAGGCGCCGCGCACGGGCTCGATCCTCGTGGCCGCCGACGTGAGCGGGGCCGAGGTCTTCGTGGATGGCCAGTCTCGCGGACAGACGCCCGCGATCATCGAGGGCCTCGAAGAGGGCGACCACGTCATCGAGGTCCGCCCGACGGCGGAGGGGCAGAACCCGCACCGCGAGACCGTCCGCGTGATCGCGATGCAGCGCGCGGTCGTGCACGCGACGCTGCGGCCCGCGCCGTCGACGGGCGGGAGCCTCCGGGTGCTCGTCAACGCCCGCGGCGCCATCGTCTTCCTCGACGGCGAGGCGGTCGGCGAGGCCCCCGCCACCGCGACCGACGTCGCGCCGGGCGAGCACATCGTCGAGGCGCGCGCCGAGGGCTACGAGCCGGTGCAGCGGACCGTGACGATCGAGCAGGGGCGCCAGCAGGTGCTCAGCATCGAGCTGCAGCGGGTCGCGCTCCCGCCCGGGCGCATCGTGGTGAACGCGAACGTCGAGGGCGCGACCGTGCTGGTCGACGGTGAGGAGCGAGGCGTCGCGCCGGTGGTACTCTCGGAGGTGGCCCCGGGGACGCACGCGATCATCGTGCGCGCGCGCGGGCATCGTGAGTTCCGCACGACGTGCGACACGGCGCCGGGACAGAACTGCGAGATCGACGCTACGCTGAGCGTCGTGGGCGCGCCGGTGCGTGTCGTCGCGAACGTGCGCGGGGCGCAGCTCTACGTCGACGGCGAGCCGGTCGGGCCGGTGCCCTTCGAGGGGGACATCCCCTCGGGATCACACGTCCTCTCCGTGCGCGCCGACGGCTACCGGGAGCACACCGAGCAGTCGATCTTCGCGCCGAGCGACGAGGCGCGGGTCATCGAGGTTTTCCTCGTGCGCGAGGGCGAGCTCACCGAGGAGGAGATCGCCGCCCGCAACGCGGCGCGGCGCGAGCGTCACCGGCAAGCGGTGGCGCGCTCCGCCGCCACGCTGCCCGATGATCTCGCGCTCCTCGACTTCAGCGCGGGCTGGCCGCACCTGCTCGAGGGGCGGCTCGGCATCGGCATCTTCGATTGGCTCGAGGCGGGCGTCGGCATGCGCACGTTCTTCCGGCTCACCGAGTTCGAGGGCCGCGTGAAGGCGGGCTGGCGTCCCGTCCCGCAGTTCAGCTTCGGCGCGCAGGTCCGCTTCGGCGGCGGCATCGGGCCCAACCGCAGCCCAACGGCGCGCGACGAGATGGTGAACCCGGACGCGCCCAACCACCCGACCAACAGCTTCTTCACGAGCGTAGAGGGCCTGCTCTCGTTGCACTTCTTGAACGCCGGCAACTTCACGCTCTGGGCGGGCTTCGACTTCACGAGCGACCGCTGGGGCTGGAACGCCCGCGACAGCGACTGCCGGTCGGCGAACGGGTGCATGGACGACGGCACGCCCATCCGCGTCGACGGCAGCGTCAACACCATCGCCGGCCGCCAGAACCTCGCGCGCTTCCGCCTCGGTGGCTCGCTCGAGTTCATCCTCACCAAGCATTGGAACGCCTGGGGCTCGTTCGAGGGCGCGTTCGGTCAGCCGCGGCGCATCCTCGGTGACGTCTTCGGTGGCGGCAACGAGGATCTGCAGCTCTACTTCCGCCTCGGCGTGACCTACAAGTTCGACGTCGCCCGCACCGACTGACCAGCCCCATCGCCCTGCGGCGCGCGTGGCCGCAGGGCGGCGGGAACGAGCGCGGCGGCGCTGTTGCGGCGTCGCTGCCGTGGCGCCGCCGCTGTTGCGGCGTCGCTGCCGTGGCGCCGCCGCTGTTGCGGCGTCGCTGCCGTGGCGCCGCCGCTGTCGCGGCGTCGCTGTCGCGGCGCCGCTACCGCGCGACAGAGGATCCGCGCTCGGTGTTCATGAGCTCGGCGCGCGCGAACGAGCTCAATAGCCCGTCGTCGTCCCCACGAGCTCGCCGTACGCGCGGCGCGCCGCCTCCACGAGGCGCGGCGGCGTGCCGAGCGCGGAGAGCTCGTCGAGGGTGACCCAGCGGTGGTCGTCGTGCTCGCGCGAGCGGCGGAAGTTCCCGCGCACGACGTGCGCGCCGTAGACGATCACGACCATCGGCTGCGCGCCGCGGCGCATCGCGTAGCAGTCCATCGGACGCGGGACGATGTCGATCTCGAGGCCCGTCTCCTCGCGCGTCTCGCGGATGGCTGCCGCGGCCGGGTCTTCTCCCGGGCCGACGCGGCCCGAGACGACCTCCCAGAGCCCCGCCCCTGCGTCGCGCCAGCGCGCGCGCCGGAGCGCCAGGAGCTTGCGGTCCTCGACGATCACGACGGCGACCGCGACGACCTGGCCACCCGTGAAGATCTCTTCGGCGTTTCCCCCGCTCGTCATCGCTGCTCCTGGCTGCGCGTGCCCTCGCGCGTCCCCGTCCGAGGTGCAGTGTCTCCCGTGTGGGGCTGACGCGCCAGCGTCACGGCGGCGGGATCCGGATCGCGCGCCTCCGGTCAACTTCGTGTGCGGCGCGCATGCTTTTTTGATCCGCGGAGGATCACCTCTCTACGATGCCTCTCGCGTCGCCGGCACTCGCCGCGGCTCCCCAGACATGGACCTCATTCACGAACGCGAAGCCGCCGTGCGCACGCGAAGCGAGGAAGACGCGCTCCGCGCGCTCTTGCTCGCTCCGGGCCGCGAGCACCTCGAGCTCCCCTCGCTGGCCGACCTCGGCGCGGCGCTCATCGCGCTCGCGCGCGGCGCCCGGCGCAAGGCGCTCTTGCCGCTCGCGAGCGCGCCGACCGAGTACGCCTTCGTGCGTCGCGACGAGCGCGTGCTCGTCAGCGCCTACGACACGCTCGGCGCTCCCGAGGTCCACCAGCTCGATCGCGAGGTCTCGCTCGCGACCCTGCTCGCGCGGTGCGCGGCCGCGGCGCGGGCCGAGGGGCGCGCGCGCGGCGGTCTCGACGGTCAGATCGCCGAGCGCCTCGCCGAGCGGATCGAGCGCACCGAGCTGCTGCCTGATCTCGAAGACCTCGAGCCGGTCATCAAGCGCGCGGGCGCCTTCGACGCGCCAGAGGACGAGCCGCTCGCCTTCGGCTTCGAGGCCACCCTCACGCCGGGCCCCGAAGCGAGCGTGCGCGGCGGCGCCGCGCGCGCCGACGTGCACGCGCTGCTCTTCGACGGCCAGCTCTGGGCCTTCGTCCGCGGGCGTCGCCTCGGTCTCGGCCGCGGCCCCTTCATGCTCACGGTGCAGCGCATGGTCTGCGCAGTGCGCGCGCTGGTCGACGCCTGGGAGGCGGGCCGCGCGGCGAACGTCCGCCTGCGCAGCGGCCCCTTCGCCATCGGCCTGCGCCTCACGCTGCAGGAGCAGGTGACCCTGAGCCTCCAGGCGGGTCGTGAGGAGGTGCGCGCGCAAGGGCTCGACGTCCCCGCCGTCGCCATGCCGGTGCTCCGCCTCGCGAGCGAGGCGATGCGCGCGCTCGTCTCCGTCGACCGCGGCCAAGCCAAGAACCTGCGCGTCCGCGCGCTCCGCGACGAGGTGCGCACCTTGCGCCGGATCGTCCGCGACCACGCGCGAGAGGATGGCTTCGTGAACGACGAGCCCGAGCGCGTGCGCGTCGCCGCGAGCGTCGAGCCGCCGCCCGTCGCGCCCACCTCGGCGCCCGCGGGGCAGCTCCGCTACGAGGAGCGGTGGCGCATCGACATGGGCGAGCTCGACGCGACGTCCACCTGGTTCTGCGGCGACCGCCTCGTGATCGCGGGCGCGCAGCACACCGTCGCGGTCGACCGCGGCACCGGCGAGGTGCTCTGGGCCCGCGAGGGCGCACGGCGCTCGTGGATGGCGGGCACGGCGCTCTTGCGCGTCGTCTATGATGGCGAGCTCGAGATCTGCGAGGTCGGTGACGGAGAGCCGGGCGCGCTCGCGCGCCTGGACGATCCGGCGCCCGGGCCGGGCATCGGCGTCGCCGCGGGCGACGACGGGCTGCCGCCGCTCGCGATCCTCGCGGACGGCTCGGCGCACCTCGTCGCGCTCGACCTGCGCACGGGCGAGCCGCGCTGGCGTTACCCGACGGGGAAGGGGACCCCGAGCCTGACCCGCGCGGGCAGGGTCCTGCTCGTCGCGCGCGAGGGCGCGGTGCACGCGCTCGACGTCGCGAGCGGCGAAGAGCTCTGGCGCTACGCCGCGCGCGGGCGCTTCTCGCGCCGCCCCGTGGTCGTCGGTGACACGGTGGTCGCCGTCAGCGAGGGCGGCGCGCCGCAAGCGCACGGCATCGACCTCTTCACGGGAGAGCGTCGCTGGCGAGAGCGCCTCTCGGGCGCGCCGAGCGCCGACCCGCTCGCGGCGCCCGGTCTCGCGCTCGTCCCGCTCAGCCGCGACCAGCTCGTCGCCCTCGACGGCGTCGACGGGAGCGCGCGCTGGCTTGGTCGCGATCCGGGGATCGCTGCCGGCGCGGCGCTCGTCGTGGACGAGCTCCTGGTGGTCAACGCGCCCGGCGGCGCGGTCGGCGCGATCGACCTCGCCAGCGGCGAGGTGCGCTGGTCGTCACTCCTCGCCGATCCGCTCGCCGACGAGGTCCCGCGCAGCCTCGAGCCCGTGCTCCGAGGCGGCGCGCTCTTCGTCCCTGCGGGCGGCGTGCACGTCCTGCGGCCCTCGGACGGCGCGCACCTCGGGCAGCTCCCGAGCGACCTCGTCCCCGACCGCGTCCGCGTCGACGAGCGCGGCTGGGTCTACGTCGCCGAAGAGAGCGGCCACGTGGCGGCCTACGCGCCCGCCCCGCAGCTCCGCATGATCCGAGGCGGCGCGCGCTAACCCCGCTCGACGACTCGGAGTCGGATTCGAACGCGGTCTCGGACGCGGTCTCGGACGCGGTCTCGGACTCAGTACCGCTTCGGTAGCTCGCTCAGCAGGTCGCCCATGCGCGTGAACGCCTTGATGTGCTTGAGGGCGCGCAGCTTCGCGCCCTCGAAGCGGAAGTCGGGGGAGGTGATGATGTGCAGCACCCCGATCTCCTTGGCGTCGAGGCGTCGCCAGAAGGTGTAGGTGGCGGTCGCCCGCGCGAGGTGACGGCTCGCGTCGAAGGGCTCGTCGCGCAGCGCCGAGGGCGCCTTCGCCTCGCGCTCGTCGACGGCGTCCATCCGCCCGTGGTGGATGCGGTACGCGACGAGCTTGTCGAGCCCGTCCGGATCGTCGAGGCAGCGCAGGACGATCGTCTCGTCCATCTTCGACGCGGCCTTCTGAAAGGCGGGGTCGGCGTTCAGCGCCTTCAGGTAGACTTCGGTGAACTCGCGGGTCCAGTACCGATGCAGCTCGCTCATCTCCGCGCATCCTACACCGGGTGCGCGCCCACGTCCGACTGTCCTCGCGGTGCGCGGTCCTCTGCGCACCCGACGGTCCTCTCCGCGGCCGACGGTCCTTTCGGCGCCCGATCTCCGCGCCCGACGGTCTTCTCCGCGGCCGACGGTCCTCTCGGCACCAATCTCCGCGGCCGACGGTCCTCTCCGCGCCGACCATCTTCTCTGCCCAACCGTTCTCGCCACCGAAGGGCCGCGAGCGGTCAACGGTGACCTTCGGCAGTAGTTTCGCCCGGCTGGAAAACTTTTCTTATCCTCGCAGGCACTTCTACGCCCGCTCGCCAGGAAATCGCCCGCATGCGACACGATTCCAAGAGGATACGCCTACTCATGGATAGGGAACGTCCCTTGCATTCCTCCGATTTCGAGATGAGCTCCCACCCCCGACGGCAGCACCGGCGCGAGGCAGGCCTGACCCTGCTCGAGCTGATGATCGTCGTGGCCATCATCGGCGTGGTGGCGGCGCTCGCGGCCCCGAGCGTCGGCGCCGCCTCCGGCGAGCGGAAGGCGAACGAGCTCTCCCTCGACATCGTCCGGCTCGCCCGCCAGGGACGTTCGGAGGCGGTCGGCTTCGGGCGCGCGCACCTGCTCCGCTTCAACAACGCCGGCAACGGCTCGTTCGAGCTGCACCGCGGCACGAGCAATCGCTGCGGGTCGGTGCCTTGGGCGACGGTGACGGCGCCAGGCTGCACGGCCGAGAACCGGCTCTGCCGGGGGTGGGTCGACGCCGCCCAGCGCTCGACCGTCGGGCAGCAGCTGCGCGTGCTGCGGGTCGGCGGTGGCGGCAACCTCGACGTCTGCTTCGAGCCCTCGGGCCGGGTCCTCTGGAGCGCCGACGCAGGCGCCCGCTTCTCCGACCAGAGCACCGACGCTTTCCTCCAGGGTGGCGTGGTCTTCGACATCCGACGCAACGACGGCGACGGCGTGACCCGCCAGGTCGTCGTCCCGCTCGGCGGGGACGCGAGGGTGCTCCGATGAGCGCGCGCCACCCCGTGGCCCGACGGACGCGCGTCCGTACCCACCGCCGTGAGCGCGGCTTCACGCTCATCGAGGTGATGATCGCCGTCGGCATCATCACGGTCGGCTCGCTCGGCATCTTGGCGATGCAGACGGCGACCATCCGCGGCAACTCCGAGGCGCGGATGATGTCGATCGCCACTCAGCGCAACCGGACGTGGTTCGACCGCCTCGAGCGCGACGCGCTGCTCTGGAACCGCGCGGGCCAGGAGGACGCGCCCCGCGCCTTCACGCGCTTCCTGCGGGAGGTGAACACCGGCTGGCGCCCGCCGCTCGTCGTCCCGATCGACGAGCCGGTCGCGGGCGCGTCGCGCTGGCTCTCGGCCACCGCGGACTTCGCAGGCCGCGACATGCCGACCGACGCGGGCGCCGTCTTCTGCACCCACGTCGAGCTCGAGTGGGCGGTCGTCGGGGACGTGATCCGCGCGCGCTCGCGCACGGTCTTCCATCGCCAGAACGGCACCCAGTTCGCGCTCTCGCAGCAGTGCAGCTCCAACGCGGCGGCGATCACCGCCGACCTCGCGTCGGCGACCCCGAGCTTCCGCGCCGTCACCTCGTCGACGCTCATCCGATGGAGGCCGCTATGAGGCGGCGCCTTCATCGCTCGCGCGCGGCCTTCACGCTGCTCGAGCTCATGGTCGCGCTCGTCGCCGGCCTCATCGCGATCGGCGCGATCTACTACGTCAGCAGCGCGTCCGCGCGGCACTTCCACGAGCAGCAGCGCGTCGCGCACACCCAGACGGCGCTGCGGATGGCGCTCGAGCAGATGCGCCGCGACATCGCCCGCGCTGGCTACCTCGCGACGCCGAACAGCATGCGCGACCAGCGCTGCGCCACTCCGCCGCGCGAGGTACAGGCGGTGGAGTTCCTCGACAACCACCAGACGGTCGTCCTCCCGAACGCGGCGAACAACCTGGTCGAGGCCGACACGCTGCGCCTGACCGGCAACTACGCGACGAGCGACGTCTACCTCGTGAGCACCCTCCAGGCCACGGGCCAGGGCGCGTTCCTGCAGGCGGGCTGGCACGGTTTTCAGCGCGACTTCACTCAGTGGGGCCCGACCGAGCTGCTCGCGACGGGGCCGCTCGCCGCGCGCGTGACCGACGCCGAACGTTTCCAAGCGGCGTTCCGGACCGGCCGGATGGTCCACATCGAGACCATGCAGGGCAACCACTTCTACCAGCGGATCACGGGCGTGACCCCGGCCGGCACGCTCCCGCTCGTCAACTTCGCGCCCGGCATGTCGGTGGGCGGGGTCTGCGTCGGCGGGCTCGCCGACGGGGCGATGATCGCGCCGCTCTCGCGCATCGAGTACATCGTCCTCGACCCCCGCGACGAGCCGAGCCTGCAGGCGCTCTTGCAGGTCGGCAGCGACGCGGCGCTCGACCGCGCGACCGGCCGCACCAACGCCGTGCTCGTCCGGCGCGAGCTCGACTTCGTCACCGGCGCGCCCATCGCCGGGAGCACGCGCGTGATCCTCGAGCACGTCGCCGAGGTGGACTACGAGTTCATCTTCGACCAGCAGACCGCACCAGGCGTCGTCCCGAACCTGCAGCGCGTCGACGGTCCGCAGTCGGCGAACCTCCTCGCCAACCTGAACACCAACCCCGCGGCCGTCCCGCACCGCGTCCGGAGCGTCATCTTGCGCCTCTCGGCGCGGACGGCGGCCGAGGAGTCGAGCTTCCCCTTCGTCCCGCGCGCGTCCCGCGAAGAGCCGCTCACCCGCTACGACGTCAACGGTGACGGCGCGGGGCGGCCGGCGGCGCGCGTCCGCACCGTCGAGACCGAGATCTTCCTGCCCAACGTGGCGAGCCGGAACTTGAGGCCATGACGCGACCCACCGCACCCACCCGGCGCTCCGCCCGCCGTCGCCGCGCCTCCGAGGAGGGCGCCGTGATGCTCGTCGTGATGCTCGTGCTGCTGACCACGACGGCGCTCGCGGTCTTCGCGATCCACACGACGACGACCGAGGTGCGCGCGGCGGGTTATCACCGCATGAGCGCCCAGGCGCAGGAGGTCGGCGAGTCCGGCGTCGTCGCCGCGCACGCCTGGATCGACATCTTCGGGCCCGAGTCGCTCCAGGCGGCGATGGCCGGCTCCACGCGCATCGGCGGCGCCAACCCGCATCGGGTGCCGCAACCCTACGAGCCCGCGCTGCGTCTCGACCAAGAGGGCTATCGCCTCTATCCCACCGACTTCGTCCAGCTCATGCGCACGCGCCCTGGCGCCGTCGATCTCGACGCGCCGCTGATGAGCCCCCGCGACCTCGGCGGGACGAGCCGACTCTACGCCCCGACGGTCGTGGTCGACGTCTACGACTCCTATCGTTTCACGGGCGTCCTCGCTGGCTTCCGGAGCGATGGCCACAGCCTCCTTCGCTTCCTCAGCGCCACCTACACCTCTCGCGGGCGGCTCCGCCTGACCGACGCCACCGGGGCGCCGGTCGCGGAGGTCCCGATCGAGGGCGATCCCCAGCTCTTCCACGAAGCCTCGAGCGACGCGCGCGCGCGCGGCGTCTCTGGCCCGTTCTGACCGCATCCAGAGGATGTACAGCATGGCACGTCACCACCACCTCCTCGCCGCTCTCCTCGGTCTGACCGCCTTCGCATCGCTCGCGCCGCGCGCCCACGCGCAAGGTCCGGACGTGCGCGACGTGCGCCCGATCGTGATGCTCCTGGTCGACTCGTCGGGGTCGATGGAGCGGCGTGGTGACTGCGTCTGCACGACGGCGAGCTGCAGCGAGTGCCTCCCCTCCTGCGGCGCGAGCTCGCAGCGCAACCGCTGGGCCACCGTGCTCGAGGCGCTCACGGGCTCGTGGGACGGGTTCCAATGCCTCCAGGAGGATCGCCGACACTCGTCGTACGCCGGTCAGCCCGACTACCGCTACTTCATCCCGCACATCCTCCACCCTGGTGAGACGCGGCTCATCGGCGGGACCGTCTTCGCGCCCACCATCACGCAGCGCGCGGACGGAATCCTCGACAGCTACGCCGACCGCGTGAAGTTCGGCCTGATGACCTTCGATGGCGTCTCGACCCGCCGCGACGACTCGATGCTCGTGCCCGAGCGAATCTTCAACGTGCCGACGTACCTCTCGGACTCCGCGGGCGCGATGGGCGGCTTCTCGTACGGCGAGCCGCGACCCTTCGGCTTCCCAGGCTGCGGCGAGCCCTACATGATCGACAACGGCGCGCAGAGCGACGCGCCCGGCGGCACGCTCGTCAGCGTCGGCAGCGATCTCGCCGACTTCGATCTCATCAACGCGCGCATCCAGGACACGCTCCTGCGCACCCGTCCCTTTGGGCCGACGCCCATCTCGGGGATGCTCGCCGACTTCGAGTACTACCTGAACCACCACCCCGACGTGGCGCGCATCTCGACCCCTGGCGGCGCGGGCGACGCCTTCCAGCAGTGCCGGCCGCGCTACGCCATCTTGCTCTCGGACGGCTACCCCAACGCCGACATGCGCGGCGCGCCCTACAACTGCGACGCCGCCACCCCCGACGCCTTCTGCCCCTACGACCGCCCCTCCGAGACCGCGGCGCGCCTCTGCGCGGCTGGCGCGGGGGGCGAGTGCGACGGTCAGATCGGCGGGCTCTTCGTCGTCGGCTTCGCGGTCGACGACCCGCAAGCCGTCGGCGAGCTGAACACCATCGCCGAGGCGGGCGGCACGTGCGCGAGCCCGGGCGGCAACTGCGCCTTCCTCGTGGGCTCGGGCGGCGACGAGACCGCGCGGCTACGCGAGGCGCTCTCGGCCATCCTCGACCGCGCCGCGCCCGGCACGACGACGCGCACCGTCTCGGCCTTCGCGGGCGCGACGCCCGGCATCACGCGTGGCGGACAGGCGCAGTTCAACACGGGCTTCCGGATCCAGGGTCATGGGGAGCCGTGGACGGGCGTGCTCGAGCGGCGCCGCTTCGAGTGCGACGAGACGAACGTGCCCGTCGAGCAGGCGGTCGAGCCGCGTGACCGCTTCCACGAGGTGCTCGACGCGCGCAGCACGCCGCGACGCCTGCTCACGGTCGTGCCGAACAACGCGAACCACACGGACCAATACCTCGTCGGCGACGCGGGCGGCATCGCGCCGATCGGCGGGGGCGGCGGCGCGCGCCCACGCGGCGGGCGCGGCTCGGGCCCAGGGGGCCGGTCGTGCACGACTGGGCCGCCGCCCGGCGCCGGCCCGCCCGGCATCGCGCCCGTCCAGACGGGGCTCACGCTCAGCGCCTTCGCGACCACCAACGGCGCGCTCTCGCGTCAGCACCTCGGGGTGGGCACGGACGCGCTCCGCAACCAGGTGATCAACTGGGTCCACGGCGTGGGCCGCCCCAGCAAGATGGGAGACATCTACCACTCGTCGCCGGTCGTGGTGGGCCCGCCCCTCGAGGACCTCGCCGACGAGTCGTACAACGCCTTCCGCCTGCGGCCCGAGGTCGCGAGCCGCCCGAAGGTCGTCTACGTCGGCACGAACGATGGGGTGATGCACGCCTTCCTCGCCGAGGATCACACCGTCGAGAGCGGCCCCTACGCGGGCACCTACCAGGCGGGACACGAGCTCTGGGGCTTCGTGCCGCCCGCCGTCTTCAAGAGCCTCAACGCAGCCCGCAGCGGCCACGTCTACACCGTGGACGGAACGCCGGTCGTCAAGGACATCTTCTTCCGCCGCGGCGCGGGCGAGTCGCCCGACGGGGGGCAGTACCACACCGTGATGATCTTCGGGCTCCGCGGGGGCGGCGGCGCCTACCTCGCGCTCGACGTCACGGACCCGCTCGAGCCTCGCTTCTTGTGGCAGCTCGCGCACGACGAGCTCGGCCTGACCTATGGCATCCCCGGCATGGGCCAGGTGCTCGTCCGCGACAGCACCGGCAACCTCCGCGAGATCGCGATGGCGCTCCTCCCCGGCGGGGCGGGCGAGGATCTCTCGACCTCCACCTGCGGCGGCGTCGCCGAGGTCGGCCCCGATGGGCGGCTCACCAAGCCCCTCGGCTGCCCCTCGCGTGGCAAGGGCCGCCCGCCGGCGAACGCTGGCACCCTGAACGCGCGCGAGAACATGCGCTGCTGGAGCACCCGCGGGCGGTCGATGTACTTCATCGATCCCGCGACGGGCGAAGTGCTCTCGATGCTCGACAGCAGCGTCTTCAACTCGCCGGTGACGGGCGGCGTCTCGTTCTTCACGGGCGACGTCGGCACCATCGCGACCCGCGCGTTCATGACCGACGCCGACGGCGTCCTCTGGCGGATCGACTTCAGCGACCCGAACCCGGCCAACTGGGACGCGGATCCCTTCTTCGACATGTTCTGGGACCTGACGGCGACGGAGGGCCAGCCTGCCTACTTCCCGCCCATCCTCAGCTCGGACGAGCAGGGCCGCGTCATCGTCATCCAGGCGACGGGCAACATCGACGAGCTCGACGGCCTCCGAGAGAACCGCGTGGTCTCGCTGCGCGAGGACATCACCTTCGACGAGAACGGCGTCGTGCAGGAGGTCGAGGGCTTCCTCAACTGGGAGATCCGCCTCGCCGAGGGCGAGCAGGTCACCGGCCCGCTCGAGCTCTTCGACGGCAAAGTCTACTTCGGCTCGTTCACCTCGACGAACGACATCACGAACGCCTGCGCCTACGGCCACAGCAAGATCTGGGCGGTGGAGTACGTCGACAGCGAGATGACGGCGGGTCAGCCGACCCCAATCCCGGTTGGGGCGATGGAGGATCCGGACGCGCCGGGCACCTTCCTGCGCCACCTGCCGCCGATCCCCAACCAGGTGGTGATGGGTGTGCGCGTCACCCAGCGGCCGACCTGCTCGACGCTCCAAGAGGCGACCGAGACGGATCCCTACTTTGGCGCGCGCACCTACCAGCGCGTCACGCAGGCCGCGCGCGGTGAGTTCATGCTCGTCGCGCAGGTCAGCGGCGGCGGGACCGCAGGCGTCACGGGCTCGTCGATCGCCGAGTACCAGCAGCGCCTACCCGCACCTGCGGCCTTCACCCGAGTGACCGGCGTCGCCGGCAGCATCGACTGATCCGTCGAAACACGGTACTCCTCGGGGCCATGTTGCGCTGGACCGTGCTCGTCGCGATCGCCTGCTTCGGCTGTGGGCGCTGCGGCGGCGTGCAGACCGACGAGGGCACCCCTCGGAGCGAAGCGCCCGACCCCGAGGCGCCGGCGGGCGCGCAGGGCGAGCCGCTCTACGACGCGAACGGCGACCTGCTCCCTTCCCGCGAGGTGGTGGCGGGGCTCACGCTCCCGCGCGGGCTGACGAAGCGCCCGCTCGCGGGCGAGCGACGCCACGTCTACGTCACGCAGGTGCCGCTCGCCAAGGTCCAAGCGTACTTCGGACCGCGGCTCATCACCGGCCAGGTCGATCGGGTCGGCGCGGGCGCCGTCTTCCGGCGCGCCGTCCCGCGCGAGGCGCGCGGCGGGGTCGTCCACCTCGACGTCGGCGTGTACCCGGTGCCCCGCGGCGGCGCCCGCGTGGAGATCTACGAGCTCCCGCCCGTCCCGCAGAACCAGCCGCCGCCCGAGGAGCTGATGCGGCGCTTCGACGAGGAGCAGCGGCGGCTCGACTGAGCACGGACTCGCGGGGTGTCGGGACCGGGCTGGCACGCCGAGACACGGGGCGTGCGAGCGATCGAGTAGGGCGGCGGCGCGACCCGACGTCGGGGCGTGGGATGCGAGACGAGGCGAGGGACGCGCACGAGCGCGCGGGCCTCACCGACGCGCGCGAACGTTCGAGGGCGCTGTAAGCGCACGACCCCATCGCGCGTTCTGGGCTTGAATCCCATGGAAGAACGTACGACAAGCGCCGGGCGAGGCGGAGGGTGCGGAGCGACGACCTGCAGAGCGAGGCGCGACGACGCTGGGAGGACGAGCGCCTCCAGCGCGCGCGGTCGGGTGACCGCGCCGCGTTTGGCGAGCTCTACCGCGAGTACGCGCCCGCGATCTTCGCGCGCGTCCTGCTGCCACGCCTCGGCAACCGCGCGGCGGCCGAGGACGCGCTCGCGGAGACCTTTCGGACCGCCCTCGAGCGCCTCCACCAATATGAGAGCCGCGGGGTCTCATTCTACTTCTGGCTCGCCCGCGTGGCGGTCAACAAGGCGACCGACATGCACCGCGTGAAGCAGCGGACGGGGCGCGCGCTCACGAGCCTCGAGGAGATGCTCGGGCCGATCGTGAGCGGGCCCGACGCCCCGCACACGCTGCTCGAGCAAGAGCGGGAGCTGGCGGCGCTGCGTGCCCGGATGGGGGCGGCGCTCGACGCGCTCAACCCCCGCTACCGGCGCGCGATCGAGCTCCGCTTCTTCGACGAGCGCGAGCGCCAAGACTGCGCGGATCTCATGGAGGTGAAGCTCGGGACCTTCGACGTGCTCATCTTGCGCGCGCTGAAGGCGCTGCGCCGGGAGCTCGAGCGGGACGCCGGGCGCGCCGAGGGTGAAGGCGCCATGATGGATGGTGAGGAGTGATGAGCGACGAACGCGACATCGACGACGAGCTCGAGGGACTCGACGGGCTCGACGGGTTCGACGGGGCGCTCGACCCGGACGAGCTGGCCGAGGCCGCGGCGCTGGCGCGCGCGCTCGAGCGCGGCACCGTGCCGGCCGAGCTGCGCGAGGTCTTCCCCGAGGACGCCTTCGAGGCGGCGGGCCTCGTCGCGTATTCGCGTGATGGTGGCGCGCTCGACGACGCGCGGCTCGACGCGATCTTCGAGACGGTGCTCGCGGAGGCGCGTCCACGCGAGCCCGAGCCCGAGGTGCCGTGGTGGCGGCGCTGGATCCTGCCGCTTGGCTTCGTGGGGGCGACGGCGGCGGCGCTCGCGCTGGTGCTCGTGCCGTCGGAGGCGGGGCTGCCGAGCGCGCTCCCGACCCCGGACGTCGCGCTCTTGCGGGCGCAGGCCGCCGCCGCGCGTGGCGACGAAGAGCGCCGCGCGTTGGACGCCGCGATGGGCGCGTACCGGGGCGAGGTCTTGGCGGCGCTGGGGGATCGATACGGGCGATGACTCGTCTCCTCTCGGCCGCGCTCGCGATCGTCGCGCTCCTCTTCGTCGCCTGTGGCGATGGGGGCGCCGCCGAGTGGCTCGCGCAGACCGAGGTGGCGCATCGGCGCGCGGACGAGGCGCTCGCGGCGGGGGACGTGCAGGCCGCCGAGGTCGCCCTCCGCGCGGCCTTCGGGCGAGTCGCGCCTCGCACGATCGCGCCCGAGGACGCGCGCGTCGTGCGGCAGGACGTGGCCTTCCGGCTCACGAGCCTCGCGTTCGAGCGCGACGAGCCCGAGGAGGCGCTGCGCTGGGCGGAGCTCGGGCTGGCGCTCGGGCGCGGCGAGGACGTCTTCACCGCGAACCTGCTCGTGGCGCGCGGGCGCGCGCGCGAAGCGCTCGGCCAGCCGGTCGAGGCGACCGAGGATTATCACGAGGCGCTCCTCCTCAACGAGGTGCTGCTCGATCGGGTGCTGGAGGGGGCGCGATGAGCGTGCGGGTCTTCTTCTGGGTGTGGGTCGTCGGGCTCGTGGGGGGCTGCGCGGCGCACCGGCCGCCGCCGCCGAGCGCGGGAGCGGCGCCGGAGGCAGCGCGCGAGCAGGGCGGCGCGATCCCGCTGAGCGTGGGGCGCGCCGAGTCGGACGATGGGGCGTCATCGGAGGCGCCTTCGGCCGCCCCGGCGCCATCGGCCGCTGGTGTGTCGGTCGATCGCGTCCACACGGTCAGCGAGACGACGTCGGTGTCCACGCTCGGGCCTTCGCGCACCGAGGCGCGGCGCCTGTGGGGGGAGCTGATCGGCTACGACGACGAGCTGCGCGCGCTCGGCGCGGTGGACTGCGGTGCGGCGCGCGACCTGCGCGATCGCATCTGCGATCTGAGCCGCCGGGTGTGTGACATCGCGGAGGAGCGGTCGACGGATTCGAGCACGCGCGAGCGCTGCGACGACGGCCAGGCGCGCTGCGCGGACGCGCGCCGGCGGGTCGCGTCGACGTGCCCCTGAGCGGTTCGTCGTGCGGTCGGGGCGTGGTCTCGGACCCGGTCTCGGGCCCGGACCCGGTCTCGGACCCGGTCTCGGACCCGGACCCGGTCTCGGACCCGGTCTCGGACTCGCAGACGTGATCGAACTCTCCGTTTGGCTCACGGCGGGGGAGGACACG
>JAHBWH010000073.1 GCA_019637115.1 Myxococcales bacterium | reverse complement strand
GCGGAGCGCGCGAGCCCGAGAGGCCGCCGAGCGCCACGCGGCGCGCCACGAAACCACCCACCGCGGCCCCAAGCCGGTATCGGCCCACCACGCGCTCGCCCTCGAACCCGAGATCGACGCCGAAGCGCTCGCGTCGCTCACGCCGATGTCCGGCTCCCGACGCCAGCCCGAGGATCTCGAGCCGACCCCCGAGCCCGACGCATCGCCCACCACCCACGCCGAGGCCGAGGCCGCCCCCTCGTCGACCGACCGCGGCCGCCGGAGCGGCGACCCACCCGACTGACCGCAGACGCGCGCCCGCCGCGCTGCCCGGCCCAGCACCAGCCTGAGCCGGGCCTCGCTCCGTCCGTCACCACGGATTCGCGGGCCGCCCTACCCCTCGAGGCCCTCCGACGACCCGCCGCGACCCCGGCGGTCCGCCGGCTTGCCCCCTTCCGCCTGGTACCCGGTACCGACTGCTACACCGGTCAAACCCCGAGCACCCCCGAGCCCGCCACCCCCCTTTTACTTCTCCCCCTTTACCCAGTACCGACTGGGGGCGAAGCCCCGGGCCCCCGGCGGCCCGCCGGCTTGCCCCCTTCCGCCTGGTACCAGGTACCGACTACTACTGAAGCCCCGGGGGACGTCACGGCATGTCATCTCTCGATCCGGGCTGAACGTCAGCGGAGGGCACACTCTTGAGGCCACCTTCGGCAAGCAACGCAGCAAGCTGCACTGGCGCCGAAACCACGACCACGAGAGCACCAACCAGACAAACGCAGACAACTGTAGCCATCGAAAACATCGCCTCAATCCCCGAGCAATCGCCCGAAACAAGTGCGACAGCGACGTTTGCAGCCGCGCACAAACACCCCATTACTGCAATCACGACCTTCGTCGCGTACAAAGAGAACCTCGGCCAACCATGCGTCGTCCCACTTACGAGCGACTTTGTTTTGCGAAACAAATACGCAACACACAACAGCGCAACCACCACCGACGCCAGCAACGCAATTTTGATCATCGCACAACAACCATAAGATATAAGACAATCTGAACGACGGCAGACAAGACTGCTGCGAGATGAAAAAGCTCCGCCGGACCGCAGATCACCGGCGGCGACGAGTCGCGTAGCAACCTTAGCTGCTCCGTTGCTACTCGTGCGCGTCTAGCAGCAATCTCTTTGAGAGTGACAATTCGGACAACCGCGTGCCCCGCCGCATTCTGCCGAAGCTGATCGAATTCAATGATATCGTTCACACAGTCTGCATACGTCTGCCCAGCGGACGCTCTTAGTCGAGATCTCCAGGCGAACGGTACACGGTGGGAACGAAGATACTGCAAGAGCTCCTCATCCCACCGCAGCGCCTCCATGGCCTCGCGAAGATACTTCTCGAAGGCCCTCCTTGGATCGAACTCCATCTTCGCAGTTCTGGCACGGCTCTCTGGGAAGAATAGCTTCAGGTTGGCTGCGTCTAGCTTCATGGTCTATGCTCCATTACACAATCATGTCACTCAACGACAAAAGAAGGACGTCCGACCGTTTTTATGGCGGACGTGATGAGTCTACCTCGAACACCCCTGCAGGCCATCATTAAACCGAGCGGAACAGGGTCTGGATCGCGCTCGGAGCAAGGGCGAGCAAGGGCCCACGAGCTCGACCCGGGTCCCGAAGGCTTGAGCGCGATCGAGACCCCATCGTCGCCTCCACGTTCCCTGCTCCTCAACCGACGACTCTCTGGAGTCCTGTGGAGGCTACACAGCGCTCCTGCGCCGCACCGATCCAACCGGCGCCCGCCCCGCTTGATCTGAGAGTCATCCAGACCCGCGGAACATCGACTCAGCAGCCTTGAGTTCTGACACCGTCATGCGACCTGGTTCCAACAAGTACTACCTTCCCCCTTTACCCAGTACCGACTGGGGGCGAAGCCCCGGGACAGCGGGCGCGGCGAGCTCGCGAGCAAGAAGCCGCGGAGCGCAATGCGGCGCGTGAACCAGCGACGCTCCTCAAGGCCGACGTCGACATCGACGCGCTCGCGTCAGTCGACGCGAAGACACGCGAAGACCGACCCGCGCAGCGCGCCCGACGACGTCGCGTCCAATGTCCAATGTCGACGCCGCGGCGGATGCCGACGCTCACGACTCGGCACTGCAACAGCCCGAGCCGGGCGCATCTTCCCCCCTTTACCCAGCACCGACTGGGGCGAAGCCCCGGAATCTACGTTCCAGAGGGCTTGACAGCGTCGCTCGGAGCCGGACGCCCAAGGTCCGAGAACGCCCATACAAACCTAAATGCCAAAGCGAACGACCCTATCGTTCGAAAGAATCTATCATCTGAAACTGACGTGCTACCCACCACCTCTCCGGTTGGCTCGCGAAAACCCACGTCGCCCATGTCGGCAACGCCGCTCCTTGGCACCCTCACACGAGAATAATCAGCCATAACAGCAAAGTGGAACTGATCAATCAAGCGAACGGAAACACCCAATCCACCCTCAATATTACCGACTATGGACTCCGTAGAACTCGAGAATGATATCAACGATATCGACGCAGCAACACCCAATCTACTCAACCCGCGCCACGGGGACTTCAGGCGCATTCCCGGGTCGGCTCGATACGGCCAAGGATAGACAAGCAAAACAAACGCCGCTGAGAAGTCAGCTACAGACGCATCGTCGACTCGAACCGTACGACGGGTTACATCACCATTCTCTCCGACCACAGTTTGAGTATCGATCGCAGCCGATGCGACCCCTGGACGCGGCGATATCCGAAGTCCGCTCGCGAGTCCGAAGGTGACGTAGCGCCCAGAGTCAAGCGATGCCCTTTCTGCAGTTTCTCGATTCTCGCGCGCAGTTCGCTCGATGGTCTCCTGCCCGGCCTGGACATTCTGACGGACAACCTCAAGTTGCTCTAGCACTTGAGCGGTGAGAATCAGCGATGATTGATCCGCGACTTCGCGCTCACTCAGGCCACCATGTTCGCCGGAAGGGTCAGGCTGATCGGAGCCATCTTGGTCATCAGTCAAGCTAAACTCACCATCGACCAACTGCTGGGCAAAGGCCACACCGGTCGCGGACAAGCAGTACACAACGCTCACAATGCTCACAACGCTCGTGACATGCATGCCATTCATCACACTATCTACCACTGACTTCATTGAAGTACGCTCCTTCGTTTGTTCCGACTCAAGATCGGAAAACTCGTTTCCAGCCATCTCCAGCGCGAATCTTCGACTAGACTAGAGTGCTCCCGCTTTCCCTGTCTATCCCCTGAACAGACGAGCACATCCATTCAGTAACGCGTCACAAATCGGCACCTTCCTCCCTTACCCAGTACCGAGTGAGGCGAAGCCACGACGCTCCAGGCTCCGACGTTCACGACGCCGACGAAGTCAGCCGACCTCAGGCCCCCACAGGAGCGGCGACCCACCCGAGCGAACGCAGGCACGGGCCCGACGCGCTGCTCGGCACGGCAACAGCCACAGCCCGAGCTGGGCATAGCTCTGTTGGTCGCGACCAAATCGCCCGTCGACCTGGCCCCAAAGGGGATAGCCAAACCGCAAGCAGCCCCAAGCAGCCCCGAGTCCCCCGACCCCCTTCCAGTTCTCCCCCTTTACCCAGTACCCGACCGGGGAGAAGCCTCGGACCCCGCCCCGAAGAGGGACTACTCTCCGGGAAGCGGCCGAAGCACAACGCGACCGCTCGAGGCCTCCCACTCTCGAATACGCGCAAATGCATCGGTCAATGGAAAGTAGCAACTCTCATACAACAGCCTGAGTAGCCGCTCAACGCTTTCGTGACAACCCACGGAAGAAGCCTGAGATCCCAAGAGATAACAAATACCTATCCCCAGGATTGATGTAACATCATGCCCGCAGCAAAGGTCGGCCAGGTGACAGTCCAGATCGACCCGGGATGATTCATGGTCTAGGGCGCCCGGTTCAACCGCAGGGGAACTCGAAAACCGAACGATATACTCCGCTGCCGACCGGCAGTTCACCACAAGCGTCCTCCTATCGGTAAACTTCTTGTAGTCCATTCCCCTGAACTTTAGTCCCCAGACGTTCTTAAGACTAAGGTACCTCATCTTGGCTAGCTTTGCCGATTCGGCTAAGACCCGTTCTCTGACTTCATCAACACCACCAATCTTTCCAATTTTATTCTCACTGCCGTACTCTCTCAGGAGATTGTCCAGCGCTGGAGACATAAACATCATCATCTCGACATCATGAAAGTCTGAGCTAACTACATTGTGATTGCTATGTGCAGATTCACCATTCACTCTATCGAAATCTGCGTCGATGAACCCGAGACAGCCGCCATCCGAGGAAAGATTCTCTAAAGCTTCGACTACGTTGTCTCGCCCATGTGCGCAAAGCACCCGACACTTATCGTCGATAAGTCGGTCAAAAAATCGCTTATCCGCCCCTGCCTCTACGACGAGAATGGCGCCACCAAACCCGGACCTCATCATCTTTACTTCGACGGCAACGTGCGCGGCGTTGACCGCACTAAGCATCGCAACCTCTACCCGATAGCTCGACCATCAAGTCGTCTCGGTCTGCGACAATCGACGGAGAATGCGTCGCGATAACAAAATCGATATTTGCCAGATTGGCAATCCTACCCATGTCTGCCAAGAACTTGTGTTGCCAGAGCACATGCAGCGAAAGCTCCGGCTCGTCGATCAACACAAGCTGCTTATCCTGAGAGCCGAATAGAAGCTCATATGTAAGCACAACCTCATGCTGTTCACCGGATGAAAGGGATCCAAGTGGAACGAATTTTCCGTTCTTATTCACGAACCTAAATCCGGCGTCCTTGTCAATCTCCATCTGCTTATACAAGAATCTCTTGTCGTCGATTATACTCTTAAACAGCTCCACTCGTTCAAGAAGCTTCATGTACACACTTAGCTTCTCGCTCACATCTTTGAGATAGTACCAAAGCACCTTGCGCTCGCTTTCCCCAAGCGCTGTGCCGGGCAGCGGTACCTGCTCCCCCGCGTCCATAAGTCCAGCAGACATGAGTCGATCGCGCAGCACCTGCTGCTCTTGATACTTCGCGCGAATGCTGCGTTCCGTGGCTTCCTGCGGTAGTCTGCCAGCCAAGAGACGGTGAGGGAAAGTCCTGTCCAAAGACGCCGCAAGAGAACCCGACGGGGATGTCCCGGGGGCTGCTGAAAATTTGAGTGGCGGTTTGCTCCGCCCCGAAGAGGATCGGGGTTCGTTGAAAGGAGAAACCGCCATGGGAAAGACTGCCAGGAAGACGAAGGCTCGGGAAGAGGTCACGGTCGCAGGGGCCGAGGGGTCGTTGGTCAGGAACGTGCTCGCGCAGTTGGTGTTGCCGCTCGCGGAGTTGGTGCGCGGTGACCTGCGCGAGCTGGTGCACACGCTCGGGATGCAGGCGATCGCGTCGATGCTGGAGCAGGAGCGCACCGAGCTGTGTGGGGAGCGCTACAAGCACTCGAAGGAGCGACAGGTGACGCGTGGCGGCTCGACGGCAGGACGCCTGACGCTGGGCGGTCGCACGGTTCAGGTGCGTCGTCCGCGTGTCGTCGGCCACGACGGTGAGGTCGCGCTCGAGACGTGGAAGCAGCTCGCGGCCAAGGACCCGATGAGTGATCGCGCATACGAGCAGATGGTCGTCGGCGTCTCGACACGAAAGTACGCGCGCTCGCTCGAGCCGCTGCCAGCGAAGCTCGCGGAGGGAGAGCGCTCGACGAGCAAGAGCACGGTGAGTCGGAAGTTCGTGGCGGCCACGCAGGCGCGGCTGAACGAGTGGCTCGGCCGGGATCTCTCAGCGCTCGATCTCGTGGGCGTATTCATCGACGGGCTGCACTTCCAGGACGACGTCGTACTCGTCGCACTCGGCGTCGATTCGTCGGGAAACAAGCACGTTCTGGGGCTGTGGGAGGGGGCGACGGAGAACGGCGCGGCGTGCTCGGCGCTGCTGAGCGACCTCCAGCACCGTGGCTTGCGCGCCGATCGAACACGCTTGTTCGTGATCGACGGCAGCAAGGCGCTGCGCTCGGCGATCCGTGATGCCTACGGCAAGCGCGCGCTGGTGCAGCGCTGCCAGGTGCACAAGGTGCGCAACGTGCTCGGCCACCTCCCGAAGGAGCGGCACACGCACGCGCGGAACGCGATGCGTCAGGCGTACAAGAGCCGGAAGCCGGACAACGCCAAGAAGCTGCTCTTGAACCTCGCGGCGAGCCTCGAGTCGAAACATCCCGGGGCAGCGGCATCGCTGCGCGAAGGACTCGACGAGACGCTCACCGTGATGGGCCTCGGCCTCTCGCCGACCCTCGGGCGCTCGTTCGCGACCACGAACCCGATCGAGAACTTCAACGGCAACGCGCGCCACCTCGCACGCCGAGTCAAGCGATGGCGGGGAGGCTCGATGATCTTGCGATGGGTTGGGGCCGCAGTCGCCGAGGCCGAAGCCGGCTTTCGGAGATTGAAGGGCTACCGAGATATGCCGGCTCTCGTCGCTGCACTTCGGAAGCATGACGAGAAGCACCAGACACCGCGCCGAGAACTTGACCACGAGAAGAATGCCGCTTGATGATGGGCAAGCCGCCGCTCAGTTTCAGCAGACAGCGGGACATTCCCGAACCCGACTCGCGTAAACTCTCTCTGATTCTTCTAGCGAGGTCCTCTGCCAGTTGCTCGACAGCATGCTCCTTCTCTTCTCGAACTCGCGGCCCTCGTTTGGGATGTCGCTCCGCCCTAAGCTCCATACGAAGACGCTGCGTTCGAACAAACTGTACCGATGTTCCGCCGACAAGACTCGTCAGCCATTCTGCAGGAACCTTGCTCGCTTTAGTGTCAACTCCAGAGTGTTGAACGGGCAATAGGTCGCCATATCGGTCGATGATCTCATCGACCCCGACTACATCCCCAACTTCGCGGTCCCGCCAGGCTCGCTGTCCAAGACGTTCGATCCATGGAATCATCCTGTCGATCATTGCTACCATAACGTCTGGCTGCGATCTGAGGACAACAGTGCAAGCGGACTTTCGTGCACCGTATGTATAGGCGTACCTCAACTCATCGCCGACGCCACGTTTGGTTTTTGCACGATGTATCGTCAAGGTCCCATGGCGAAGGAACTTTACCTCTACCTCGGCAAACTCAATCTCTCTCCACGCCTGCGATTGCGGCCTAAATACCGCCTCGATAAGGCTTAGTATCGTTGTCTTTCCCACTCCGTTCGGACCGTGGATGATCGTCACTCGTTCGTCCGTGTTGAAGGAAATCTTATGATCAAAATGACCAAAAAGACCGCTTACCGAGAAGCTTTTGATTCTTAGATGTGACATCTTGCAGTCCATTCGGTTGAGAGCCGGGGTGAGTATCTCTACGGCTCCACGGGCGACCTAGTACCAATAGGGGACAGTGCGAGCCTTTGACTGCCGGTGGATGCACTTCCCGGGAAGTTCTGGCCGACGAGTCCGGGGTGGTAACCGGGCTGCATTCTTCGAACCAGCCGAACGTCGGCTCGTTCCTTCATCGGCCCACCTCGGGCTCAAAGTACTCGCCCTGGCGGCTCAAAGCACTCGCGCTGGCGTGGGGCGACAGACGCCCCCGCGCTCCCAAACTCACGAATCGCCCCCGCCCCATTTCCACCCCCAACGCAAAGAGGCGACCAGACTAAACCGGTCGCCTCCTTCCTGTCCATCCCCCAAACGGATGAGCACATCCGTTCAGGTCACCAACTCGGGACTAAACCCGCGAAATCACGAGCACCCCATCGAGTTCCCACAGTTCAAACACTTATAACAAGCCCCATTCCGAACCGTGATATGCCCGCACTTATCACACATCGGCGCATCACCCATCATCTCGCCCAGCTGCTGATCCAACGCCGACACCTGACCCCCGACGCCCTCCGCCGCATCATCAAACCCAAACACCACCTGCTCCGCCGGCTCGATCGCGGCCGCTAGAGCGGGAGGCGGATCCGTCAACACCGCCCCCTGCGCCCGATGCGCCGCCGCCACATCCGTCGAGCTCAGAAGCTCCGTCTGCTCTTCCTTCGGCGGCACCTGCGCGAAGTCGTACCGCTTCAGGTACTCGACCCCCAGAACCCGGAACACGTAGTCGATGATCGACGTAGAGAACTTGATGTTCGGGTGACCCTCGACGATGCCGCCCGGCTCGAAGCGCGTGAACGTGAACTGGTCCACGTAGCTCTCGAGCGGCACCCCGTGCTGGAGGCCCATCGAGACCGCGATGGCGAAGCTGTTCATCAGGCTGCGGAAGGCGGCGCCCTCCTTGTGCATGTCGATGAAGATCTCGCCGAGGTTGCCGTCCTGGTACTCGCCGGTGCGCAAGAAGACCTTGTGCCCGCCGATGCGCGCCTCCTGCGTGAAGCCGCTGCGCTTCTTCGGGAGGCGGTGCCGCACGCTCTCGGGCGGGCAGAGGCCCTCGACGGCGGGGTTCGGCGCCTTGCGCGCCGCCACCGGGAGCGGCGCGGGGGCCTCGACGGCCGGCGCCTTGGCCTCGGCCTTCTTGTCTTCCTTGTCGTCGTCGGACTTGGTCGAGAGCGGCTGGCTGGCCTTGCACCCGTCGCGGTAGAGCGCGACCGCCTTGAGGCCGAGCTTCCAGCCCTCGTAGTAGATGCGCTCGATGTCCTCGACCGTCGCCTCGTTCGGCAGGTTGACGGTCTTCGAGATCGCGCCGCTCAGGAAGGGCTGGGCCGCCGCCATCATGCGCAGGTGCGCCATCGGCTCGAGGAAGCGCTGCCCCTTCTTGCCGCAGCGGTTGGCGCAGTCGAAGACGGGCAGGTGCTCGGGCCGCAGGTGCGGCGCGCCCTCGACCGTCATGCGGCCGATGACGACCTCGTTGAGCTCCTCGATCTGCTTGGGCGTCAGGCCGAAGTGCCGCAGCAGGTTGAAGCCCGGCTTGGTGTAGACCTCGGCCGGGATCTTCAGGCGCTGCTCGAAGCACTCGGTGCCGAGCACCCACGGCGCCAGCGCGAAGCTGACGTCGAAGCTGCCACGCAGGGCCTCCTCGGCCTTCGCGACGTCGCGCTCGGTGAGCCCCTTCTCGAGGAGCGCCTTGCGGCCGAGGTGCGGCGCGCCCGTGAAGGTGTTGGTGCCCGTGACGTAGCTGACGATCTCGGCGACCTGCACCTCGGTGTAGCCGAGCTTCTCGAGCGCGGCGGGCACCGACTGGTTGACGATCTTGAAGTAGCCGCCGCCGGCGAGCTTCTTGAACTTCACGAGCGCGAAGTCGGGCTCGATGCCCGTCGTGTCGCAGTCCATGAGCAGGCCGATGGTCCCCGTCGGCGCGAGCACGGTCGACTGCGCGTTGCGGTAGCCGTAGAGTTCGCCGAGCTTCACGGCGAGATCCCAGTCCTGCTGCGCCGCGCGCACGAGCTCGGTCGGCGCGCCCGCGGGCTGGTCCTCGACGATGCCGGGGCCGCCTGGCTCGTCGAGGCGGTAGGCCGCGTCGCGGTGCTTGTTCATCACCTTGAGGAAGGGCTGCCGGTTGCGCGTGTAGCCCGGGAAGGGGCCCTTGCTCGCCGCGATCTCCGCGCTCGTCGCGTAGGCGTGGCCGCAGAGGATCGCCGTGAGCGAGGCGGCGATGCTGCGGCCGAGGTCGCTGTCGTAGCCGATGCCGAGGCGCATCAGCATGGTGCCGAGGTTGGCGTAGCCGAGGCCGAGCGGGCGGTAGTCGTGGCTGTTCTTGGCGATCTGCGCGGTCGGGTAGGCGGAGAGGTCGACGAGGATCTCCTGCGCGAGGATGAGCAGGCGGATGGCCTGGCGGTAGCCCTCGACGTCGAAGTTGCCCTTCTCGTCGAGGAACTTCACGAGGTTGATCGACGAGAGGTTACACGCCGAGTTGTCGAGGAACATGTACTCGGAGCACGGGTTGCTCGCGTTGATGCGGTCCGTGTTCGGGCACGTGTGCCAGTCGTTGATGGTCGTGTCGTACTGGACGCCCGGGTCCGCGCACTCCCACGCCGACTGCGCGATCATGCGCCACAGGTCGCGCGCCTTGTAGGTGTCGACCACGTCGCCCGTGGTGCGCATGCGGGTCTGCCACTCGCCGTCGCGCTCGACCGCCTTGATGAAGTCGTCCGTGACGCGGAGCGAGTTGTTGGAGTTCTGGCCGCTGATGGTGTGGTAGGCCTCGCCGTTGAAGTCGGCGCTGTAGCCCTCGGAGATGAGCGCGCGCGCCTTCTTCTCCTCGCGCGACTTCCACTGGATGAAGTCGACGATCTCGGGGTGGTCCATGTCGAGGCAGACCATCTTGGCCGCCCGGCGCGTGGTGCCGCCGCTCTTGGTGGCCCCCGCCGCGCGGTCGAGGACCTCGAGGAAGCTCATGAGGCCGCTCGAGGTGCCGCCGCCCGAGAGCTTCTCCTGCTTGCCGCGGATCTTGCTGAAGTTCGTGCCCGTGCCCGACCCGTACTTGAAGAGGCGCGCCTCGTTCTTGATGAGGTCGTAGATCGCCATGAGGTCGTCTTCGACGTTCTGGATGAAGCACGCCGAGCACTGGGGGCGCTCGTAGGCGGTGTTCGTCATCACGATGGCGTCGGTCTTCGGGTCCCAGGCGTAGTTGCCGCCCGCGCCCTCGATGCCGTACTCGTGCCAGAGGCCGCAGTTGAACCAGACGGGGCTGTTGAAGGCGGCCTTCTGCGTGAGCAGCAGGTGGGCGAGCTCCTGCTCGAAGGCCTCGGCGGCGGTCTCGTCGGCGAAGTACTCGCCGAGCTCCTCGCCCGCGCGGCGGATGGTGCGCGCGATGCGGCGGACGAGCTCCTTGGCGCTGCGCTCGCCCTTGGCGCTGTCGCCGTGCAGGCCCGCCTTGCGGAAGTACTTGGAGACGGCGATGTCGGTCGCGAGCTGGCTCCAGCCCGTCGGCACCTCGACGCCCTTGAGCTCGAAGACGACCGAGCCGTCCGAGCCCGTGATGACGCTGTTGCGCAGCTCGTAGTCGAGTGCGTCGTAGGCGTCCTCGCCCGAGCGCGAGAAGCGCCGGTCGATGTAGAGGCCGCGCGCCTGCTGGGTGACCTCGGCCCTCCGGAGACCCCCCTCCGCGTTGTTGGAGGCCTTCAGGGCCCCGTCCGTCGCCTTCTCGCCGTTGGTGTTCCGATCTAGCGCCACATCATCCTCCGGTCGGCTCGCCCCTGCGAACCCAATCGTACGAAACTACAGGCAAAACTTAAGTCTAAGGGGTGCTCGCGGGGTCCATGGAGAGGGTCTAGAGGGCGCACCGGCCCACCGAAGGACCCCCGCGAGTCCTCCACAGGCTCACCCCCTGCTTTCCACAACCCTATCCACACTCCACCCACAAGTGGTTGCGCTGGTGCCTCGGCGACCACCACAACCCGTGGGGGAGCCCAGTGGTTACGCCCCCCAGCCGAGGCAGTCAAGCGGGTCGTGGAGGGAGAAATTCGGACAGGTCGAGACCGCCGTGATTCCGCTGGGTTGGAGAGCGAGGGAGGCGACGTCGGAGCTGCGCAAAGAGCGTACTTTGCAGAGGTAGCAGGGTGGCTACCGACGTTGTACCGCTGGCCACGTAACGTCACGTCGTGAACCCTACGAGATGTAGTGGTGCCGGACCAAGAAAGCCGCAAGTGACGGGGGTTTGGGGGCAGGCGCAGGTCCATGATCGGGGGCGTAGCGAGCGCGCTTCGGCGGCGAGGGCGGGGAGGTGTCGAGGATGCACCACGGGGGTGACAAATTCGGCCTCGGAGCCCCGATCTAGCCCGTAATCATTGATGTTTCGATGTCTCGCGGGCGTCACCGCGGCCGCCTGGAGACGCCGCTCCGCGACAGGCAGGCAACGAGGGGAGCGCGCGAGATACCTCCGCTTCGTGAGCGAAGGTGTGAAGATCCAGGTTCATCTATTGGGAATTAGGATGGAAACGGGTTTTCCACGGGGTGTGGACAACCTCTGGGCGGGGGCCCGGGCCCTCGGTGACGACGAGGTGCCGCGCCGCGCCGAAGGACGAATCTGTCCGCTTGGCCGGAGTCGTCGCGCCGGAGTCGTCGTGATTGGCGTTCACTTCGTGACGAGGGTGGCCCCGGGAGACCCCTCCGTGTCGGTGTCCGTGTCGGTGTCCGTGTCGGTGTCCGCGTCCGCGGTCCGCGTCCGGGTCCGTGTCCCGCGCGCCTCCGTGTCCCAGTCTCGGTCAGCGGTGCGAGGAGCTGTGGGAACGTCGACGATCTGGTGCTGGACCAGAACGAGCCCGTGGAGAACGGACTCGGTCCTCGGAGTCGGCCCTTCGGAGTCGGTCCTCGGAGTCGGCCCTTCGGAGTCGGTCCTCGGACTCCGTCCTCGGACTCGGTCATCGGACTCGGTCATCGGACTCGGTCATCGGACTCGGTCATCGGACTCGGTCCTCGGACTCCGACCCGGTCATCGGACGGCACGGTCAGCAACCGTTGGGCGGCAAGACGTCAGTCCTCGATGTCCGAGGCGCCGTCCATACGCTCGAACGCGGAGTCGAGAGGCGGCGGCAAGCCGGTGTCCGTGCTCCCCGCGTCGAAACCCGCGTCGAAACCCGCGTCGAAACCCGCGTCGGAACCCGCGTCGAAGCCCGCGTCGAGACCCGCGTCGAATCCAGCATCGACGCCCGCGTCCCCCGGATCGACCCCGGCGTCGGGACAGGTCGCACACGGCCGCGGCTCGGCGCGCGTGCTGCTCGAGCAGACGCCGCTCGCGCACGCCCAGCTCGTGACGGTGCGGCGCTCGACACACTCTGCGCTGCAGCTCCCCCAGTCGCTGAACGTGGGGTCGTCGCAGCTCACGCCCTCCTGCGACTCGCGGCTGCACGCCTCGGACTCCATCCTCATCCCCGCGGCCTCGCAGGCGCCTTCCAGGCAGACCTGCATGGTCACGACGCGCGTCCGCGTGCCGGCCTCCGCGCATCGGTCCGGGAACACGCAGCTCGACCACGAGCCGCGCAGCTCGGGGCACCCCATCTCGTCGACGCAGCCGACGCAGCGGCCGACCTCGCAGCTGAGCCCACTCTCCGCGCACGGGTCGCCCTCGTGGCGGCAGCGCCCCGCCTCGCAGAAGTCCGCGCCGTTGCAGAAGTTTCCGTCGTCGCAGCCCCCGGTCGCGGGCGTGCGCACGCACTCCCCGTCGCGGCAGGCGTCGTCGGTGCAAGGTTCGCCGTCGTCACAATCCGCCGCGGTCTGGCAGCCTGCGTCCGGCGCGCTCCCATCCGCGCCCGCGTCGCCGACGCCGCCGTCGACCGGCTCGAGCGGCTCGAGCACGTCCATGTCGATCGGCGCGTTGCACAGGCCCTGCGCGTCGCAGCGGGAGTTCTCACCGCACTCGACGCCGATGCAGATGTCGGTGAGCCGAACGCGGAGCTCGCGGACCTCGCCGGGCACGTAGGAGTTGAGCACGCGCGTCTCCGCCACGAAACGCCCAGGTCCCCCCAGCTCGGGCGCGGCGCCGTCGTACGCGCGGACGCGAACGCGGTAGAGGCGCTCGCTGGCGTTGCCCTGGGGCCGCAGGAGGATGCGGAGCGGCCACTCGACCTGGTCGGGGAACGCGAAGCTCTGCAGGCCGACGAGGTCCTCGTCGCGCTCTTGGGGCGGGCTGCCGAGGGACCCACGATAGACCGAGACGATCACCTCGCGGGTGTCGAGGCGCACCTGCGGCTCGGCGTCGACGACGAGCAAGACGCGCGTGTGCGGGTCTACGCAGCCCGCGAGCGTCAGCAGCGTCAGCGCCGCGAGGGTCCGCCTGGCCGCCGGCACTCGAGAGGTCCGCGCTCCAGGGGTCGGCGCTCCAACGATCCGCGCTCCAGAGGTCCCTGCGCCTGAGCTCCGCACGCTGCGGGATGCCCTTGGTTTCGGCTGTCTCGGCGCGCGCATCACCACCTCCCCAAGGTCGCGAACGAGGCGTCGTGCGGTGGGTCCTCGCCGCTCGAGCGGCCCCTCGTGGCCAAGACGACCGCGAGCGTCGCCGCGCCCGCGACGACGACCGCCGCGACGAGCACGCCGATCCACCACTTGCGCCGGGCGGGCTCGGTCGGACGCTCGTCGTAGTCGTGGATGAGCACGACCGGGCGCGCCTCGGTCGGGGCCGCGCGCTCGTTCGAGATGGCCTCGCGCAAGACCTCGATGCGCGCCTCGACGCTCGCGCGGTTGGCGGCGTCGGGGCGCGCGGCCAGGTAGGCCTCGAAGGCCTCGAGCGCCTCCTCGTCCCGCCGGAGGCGGTCGGCCGTGGTGCCCACGTTGAAGAGCAGCTCGGGTCGCTCGCTCAGCTCGTACGCGCGCCGGAAGAGGCGCAGCGCGTCCTCGAAGCGCCCCTCGTCGAAGGCGACGACGGCGGCCTGGTAGAGCGCGCGCGCCTCCGAGTCGCGCTCGGTCGGAGCGGAGGCGACCTCGTCGTCCTGCGCGTGGGACGAGCGCGCGAGAGAGAAGGTCAAGGCGAGCACGAGGAGCACGCGAGCGATCATCTCTTGGAGGTTACTCCATGCCGGATCACGCGTCCCAGTCCCCTGCCCCTGCCCTTGCCCATGCCCCTGTCCCCTCCGACCAGTCCGACCCCGTCTCCGTGTCCGACCCCCGAGTCCGACCCCGTGTCCGACCCCAAGTCCGACCCCCGAGTCCGACCCGAATCCGACCCCGAGTCCGACCCCAAGTCCGACCCCGAGTCCGACCCCAAATCCGACCCCGAATCCAACCCCGTGTCCGATGCCCAACCACCGATGGCCCGAGCACCGAAGGCCGGACCGTGCCCGCCGGGGGCTGGGTGCTATCTGTCTGGGATGCGAAGGAACCCGGTCCCTCTGCTCGTGCTGCTCGTCGCGTTCCTCTCGCTCGCGCTCGGCGCGGTCGTCGCGTTCCTCTTCCTTCAGGTGACGCCTGCCGTCGCGCCAGCGCCCGCGCCGCCACCCGCGCCCGTCGTGGTGACACCACGCGGCGACCTGAGCGAGATCGAGCGCTCGACCGTCGAGCTCTTCGCGCGCGCCTCGCCCTCCGTCGTGTTCATCACGAAGCTCGCCGTGCGCGTCGACCCCTTCCGACGCAACGCGATGGCCTTCCCCGAGGGCACCGGCTCGGGCTTCCTGTGGGACGCCAGCGGCCACGTCGTCACGAACTTCCATGTCATCGCGGGGGCGGACGCGGCGCGCGTGACCCTCGGCGACGCCAGCGTCTGGGGCGCGCAGCTCGTCGGCGCCTACCCGGAGAAGGACATCGCCGTCCTCCGGATCGACGCGCCCGCCGATCAGATCCGTCCGCTGCCGGTCGGCACGAGCGCGGACCTCCAGGTCGGCCAGCACGTCTTCGCGATCGGCAACCCCTTCGGCCTCGACCACACGCTCTCGAGCGGCGTGATCAGCGGGCTCGGGCGCGAGATCATGAGCATCGGCGGCCGACCGATCCAGGGCGTGATCCAGACCGACGCCGCCATCAACCCCGGCAACTCGGGCGGGCCGCTGCTCGACAGCGCCGGGCGGCTCGTCGGGGTGAACACGGCGATCTACAGCCCGAGCGGCGCGAGCGCGGGCGTCGGCTTCGCCGTGCCGGTCGACACCGTGCGCCGGGTGGTCACGCAGCTCATCGAGACGGGCCGCGTCGAGCGCGCGGGGCTCGGCGTGCAGATCGACGAGGGTATGCTCTCGCGGCGGCTCGCCCTGCGCGGGGCGTTGGTCATCGGGGTCGTGGAGGGCAGCGGCGCGGCGGCGGCGGGGCTCGTCCCGACGATGCGCGATCCGAGCACCGGAGCGATCGTGCTCGGGGATCTGATCGTCGCCATCGACGGCCAGCCGATCGGCAACAGCCTCGACCTCTACCGCGTGCTCGACCGCCACGAGGTGTCGGACGAGGTGACGGTGACGGTGGTGCGCGACGGTCAGCGGCGCGAGGTGCGGGTGCGCCTGAGCCCAGTGGTCGACTGACGAGCTGGGGGCGGGGTCGAACCGGACTCGGGATCGGACACAAGGTTGGAATCGGACACGGGGTCGGACACGGCGTCGGACACGGCGTCGGACACGGCGTCGGACACGGCGTCGGACACGGCGTCGGACACGGGTCGGACACAGGGTCGGACACGGGGTCGGACACGGGGTCGGACACGGCGTCGGACACGGCGTCGGACACGGGGTCGGATACGGGGTCGGCGTCGGACTCGGGAGCTGTGCTCAGCCCACGAGCGCGCGCCGGAGCGCCGCGCGCAGCGTGTCGGCCGTGAAGGGCTTGGCCACCCCCGCGCGGAAGCCGTGCGCCTGGAGCTCCGAGAGGATCGGGTCGTTCGCGTAGCCGCTCGCGACGACCGCTCGGACATCCGGATCGATGCGGCGGAGCCGGGCCATCGTCTCCTCGGCGCCCATCCCGCCGGGCACGGTCAGGTCCAGCAGCGCGACGTCGAAGGGCTCACCGACCTGCCGCGCCTGCCGGAACGCCTCGAGCGCCTCGCGCCCGTCGCACGCGAGCGCGACCGTGCACCCCATCTCCTGCAGGATCGCCCCTAGCACCCGCCGGACCAGGGCGTCGTCGTCCATGACGAGGACGCGCGCGTTCAAGGGCGCGTCGCTGGCGTGGTCGTCGGTGCGCGGCGACGACGACCCACCCTCCGACGCAGGGAGGTAGACGTGGAAGGTCGTCCCTCGCCCGAGCTCGGACTCCACGAGGATGTGCCCGCCGTGGTTCTTCACGATCGAGTAGCTCGTGGCGAGCCCGAGGCCGGTCCCGGTGTCCTTGGTCGTGAAGTAGGGGTCGAAGATCTTGCCGAGGTGCTCGGGGGCGATGCCGACCCCGTGGTCCGCGACCGAGAGGCGCACGTAGCGCCCGTCCTCGACCGGGATCCCGCTGCGGGCGTCGAGCTCGACGTTCTCGGCCGTGACGGTGATCCGCCCGCCCTTGGGCATCGCCTGCGCGCCGTTCAGCAGGAGGTTCTGGAGGACCTGGCCGATCTGGCCCTCGTCCACCTCGGCCGGCCAGAGCTCGTCGGCGAAGGCCTGGTCGCACGCGACGTTCGACCCGCGCATCACGAAGCCGCACGTCTCGCGCACGAGGCCTGCGAGATCGGTGAGCGCCCGGTGAGGCGCGTGCTCGCGCGAGAAGGTGAGGAGCTGCTGCGTCAGGCCCCGCGAGCGCATGCACGCCGCGAGCGCGTCGTCGAGCGCGCGCTGCACCTCGGCGTCGGTCGCCCGCATCTTGGAGAACGAGAGCGCCCCGACGATGACCGCGAGCAGGTTGTTGAAGTCGTGCGCGATCCCGCCCGAGAGCACGCCGAGCGACTCGAGCTTCTGTACCTTCAGCAGCTCCTCCTCGATCTTCTTGCGCGCGCGCTGGTCGCGACCGATCGCGACGAGGTACGTCTTGCCGTCGGCCTCGTCCTCGACGGTCGCCGCCGTGTACTCGAAGGGGACTCGCTCGCCACGCTTGGTGACCAGCTTCAGCTCGACCGAGGTCGCGCGCCCCTGCCTGTGGCGTCGCTCGAAGACCTCGATCTTCGCCAGTTCCGCGGCGTCGTAATAGGCGTCGGGCGCCTTCAGCGCCGCGATCTCTTGGTCGGAGTACCCGCTGACGTCGCGGAAGACCCGGTTCCAGCGGCGCGCGCGCCCGGTCTCCGCGTCGTAAACGAAGAAGGTGTCGTCGAGCGCGTCGATGAGCGCGCCCGTCAGCCGCTGCTCGGCGACGACGCTCGCCTTGGCCGCCTGGAGCTGCGCGTAGATCTGCGCGTTGCGCACGGCCGAGCCCACGTGGTTGCCGATCGCCTCGATCATCTCGATCTCGTGCTGCCCCAGGACCGCGGGGGGCCGCGTGAGGACGTTCATCACGCCGATGATCTCGTCGCCCGCGCGGACGGGCACCCCGATGAACGAGTTGAGCTCCTCGCGCTGCACGACGGCACGCGCGACGCGGGGATCGCGCGAGGAGTCGGTCGGGATGTAGATCGACTCGCCGGTCGCGGCGATGGTGCCCGTCAGGCCCTCGCCGAGCGCGATGAGGCGCTGTCGGTAGGCGGCGACGAACGAGTCCGAGAGGCCCAACGAGGCGCCCCACCGCAGCTTGTCGGCGCCGGGGTCCCGCAAGAAGATCATCCCCGCCGTCGCGCCGGACGCCTCGAGCGTGCCCTGGAGGATCCGGAGGAGCACCACGTCGAGCTCGAGGGAGGAGGTCGCGAGCACCCCGAGGTCCCGCACGATCTCGAGCCGACGCTTCGCGAGGCGGAGCTCCGCCTCGACGGCCTTGTGCTCGCTGACGTCGCGCAGCGTGGCTACCGCGCCCGTGAGCACCCCCTCGTCCGTTCGCACGGGGTCCAGCTCGACCTCGACGTCGAAGGTGCGCCCGTCTGCGCGCGTGTAGCGCGCCTCGAAGCGGTACCCCGTCCCGGCGAGCGCGGAGGTGAAGCCGCGCCGGATCAAGGGGTCGCGGAGCACCTCGAACGTGGCGCCTCGGAGCTCGTCCACCTCTCGCTCGAGCATCCACGCCGCCTGCCCGTTGCACGAGGTGATGACGCCGCGTGCGTCGGTCACGACGACCCCGTGGGGGAGCTGGTCGAGCAACCCCCGACACGCCAGGGCCGGCTTCGTGACCATCGCGAGCCGACGGCGCGGCTCGAGCCGCTCCCGCAGCTCGCGGTTCTCACGCTCCAACACCTCCACCCGAAGGGTGAGGTCTTCCTGGCCCGAAGGAGTCACGCCCCTGCCCCCTTGAGCGAACAAAATTCGCCTACGCTTGAAAAGTTACCCTAGCCGGTGGCGCCGATCCAGCCGCTGGCGAGAAAATCGCGACCCGCGGATCACGATTTTCTCGCCGGATTGCGGACCGCCGGTGGCCGCTCCGCGATCAGCGCGGGGCGTCCAACACGCCGCGGACCCCGCGCAGGAGCGCGCCAGGGGTGAAGGGCTTGACCAGCATCGGGAACTCACGAGGGTCGACCCCTCGATGCTCGAGGGAGCGGGGCGTGAAGCCCGAGACGAGCACCACACGGAGCGCCGGGAACCGGCCGCGCAATTGGTCGGCCAGCTCGAGCCCCGACATCTGCGGCATCACGACGTCCGTGAGGAGCAGGTCGAGCTCACCCCCGAGCTCCTCGGCGATGGTCAGCGCTTCGGCGGCGGACGAGGCCTCGATCGCGCGGTATCCGGCTGCGCGCAGTGCGCGCGCGACGATCTCGCGGACGGCGGCCTCGTCTTCGACGACCAAGATGCGCTCACCACGCCCCGCCGTCGCCGTCGTCTCCCGGATGGCGGGGACCTGATGTGCTTCGGTCGCGCGCGGCAAGTAGACGCGAAACGTCGTGCCCTTCCCTGGCTCGCTGTAGACCGTGATCGTTCCGCCCGCGCGACCCACGAGGCCCCAGCACGTGGAGAGCCCGAGCCCCGTCCCTTCTCCCTCGCGCTTGGTCGTGAAGAAGGGCTCGAAGAGCTGGTCGAGGACCTCTCGGCTCATGCCTTGACCATCATCCGAGACGGAGAGCACGAGGTACTCGCCGGGCATGATGGACACGTTGCGATCGGTGACCCACGCCTCGTCGATCTGGAGCGCGTCGAGTTCGAGCACGATGGAGCCCTCGCCCTCCATCGCGTCGCGCGCGTTGACGACCAGGTTGACGACGATCTGATCGAGCTCGCTCGGCGCGATCGCCGCGCTGCCGAGCCCCGTCGGCACGACGAAGGTGAGCGCGACGTGCTCGCCGATCGTTCGGCGCAGCATCAGCTCGAGATCGCTCAGGGCCGCGCCGACCTCGACGCGTCCGCTCTCGGTGCTCGGGAGCTGACGGGCGAACGCGAGCAGGCGGTGGGTCAGATCTCCCCCGCGCCGCGCGGCCTGCATGATCTGCTCGGCGTCGTCTCGTGACGGATGGGATGGCTCGAGATCGTCGCGAATGAAGCACGCGTACGATTGCACGACGGTCAGCAGGTTGTTGAAGTCGTGCGCCACGCCGCCCGCGAGCTGCCCAACCGCGTCCATCCGGTGCATTCGTCGCACCTGCGCCTCGAGCGACTTCCGCTCGCTGATGTCGATGGAGAGGATGAGCACCCCCTGGGGCACTCGCGCCATCCGGAGCTCGAACCATCGGCGGCTTCCGTCCGGGAAGGCGAACTCGTTCTCCATGCTGTGCGCGCCGCCGTCGGCGAGCAATCCCGAGAGGAGCGCGAACATCTCGGTCTGCTCGATGCCGGGGTAACACTCCATCATGGTGCGACCGAGGAGCTCGTCGCGCGAGCGCTGGCCCTGGGTCGCGGCCACGTTGTTCACAAAGAGGTATCGGAAGTCTGGACCAATGAGCTGAAAGCCCTCGTTGAGGTGCTCGAGCACGTCGGCGAGATCGATGTCCACGGTCACGCGTCTTCCCCTCGATCGAAGAGTACCTCGCGTCGACACTCCTTTCACCATCCGCGGACCGACCTCGCTCGGCGCCGAACCTCCGAGGGGGCTGAGCCCGCCGGTCGCTGAGCGCCGGTGCGCACGCCTGAGGTCGAGCGCCCGGCGCGAACGCCCGAGGCCGAGCGTCCGTCCGCGCTCAGCGCGAACGCCCGAGGCCGAGCGCCCGTCCGTTCGGCGCGAACGCTCGAGGCCGAGCGCCCGTCCGCTCAGCGCGAACGCCCGAGGGGTAAAGCGCCCGTCCGGTCGGCGCGAACGCCCGAGGGGTAGAGCACCCATCCGCGCTTGGCGCGAACGCCGGCCGAGCGCCCGTCCGCGCTCAGCGCGCGCGCCCGAGGATCCACGCGACGCCCTCCGCGAGCGCGTCGCGACCGCCCTCCTCGACGACGTCTCCGTGGGCGACGACGAGCCGATCGAAGTCGAGCGCGAGGACCCGCACGAGGCTCGCCTCGAAGGCGCCGCGGTCCTGGCGGAGGTAGCGCCACAGGCGGCTCATGCGGAGGTGCCCGAGCGTGCGCGCGATCAGCTTGAAGACGATCCAGCTCATCACGTTCGGGGCGCGTCGGATGTGGAAGACCAGATCCGTCACGATCAACGTGCGCGTCGGCGCGTGCAGCAAGACGTGCTCGGACGCCTTGGGCGCGCCGTCGATGGCGTAGGCCCGGAGGCCCGGGATCAGCTCCGCGTCGGCGAGCGTTCCGTCGAAGCGCAGGTCGGGGCGTTTGTCGGCGAGACCCGGCGCGCCGAGCGTGCGCGCCTTGGGCCACCGCGCCTGCGCCGCGGCCACGTAGGCGTGGTGAAAGCGGTTGGGCGCGACGATGAGCGAGACCTCCCCGAGGGTGTCGACCGCGCGCGCGGTCGGCTCGTCGAAGTCGATCGGCGCGATGACCACGACGCCGCGAGGGGTCGACACGATCGTGCTGCGGACGGGGAAGCGGACGCCGCCAGGCGCGCGGAACGAGCCCTCGACGGCGTGCAGGCCCGGCGCGAGCGTGACGAGACGGTGGTCCGTCGCTCCGCGCGGGGACGTGGTCGAGGCGGTGGTGGTGGTGATCGTCGTCGCCATGCCTTTAGTCAAGTGCCATTGACCATTGTAGTCAAGCCCACTTGACGATGTTAGGATACGAATCGTGTCCCTCGCCCCGACCGAGCCCTACGAGGCCACGCTCGAGCACGCCAAACGCGCGAGCACGGCGCAGCTCCTCTTCCGCTGCGCGCGCCTCCTCAACGAGCACGCGCTCGCGACCGCGCCGGCGCCTGCCCACGGCCCACGGCCCCGCGCCGCGCATACGTCACTCTTCCCGCACATCGACCTCGAGGGCACGCGCCTCACGGAGCTCGCGCGGCGCGTCGGCGTCAGCAAGCAGGCGGTCGGTCAGCTGGTCGACGAGCTCGAAGCCATGGGCGTGGTCGAGCGCACGCCGGATCCGGCGGACGGCCGCGCGAAGCTCGTCCGCTTCACGACGCGCGGTCGGCAGGGCCTCCTGGACGGCCTGCGGCACCTCGGGGCGATCGAGGCCCAGCTCGCCGAAGCGATCGGCCCCGCGCGCATGAGCGCCCTCCACGACGCGCTCGCCGCGCTCGACGAGCACCTCGGGTCGCTCTGACGCGGGGTGCCAGTGGACGTGGACCTCTGAGTCCGTGTCTGGGTCCTGTCCGTCCGAGTCCGAGTCCGAGTCCGAGTCCGAGTCCGCTGTCACGAAGTTACAGCCCCATCAGCGCCGCGCCGGTGTGGCGCGGCGTGTCCTCCCCCGCCGTGAGCCGACGCGCGGGAGAGATGTATCCACCGCCCATCCATCCGCATCCGCATCCGCATCATCCCCATCTCCGTCAACGTCCCCATCCCATCGACGTCCACGACGTCCACGACGTCCCCATCCTCATCGACGTCCGCGTCGACGTCGTCCACGTGCGCGTCAACAGGATACCGGTTCGCAAGGATGCGCCGCGCTCAGCCTGGTGCGCGGGTCACCTCGACGGGCGTCCCGTTGAGGACGGCGGTGCCCGTCAGTAGGTCGAGCGCGCGGTCGTCCGTCAGGTCGTTCAGGCTCACACCCGGGGACTCGGCGGCGACGCGCAGGCGCACGCCGGGGCGATGGTGACCGAAGCCGTGCGGGAGGCTGACGACGCCCGGCATGACCTCGTCCGAGACCTCGAGCGGCGCCTCCACCTCGCCCACGCGCGACGCGACGCGGACCCGATCGCCCGACGCGAGGCCGCGGGCCTCGGCGTCGCTCGGGTGCATCAAGAGCGTGCAGCGGTCGCGCCCCTTCATCAGCTGCGGCGCGTTGTGCATCCAGCTGTTGTTGCTGCGGAGCTGGCGCCGTCCGATGAGCGAGAGCGCGGGCGACGCGTCGTCGAGCCGGCGCTCGTACTCGTCCAGCCGCCGTAGGTCGTCGACGAGGAGCTGCGGCGCGAGGTCGATGACGCGACGTCCATCGCGCCGCGGGAGCCGGTCGGGCATGCAGCGCTCGAGCGGGCCGAGGTCGACGCCATGCGGCGCGCGCTCGAGCGCGGCGACGGAGAGATCGCCGCGCGCGCGGACGAGCCCTCGCTCGCCGACGGCGACGCCCGCGACCCCCGCGCCGTAGGGGCCGACGCGCAGGCCGAGGTCGACCACGCGGCGCGCGCCGAGCCGGCGGAGCGCGGTCGCGCGGAGCGCGCGCTTGGTCAGGCGACCCCGGCGGTGCTCGATCGCCTCGAGCAGCGCGCCGAGGATCTCCCCGTCGTCCCGCGCGCCCTCGGGCTTCGGGAACACGGCGGGCGACCACTTGGCGGTGTTGCGGACGGCGACCGCGTGGAAAACGAGGTCGTAGTGGTCGCGCTCGAGCGGGGAGACCGGCGGCAGGATGAGGTGCGCGTGGCGCGTGGTCTCGTTGAGGTAGGGGTCGACGCTGACCATGAAGTCGAGCCCGGCGAGCGCGCGCTCGAGCTGCGCCCCGTTCGGCGTCGAGAGCACCGGGTTGCCGCAGATGGTGAGCAGGCCGCGCACTCGGCCCTCGCCGGGCGTCGTGATCTCCTCCGCGAGGCAGGCGACGGGCAGCTCGCCGCCGAACTCGGGCAGGCCGCGCACGCGGCTCTTCCACCGGCCGAAGCTGCCGCGGCTGATCCCGACGCCAGCGCCCCCGCGGATCACGTCGACCGCGGGCGTCGGAAACATGACGCCGCCCGGCTCGTCGAAGTGGCCCGTGACGAGGTTGAGCGCGAGCAGCGCCCACGCCGCGAGCCCGCCGTGCTCTTGCACGCACGCGCCCACGCGGCCGTAGACGAGCGCGCGCTCGGTGGTCGCGAGCTCGCGCGCGAGCGCGCGCGTCGTCGCGGCCGGGACGCCGCTGACGCGCTCGGCCCGCTCGGGCGTGTACGCCTTGGTCACGGCCTCGAGGACGTCGAGGCGCTCGCACGAGGACGCCAAACGGCCGAGCTTCACGAGGCCCTCGGCGAAGACGACGTGGAGCATGGCGAGCAACACGAAGGCGTCCGTGCCCGGCCGGATGAAGTGGTGGGCGTCGGCCGCCTTGGCGGACTCCGTGCGCCGAGGGTCGAAGTAGACGACGCGACCGCCGCGCTCGCGGATCGCGCGCAGGCGCCCGCGGACGTCGCCCGCCGTCATGATGCTCCCATTCGAGGCGAGCGGGTTGGCGCCGAAGGCGATGAAGAGGTCGGTGCGATCGAGGTCGGGGATGGCGAAGAGGAGCTGGTGGCCAAGCACGAAGAAGCTCGCGAACATGTGCGGGAGCTGATCGACGCTCGTGGCGCTGTAGCGGTGCTTGGTGCGCAGGCTCTTGAGCACGAGCGGCGCGTAGACGATGGCGCCGAGGTTGTGCGCGGTCGGGTTGCCGAGGTAGGCCGCGAAGGCGTCGCCGCCATGGCGCCGCTGCAGGTCGTGGATGCGATCGGCCGCGAAGGCGATGGCCTCGTCCCAGCCGAGCGGCTCCCAGGTGTCGCCCACACGTCGCATCGGGCGCCGCAGCCGATCGGGGTCTTCGTGGAGGTCCTGGAGCGCCAGCGCCTTCGGGCAGACGTGGCCGCGGCTGAAGGGGTCGTCCTCGTCGCCGCGGATCTCGACGACGCGGTCGCCGGCGACCTCGACGCGGAGGCCACACATGGCCTCGCAGAGCGCGCAGGTGGTGTAGGCAGTGCGTGTCATGAGGGCCTCGTGGATCCGTCGTGGCTCGTCGGCGATCTCGAGGGCGCCGCCCCGCGAGAGGTCCGTCGACGAGGTGTGAGCGTACCTCAACCTACCGCCCGCGCACCGCCTCGTGTCGTCCGAGGGTTCGTGGCTGCGGTTAGCTGCCGTGCGTGGCTGCTGGCTCGGGCCCGCCGTGGAGGTGCGCGGGCGTCGCGGACGTGGACGCCCCCGCCCTTGACGCCATCGCCTTCGTGCGCAACGCCCTCGCGCATGCGCGCCGCCCTGCCCCTTCTGCTCATCCTCTCGATCGCCTGCGCCGACACCACGCCGCCGAGCTGGCCCGCAGACGCGGAGCTCGCGGCGAGCGCGCTCTCGGACGAGGTGACGCTCTCGTGGCCCGCCGCGAGCGACGACAAGGGCGTGACGGGCTACCGTGTCCTCCGCGACGACGTCGAGATCGCGACCGTCGGCGGCGACGCCCGTCAGCACGTCGTCGCGAACCTCTCGGACGCGACCGAGTACGCGTTCAGCGTCCAGCCGATCGACGAGGCCGGCAACCGCGGGGAGATGCTTCACGCGCGCGCCACCACCACCGACGGCACCGCGCCGACGTGGCCCGCGGGCGCGCGCCTCACGGCCGAGGCCGTGCTGAGCGACGGCGAGGCGCCCACGGTGGTCCGAACGATCCTGACGTGGCCCGCAGCGGACGACGCGGTGGGCGTCACGGGCTATCGGCTCGTCCACGGCGCGCTGACGCTCGCGGAGCTCGGCGAGGTGACCCGCCACGAGCTCGAGGGCGCCGCGCCCGAGGCGATCGAGGTGATCGCGGTCGACGCCGCGGGGAACGTGTCGAGCGGGTTGGCGCTGCGCGCCGACGAGGTGCCCGCCGATGAGGTGCCCGCGGGCGAGGAGGCCGCGCCGGAGATCGGCGAGGCGGCGGAGACTGGCGCGACGACGGAGGGCGACGTCTCGGCGATGCTCGAGCCCGTCCAGCTCGACCCGCGCGTGCTCCGCGCGGTGGAGCGGCTCCGCATCGGGCCGGAGGGCCTGAAGGTGGGCCCGAACCTGAACCCCGAGCGCCTGCAGATCCGAGAGGGCCTGCGGGTGCCCGAGGGCGCGCGCTGACGCGACTCCGACCCCTCAGACGGCTCCGACCCCCTCGGCCCTCGGACGGCTCCGACACCCTCGGACAGCTCCGAGACCTCGGGCCCGAGGTGCGCTCGGACACCTGGACGCTGGCAGCCCGTTTGCGGAAGCTGAAGACCTCGTAAAGCAGGCCCACCGCGCCGCGTTCCTGGGCTAGGATTGTCGGCATGGAGCGCTACAAGCAGGTCTTCGAGAACAACAAGGCGTGGGTCGGGCAGAAGCTTTCCCACGATCCCGAGTACTTCGTAAAGCTCGCGGCGGGACAGAGCCCGGACTTCCTCTACATCGGCTGCGCGGACTCGCGCATCCCCGCGAACGAGATCATGGGGCTCGAGCCCGGAGAGGTCTTCGTCCACCGCAACATCGCGAACCTCGTCGTCAACACCGACCTGAACGCGCACAGCGTCATCGAGTACGCCGTCGAGCACCTCCGCGTGAAGCACGTCATCGTCTGCGGCCACTACGGCTGCGGTGGTGTGAACGCCGCGATGACGTCGCAGGATCTCGGCCTGCTGAACCCCTGGCTCCGCGAGATCCGCGACGTCTACCGCCTGCACCGCAAGGAGCTCGACGCGATCGAGGACGCGACCGCGCGGGCCAAGCGCCTCGTCGAGCTCAACGTGCAGGAGCAGTGCATCCACGTGATCAAGACCGCGTGCGTGCAGAAGCGCTACCTGAAGGAGGGCTACCCGATCGTGCACGGCTGGGTCTTCGACCTGCACGACGGCTTGCTCAAGGATCTCGACATCCCTTTCGAGGGGATCCTCGCCAACATCCGTGAGATCTACCGGCTCGAGGTCTGAAGAGAAGCTCAGCCGTTCTCGCAAGCCGCCCTACCGGACGGCGCGACAGCCCCTCATGGGAAGCTGAACGGAAGCCAAGGCTACGAGCGAGCGGGTCAGCCGAGGTCGTAGTCTTGGATCTTCTTTTGGATCGTCGGGAACGTGACGCCGAGCAGCTTCGCCGCGCGCGTCTTGTTCCAGCCCGCGTACGCGAGGACGCGGGCGACGTAGGCCGCCTCGACCTCGCGCAGCGAGGGCGGGGCGCCCGCGTCGTCGAGGTCGACGCGCAGGAACGCGTCGATGCCGGGTCCGACGGGGGGCGTCGAGCCGTGTGGTCCGAGCACGATCGACGCCCGCGTGAGCTGCGCGCTCGGCTCGAGGATGACGGCGCGCTCGATCACGTTGCGTAGCTCGCGGACGTTGCCAGGGAACGGGTAGGCGAGCAGCAGGTCCGCGGCGTCCTTCGCGATCGTCTTCAGCGGTCGGCCGAGGCGCCGCGAGGTCATCGTCATGAATTGCTGGGCGAGCGGGAGGATGTCCTCAGGGCGTTCGCGCAGCGCGGGCAGGACGAGGTGGAAGACGTCGAGGCGGTGGTAGAGGTCGAGGCGGAAGGTCCGATCCTCGACCGCCGCGGCGAGGTCGCGGTGCGTCGCCGAGATGACGCGCACGTCGACCGTGCGGTCGTGGGTGCCGCCCACGCGCCGAAAGCGCATCGTCTCGAGGACTCGGAGCAGCTTCGCCTGCACGGTCGACCCGAGGTCGGCGATCTCGTCGAGGAAGACGGTCCCGCCGTCGGCGAGCTCGAGCAGGCCGCGCTTGGCGGCCTTCGCGTCCGTGAACGCGCCGCGCTCGTGACCGAAGAGCTCGCTCTCGGCGAGCTGCTCGCTGATCGCCGCGCAGTTCAGCTCGACGAAGGTGCTGTCGGCGCGGCCCGGCGTGAGCGCGTGGATGAAGCGCGCGACGAGATCCTTGCCGGTGCCGCTCTCGCCCTGCACGAGCACGGGCGTGTCGGGGCTCGCGGCGACGCGCTCGGCCATCTCGAGCAGCCGCGCCATGCGCTGGCTCTTCGTCCGCCGGAGGATCGAGACGACGTCGGGCTCGCCGCGCCGGAGCGCCTGGACCCGCCGCTCGAGGGCGCGCCGCTCGAGGCCCTTGCGGAGCTTCACGAGCAGATCCGGCAGCTGCACCGGCTTGGTGATGTAGTCGTCGGCGCCGTGCTTGAGCGCGAGCACCGCGTTGTCGACGTCGGCGTACGCCGTCACGACGAGGAAGGTCGTGTCGAGGTTGCGCTCCACGGCCTCGCGCTTGAGGGCGTCGAGGAGCTCGACGCCGTCGCCGTCGGGGAGGTTGCGATCGACGATGACGAGGTCGGCCGCGCCCTCGGACCAGACCTGTCGCGCCGAGCGGACGTCGGCCGCCGTGCGCACGTGGTAGCCCTCGCTCGTCAGCGCAGACTCGAGGATGACGCGGAACGACTTCTCGTCGTCGATGAGGAGGATGCTGGGGCTGACGTCGGGCACGGTGTCACTCGGCGGCGGGTGGGTTCGGCGCGTAGGTGGAGGCGGGGACGGCTCGCGTCGCCCAGAGTGGCCGGGCTCGGAGAACGTGGAGACACGGAGGCTGGGAGCTTGGGGACGACGGGCGGTCTGGTGCGGCGTGCGACCCGATCACTCGACGAGGGCGTCCTCTGCCGCCTCGACGCCGAGCGGGATCGTCAGCCGGAAGCATGCCCCACCTGGCCCGGCGCTGCCCGAGCGCTCTTCGAGGGTGCCGCCGTGGAGCTCCGCGAAGCGCCGCGACACCGCGAGGCCGAGCCCCACGCCGCCGACCCGCCCGCTCGAGAAGGGCTGGAAGAGCGCGTCGCGAAGCGAGGGCTCGATGCCCGGGCCCGTGTCGCGCACCTCCACCACCCACGCGCCGCGGTAGACCCGCGCGTGCACGCGCACCTTCCGCTCGTCGCGGCCGCTGACCGCCTCGATCGCGTTGCGCAGGAGGTTCGTCAGCACGCTCTGCAGCAGGTCCGCGTCGACGTCGAGGAGCTGGTTGGGCGCGCGATCCTGGAGCTCGAGCGTCGCGTCGTGCTCGCGCGCGTGGTCCTCGACGAGGTCCAGGGCGCGGCCGAGGAGCGCGCCGGCGCGCAGGGGCGTCCGCGAGAGCCGCCGCGGGCGCGCGAAGTCGAGCAGCAGATCGGACAAGCTGCGCAGCCGCGCGATCTCCGCGCGGACCTGCTGCCGGACGGCCTTCGCGCCCTCCGGCGCGAGCCCGGCTCCGAGCGCGTCCATGCCGACGGAGAGCGAGTTGAGCGAGTTCCGTAGCTCGTGCGAGAGCGCGGCACCCGCGCGCCCGAGCGCCGCCAGCCGCTCGGCGTCGACGAGCGCGTCTCGGGTCTGCTCGAGCTCCCTCGTGCGCTCCTCGACGCGCGCCTCGAGCGTGCTCGCCAGCTCCGTCACCCGATCACGATCGGCACGCGCGACCGCGCCCTGAGAGGCGAGCTCGTCGACCACCTCCGCGAAGGCGCGCCGCAGGACCGCCACCTCGTCGTCCCCATCGCTGGTCGCGAGGTGTGCGTCGCCGCGCCGCACCGCGCCGACGTCGGCCGCGAGGCTGAGCACGGGCTGCGTGAGCCAACGCGCCACGAGGAAGCCGACGATCATGCCCACGAGCGCGACGATGGCCGCCGCGAGCAAGAAGGCGCGCGCGCGCTCGTCGGCCTGGCGGTCGAGATCGGCCCAGCGCCACGAGTAGGCGAGCCCCGCGCCCGTCCGACCGACGGGCGCCCAGGCGACGACGAGGCGCTCGCCGTCGAGCTCGAGGAGGCGCGCGTCCGGCTCGCCTCGGGCGATGCCCGCGAGCGCATCTCGCCACGCGGGCGCGTCGAGGCGGGGGTCGCCCTCGTGGAAGAGCGGATCGCCACCAGGACCGAGCAGCACGAGGTGTCGAGGCATCAGCGAGGGCGCTGGTGTGGCCGGCCTGGGCTCGGTCTCACCGGGCGGCGCGTCGTCGCTCGGCGTGCGCCGCCCTCGGCCGGGGTCGAAGGGGTCGGGGCGCTCGAGCGGCGGGATCGCGCCGCGGACGATGGAGGTCTCGTCGAAGAAATAGCCGCGCTCGAGGAGCATCGTGCCGCGCACCAAGCCGAGCGAGTCGCCCTGCTCCCCCCGCACGGGCACGGTCACGCTGATGGAGTGGAGCCCTTCGGGCGCGGTCCCGAAGCGCAGCGTCGCTCCCGGCGCGTCGCGCGCCTCGACGAACCACGGTCGCTCGGCGAAGGTCTCGCGCGGGCATCCCCCCGGCTCCGCGGCGAGGCAGCGGCCCGTGGCGTCGACGAGCTGGACGACCCCCTCGTCGAAGAAGAGGGTCAACCGCCACGCCTCGTGGATGACCCGCCGCTCGAGCGCGCGCTGGCTCTGGGAGTCGTCGGCGCTCCGGAACGCCGCCTCCTCCCGCACGATGCGCGCGATGTGCTCGAGCTCCTCGGTGGCCAGCTCGAGGTCGTGTTGGAACGCCATCGCGGCGCTGATGGCGAAGAGCCGCTGCCGCCCGACGAGCGCGTCCTCGAGGTTCGCGCGCGAGAGCGACGAGAGGAGCATGCCCGTCGCCCCGGCGCAGAGGACCGCGCAGAACGCGAACGCGAGGGCGGTGCGGGTCGAGATGCTCACCGGGGCACATCCTAACGCCCGCGCCGATGAGTCCGTGCCGGGGTTCTGCGGGCGTGGGGCTGGGTCCGGGTTCGGGTCCGGGGGCGCGTGCGTCCGTGTCCGGGGTCTGGGTCCTGTCCGGGTCCGGGTCCGGGTCCGTGTCCGGGTCCGTGTCCGGGTCCGAGACCGAGTCCGAGTCCGAGTCCGAGACCGAGTCCGTGTCCGGGTCCGAGACCGAGTCCGAGACCCAGTCCGAGTCTGAGACCGAGTCCGAGACCGAGACCGAGTCCGAGTCCGGGTCCGGGTCCGGGTCCGGGACCGAGTCCGAGACCCAGTCCGAGTCTGAGACCGAGTCTGAGACCGAGTCCGAGTCCGAGACCCAGTCCGAGTCTGAGTCCGAGACCGGCTTCGGGTCCCCGTCCGGGTCCGCGTCCGTCCGAGACCGAGACCGAGTCTGCGTCCGAGTCTGCGTCCACGTCCGAGACCGGGATGGTCGGCTGGTGCCCGATCTGGATCAGGCGTCGTCGTCGGCGTCGAGCTTGACCTCGACCATCAGGTCGAGCGCGATGGCCTCCAGGTCCTGGCGGAGCGCGTCCAGCGCGGCGCCCTCGGGGACGTCGAGCGCGATCTGCGCGCGGAAGAGCGCGCCGCCCGACCAGGGCGCGCCGGTCCGGGTCGACTCGAGGCGCCGGACGTTGATGCCCTTGTCGGCGATCACGTGGGAGATCTGCCGCATGATCCCGGGGCGGTCGCCGCCGACGACCTCGAGGGTCACGCTCCGCACCTCGGGCTCGCTGTCGTCGCCGTCGATGACGTGGACCTTGAGCCCCGCGGTCTCGCAGGCCGCGAGCGCCGCACGCAGGCCCTCGGCGTCGGCGGCGTCGACCTCGACCCGCAGCAGGCCCGCGAACTGGCCTGCGAGGCGAGCCATCTGGCTCTCGAGCCAGTTGCCGCCGTGGTCGGCGATGGCTCGGCTGAGGGCCTCGACGAGGCCAGGGCGGTCGGGGCCGATGATGGTCAGGACGAGCGAGCGGGTCGACATGCCGCGCAAGGTACAGGCTCCGCGCGGGCGCGGGTAGGTTTCCCGGTGCCGCAGCGGAGCCGTCGCGACGGAGCACGAACACCCCGGCGCCTGTACGGCAGCCGGGGTGCGAGCGTGAGCTACGAGCGCAGTTCAGCCGAAGGTCTTGAGGCGCTTGCGGCGACGACGCGCAGCTTCGGCCTCCTTCTTACGGCGGCGCACGGACGGCTTCATGTAGTGCCGACGGCGCTTGAGCTCACGGAGGATGCCCTCTGCGGCCATCTTCCGCTTGAGGTGCTTGATCGCGCGCTCGAGGCCCTTTTCTCCGACGGAGACCTCGACCGGCTTGCACTGTACCGCTTCGCCAATGGACATGGGTCGCGGGTAGTGACACGACGCCGCGGCGCGCGCAAGGGGATCCGACCATCCGAGGCGATCGAAGTCGATACGAGTGGGGTCGAGCAGGCCACTCGATGGGAGCCCCTCCACCGCGCGGATCCGTCAGAGCTCGAGCAGCCGCTTGCGGTGCATCCCCAGCTCTGCTCGCTTCTCGTCGCTGACGGAGGGGAAGTCGATGGGCAACGACGCCATCGTTTGGTGAATGATCGCGGCGATTTGTTGGCGCATGAAGTCCTTGTCGTCCGCCGGCACGCAGTACCAGGGCGCCCACGGCGTCGAGGTCGCGTTCAGGGCGCTCTCGTAGGCCTCCATGTAGTCGTCCCAACGCTCGCGGGTGTCGAGGTCGCTCGCCTCGAACTTCCAGTTCTTCGTCGGGTCGTCGATCCGCGAGAGGAGCCGCTTCTTCTGCTCGTCCCGCGAGACGTTGAGGAAGAACTTGAGGATGACGGTACCGTTGCGCGCGAGGTGGCGCTCCCAGTCGCGGATCGACTCGTAGCGCTCCTCCCAGATCTGGTCGCCGACGCGCGGGAGCCGCTGCCCTCGGAGGTACTCGGGGTGCACCCGGACGATGAGCACCTCCTCGTAGTGGCTGCGGTTGAAGATCCCGATGGTGCCGCGAGAGGGCACCTTCTGCGCGACGCGCCAGAGGAAGTCGTGGTCGAGCTCCTCGTAGGTCGGACCCTTGAAGCTCGTGACGTGGCAACCGGCCGGGTTCACTCCCGTCATCACCGCGCGGATCGTCCCATCCTTTCCGGCTGCGTCCATGGCTTGGAAGACCAGCAACAGGCCGTAGCGATCGTCGGCGTAGAGCTTCTGCTGCAGGTCGTAGAGGGCCCCGACGTGCTCACGGAGCGCGGCGCGGTTGGCCGGCCGCGCGGCCTTGCCGCGCTCGGACTTCTTGGGCGCGCTCCGCGCCTTCGCGATCGAGAACGTCCCGTCGAAGGGCACGAGCCACGGGCTCGGCGGCGCGTCGAAGAGGTAAGCGCCCTTCGCGATCTTCTTCGCGGGGCGCTTGCTGACTTTGCGGACCTGCTTGGGCATCGCCCGATGCTACCAGCGACCAGCGCGTTCGTGCGCCTCGAAGGCGCTCAAGGTGCGAGGCGGGCGCGCTCCCACGCGCCCTCTCGGAGCGTGTAGAGCAGGCGATCGTGCAGGCGCGAGGGGCGGCCCTGCCAGAGCTCGACGCGATCGGGGACGAGCCGAAACCCACCCCAATGCGGCGGGCGCGACGGCGCGATCCCGTGCGCGAGGGTCGCCTTCGCGATGCGGAGCTCGAGCGCGCGCTTGGTGATGGGTTGGCTCTGGGGCGACGCCCACGCGCCGATGCGGTGGGTGATCGGCCGGCTCGCGAAGTAGGCGTCGGACTCTTCCGGAGACACGCGCTGGACCGCGCCCTCGACCCGGACCTGCCGCTCGAGCTCGGCCCAGAAGAAGAGCAGCGCTGCCTGAGGGTGCGCGGCCAGCTCCTGCCCCTTTCGGCTCTCGTAGTTCGTGTAGAAGACGAAGCCGTGCTCGTCGACGCCCTTGAGCAGGACCATGCGCGACGACGGGCGTCCGGCCGCGTCGACCGTCGAGAGCGCCATCGCCGTCGGCTCGGGCAGCTCGGACCTCAGCGCCTCGTCGAGCCAGCGCTGGAACTGAACGAAGGGGCTCGGGTCGACGGCGTCCTCGTCGAGCGAAGCGCGCGCGTAGTCTTTGCGGATGTCGGCGATGTTGCGGGCCACCCGCCGACTCTTGCGTCGGAGACCCGCCGCGTCCAGCCAGCACGCGCGGTGACGCGCGCCGCTCCGTGGTCGGGGCGCTCGACGGCGCGGCAAAGGGCGTCGGAGGTTCTCGAGGCGCGCCCTCCGCGGCCGCCCGACCCATCGTGCGCAGCGGGACCTCGCGCCGGCTCGGCCGCCGAAACCGAGAGCAGCGCCTCGACCTCCAGGCACGGCGTCAGCGGTCGAGCGCGGGCCCCCGGGCGAGCGCCTCTCGATGACGCGCGCGCGCCTCCTCGGCCGCCGCGCGCAGCTCGGCCGCCGAGAGCTCGGTGTGCTCGGCCAGGAAGCGGCACGCGGCCTCGAGCGTCGAGGTGATCCGCACGCGATCGCGCACGAGGGTGTTCGTCCGAGCCGCCGTGCGGAGGAGCGTCGTCACGGGCGAGCTGCCGAGGATGGCGACCGCCATCGGGCCGTCGTCGAACGTGTCCGCGCCGAGGACCTGCTTCTGATACGCGCGAACCTCTCGGCTCGGGATCGGCGTCCCCTCTTCGAGGATCGCCAGCATCGGGACCTTGTGACCGGCGTCGCGGAGGCGCGCGCGCTCGGCCAGGCAGCGATCGATGGTCTCGCGGGTGAGGTGCCCCGAGCGCACCTGGATGAGCAGGGCGCCGTGGGTCCCCACGAGGTTGCCGGCGTCGCGGAAGATGACCTCGATCACGGCGGGAGCATTGGTCGGTTTGGTTGGGCGCGCTGCTCCGATTCGTCCGGTCGCCACCCGACAAGGACCCATTCCTACGCGCTCGCTGGCGGAGTCCTACGGCGCGTGACGCGCTGTCCGACGATCACGGGCGCGTGTCGAGCCTCGCGGTGTCTTCGAGCTCCCGGCCCTTCGTCTCGGGGAGCGTGGCGTAGACGAGCCCGATCGCGACCAAGTTGAAGACGGCGGTCGACGCGATGATCGGCCCGAAGGCCCCCGACTCTCGGACGATGAGGCCGATCGCCAGCGGCGAGAGGACGTAACCGAGCCGGCCGAGCAGGTTGTTCGCCCAGGCGAAGGCCATCCCGCGCAGCTCGGTCGGGAAGAGCTCGGCGGTGTAGGAGTTGAGGATCGGCAGGTACGCGCTCGCGGCGAAGACCCCGAGCATGAGCGCGAAGGTGAGAGGCCAGAAGGACTCGAGCGTGTAGCAGAGCGACACGCCAATCGCGCCGACGCCGAAGATGACGGCCGCGCCGTGGCGACGACCGATGACGTCGAGGAGCTTGCCGGAGAAGAAGAGGAAGGGCATCGCGACGACGGCGGCGACGCTGATCGCGAGGCCGACCTCGCCGTCGGTGAACCCACGCTCGTTGACCGCGAAGACCTTCCAGAAGGCGATCGCGTTCTGCGACGGGATGTAGGCGATGAACCAGACGAGCGCGAGGAGCAGCAGGCGCTTGACGTAGGGCGTCTTCCAGATGCGGAAGAGGGAGCCGGCCTCGCCCCCCTCGGCGCGGTGCGCCTCGAAGCGCGTCGTCTCCTTCAGCGAGCGCCGCGCGAAGGCGAGGATGACGAGCGGGACGATCCCGACGAAGTAGACCGTGCGCCACCCGTACTCGGACTTCAGCAGGAGCGGCACCACGCCGGCGCAGAAGATGCTGCCGAGGCTCGAGCATGCCTGGATGACGCCGATGACCATGCCGCGCTTGCTCGCGGGGAACTCCTCGGCCGCGATCACCATCGAGATCGCCCACTCGCCGAGCAGGAAGATGCGAGCGATGAGCTGCGCGACCGCGAAGGAGTAGACGTCGGGGGCGAAGCCGGTGAGGAAGGTGGCGATCGTGTAGCCGGCGATCGTGATGGTCAGGGTGCGGCGGCGGCCCCAGATGTCGGCGCGGCGGACGATCCAGAACGCGAGGATGGTGCCGACGTTGATGACACCGACGAGGTACGCGGCGGCGTCGTTGCCGAGGCCGAGGTCGGCCTGGAGGTTCGGCAGGATCTGCGTGAGCGCGAGGAAGTCGTAGCCCTCGAAGAAGGTCGCGACGCCGAGGAAGACGAAGAGGCGCTTCTGGTAGGGAGTGAGCTTCCCATCGGCGCTCTCCGGGGCGGCAGGGGGCGCGTCAGGCAGGGGTCCGGCCATGCGGACGGGAGGCTATCACCGGGTCGCGGTCGATGTCGTCGCGGGTCTGCGATGGCCCCTGTCGAGCGACACATGAGGAGAAGGCCGAGGCTCCGAGCGAGCGCGAAGCGCCGGGTTGGGGTCGAGCTCCGCGGTGTGCGTCGCGATCGGGCTACGGGCGGCGGAGCGCCGCGAGATCGGCGCGGCGCAGCTCTCGGGTCGCGACGAGGACGGTGACGTAGACGACGAAACCTGCCGCGAGGGCAGCGAGCGCCGTGAAGCGGGTCCCGTGGGGCAGCCAGTGCGCGGTCGCCGCGCCGAGGCACGCGGCGAGGGCCGCGCGCAGCAGCGTGAGCGGCGCGAAGAGCGCGCGGAAGCGGAACCATACCGCGACGCCCGCGAGCGCGAACGCGAGCCCCATGCCGAGGCTGGTGCCGAGCGCCATCGCGGGGATCGCGGCCTCGCCGCCCCCGGACGCTCGCACGAGCAGGGTGCCCGCCACGAGGACGACCGCCACGCCCACCGCCGCGATGCCCGCCGCGAGGCCGGGCCGACCGGCGCCCGAGAGCGCGGTCGCGCAGATCACGAAGAGCGTGAACATCACGACGCCGACGATCAGGATCGCGAGCGCGGGCGCGCCCACGAGGTACTCCTCGCGGTAGGCGATCCGCATCACGCCGTCGGCCGCGCCGACGACGGGCGCGGCGATGGCGAGGAGCGCGAGCAGGCTGACCCGCATCGCCCCGCGCAGCGTCGCGCGCGCGGCGTCGGCGTCACCGGCCGCGATGGCGCGCGAGATCATCGGGAAGACGATGAAGGTCAGCGCCAAGATGAGCTGATAGGGGACGAGCGCGAAGGTCTGCGCGGCGCCGTAGTAGCCGACCTGCGCCGAGGCCGCCTTGGCGACCACGTCCTCGGCCAGCCCCTGCGCGAGCCCGAGCTCGCCGAGGGCCTTCTTCAGCACCTGCACGTCGAGCAGCAGCATGCCGTTGAGGAAGACCTGGTAGAGCCAGAGCGGCGCCATGAAGTGGATCCAGCGCCGCAGCGGCAGCGGCTCTCCCTCCGCGCCGAAGAGCACGCCGCGGAGGAGGACGAGCGCGATCATGGTGATGGCCGCGACCGCCGCCGCCCAGCCACCGAGCGCCGCGTAGGCGCTGCCGAAGAGCGCGGCGCCACCGACGATCGCCAGCGTCCGCAGCGTCGAGAAGGTCGCGTCGAGCCCCGCCTGCGCGCGGAAGCGGCGCCGACCGTTGAGCGCGCCGACGAGCGCGCCATAGAGCGCGTTGAAGAAGAGCACGGCGCTGGCGATGCGCAGCGGGCCTTCGAGCTCGGCGTCGACGAAGAAGCGCGAGAGCGGGCTCGCGGCGACGAAGAGGACGCCCGCGAGCAGGCCGCCGGTGACGAGCTGGATGCGAAGCGCCTGCCGCAGCAGGGCGGGCGCGGACCGCTCGTCCTCGCTCACGTGCTTGGAGACCGCCTGGAGGGTCGCGACGATCATCACGTTGTTGACGACCGAGACGAGGCTCATCGTGCCGCGGTAGAGGCCGAACTCGGCCGCGTCGGGCAGGAGGTGTGGCAGCGCGATCTGGATCGCGAAGCTCGAGAGCACGAACCAGATCTTCGCCGCGAGGATCGCGAGCGCCCCGCGCCCCGCGCCGGCAACGCCCCCGCCCTTCGATTCGTCCGGCTGAGTCAAAGCCGCGGCGTCTTAGCAGCCGGCGCGAGCGACGGCACCCGCCACCCAACGCCGTCCACCGACGGCCACACGTCGTCCACGTCTCTGCGTGGCTCACGGCGGGGGAGGACACGGCCGAGTCGACGTGATGCGATGTCCACACGTCATCCACGTCGTCCACGTCTCTGCGTGGCTCACGGCGGGGGAGGACACGGCCGAGTCGACGTGATGCGATGTCGACACGTCGTCACATCTCCGCGTGGCTCACGGCGGGGGA
>JAHBWH010000072.1 GCA_019637115.1 Myxococcales bacterium | reverse complement strand
GTGTCCGAGTCCGAGTCCGAGTCCGAGTCCGAGTCCGAGTCCGAGTCCGAGTCCGAGTCCGCCGGGCGCGTGAGGTCGGTGCAGACGGCGTCCTCGGCGAGGCCGCGGTTCGCCGGGCCGTCCTCGGCGGCGAAGTCCTCCGGGAGGAGCGGGCGACGGGCGACGAGGCCGACCACGGCGACGACGACCCCCTGCATCGATCCCGCGAAGATCGAGAAGAGCACCCCCTGCCAGCCGGTGAACGCGCCGATGAAGAGCAGCAGCTTCGCGTCGCCCTCCCCCATTCCCCGACGCCCGAAGAGCCGCTCGTAGCTCCAGACGAAGAGCACCTGGACGATCAAGAAGCCGATCCCCGCGCCGAGCGCCATCGCCTCGACGTCGACGTCACGTGCCGTGACGCTCGCGAGGCCGAGCGCCGCGCCCGGCAGGGTGACCTCGTCGGGGATCATCATCCATTCGAGGTCGGTGAAGGTCGCGACGACCAGACCCCCGACGAACCCGAAGTAGAGCGCGACCTCGATGGCACGCGGCACGAGCTCGGCGTGCGGGGTCGAGAGCATGAGGCGCTCGACGAGCGCGAGCGCGAGCACCCCGCAGAGCAGCTCGACGAGCACGTAGCGCGGCGTGAGCTTGGCGCCACAGCACGCCGCCCGGCCGCGCTGCCAGAGGTACGCGGCGATGGGGACGTTCCGCCACGCGGGCACCGGCGCGCCGCACGAGGGGCAGTGGCTCGGCGGGGTCACGACGCTCATCTCGCGCGGCCACCGGTAGATCGCGACGTTGAAGAAGCTGCCCCAGAGCGCGCCGAAGACGAAGGCGAAGCCGCGCACGAACGCGGGCGGGAGGTCGTCGACGAGCATCGGCGCAAGCATAGTCGGCAGCGGTCGGGCGGTCGCGAATCCGTCGACCCGACCCGGGTCGGAACGACGGTTGCGACGGCGACGATTCCCCGCAGCGCGCCGCTCGCGTCCAACGACCGAGTCCGATGGCCGCGTCCGATGGCCGCGTCCGATGGCCGCGTCCGATGGCCGCGTCCGATGGCCGCGTCCGATGACCGCGTCCGATGACCGCGTCCGATGACCGAGTCCGATGACCGAGTCCGATGGCCGCGTCCGATGACCGCGTCCGATGACCGCGTCCGATGACCGCGTCCAAGCGCCGATGACCACCGCCGGACGGGGCCGTCAGGCGGGCTGCGCGCTCACTTCAGCCGAATCGGGCGGAACCATCGGAGCAAGAGGAAGAGGTTCAGGAGCACGAAGACCAGGCAGAGCGCCGCGAGGCCAATGGCCCACCCGTAGCTGCCGGGCGGCTCGTCCGCCAAGAGGACGAACGTCTCCCCCGTCACGGGGACCTGCATGCGCTCGTAGTGGCGCCGCACTGCCGAGAAGCGCCCTCCGAGGTCGGAGACCCTGACCAGCCGACCTGAGAACTCGCGGCGCGCGCTCGTTCGCACCTCGAAGTGGTCGTCGGCGGGCACCTGGACGAGCACCCGGCGCTGCCCCGCGAGCGCGAAGACCGCGTAGCGTTCGCCGAACGCGCGCGCGTAGCTCACCTGCGTCGACGCCATCGGCGTGCCCGCGATCGTCACGAACGTGTTGGGGATGAGCGTCGACGGCTCGAGCTCCAGCACGTCCCCGACGTGCGTTGGTTGGGCAGGCGCGAAGAAGTAGCCGACGTCGTTGCGCAGGCCTGCGAGCAAGGCGAGCGACGCCGCGGACGCAGCGGCCATGAGCACCAAGGTCGCGAGACGTCGACCACGAGCGGGCGCTGGCAACGCCAGGAGCTCGGGGTCGACCTCCAGGGGCCGCGCCAGGAGCGCTTCGTCGGGTTTGGTCGTCACGGAACCTTGGACAACGTGTACCGCCGAAGGTTCGCCCGTCGCAAGCCGCCGCGTCAGCTTCCTCCGAGGGGCAGTCAGGGGATGGCTTGCCCTTGCTCCTGCCGGTACCGCCGGGCGGCCTCGTCGGTGCGGACGAACTCCACGCGGCGGTTCGCGGCGCGGCCAGCCGGCGTGCGGTTCGACTCCATCGGCTGGGTCTCTCCGTATCCCCGGGCGACGAGGCGCGAAGACGGGATGCCCTGCCCGAGGAGGTAGTCGCGGACCGCGTTCGCGCGCTGATCGGAGAGCCGCATGTTGTAGTCGTCGCGACCGCGATCGTCCGTGTGGCCCTGCACCTCGAGCGTGATCTCGGGGTAGTCCCGCAGCACCTGCGCGACCGTGTTCAGGAGCTCGAAGCTGTCGGGGAGGATGCGGGCGCGGTTGGTCGCGAAGTGGACCTGCTGGGTGATGCGAACATGCGTTCGGGTGACCTGCACCGCCTGATAGACCCGCGGGCACCCCCGGTCGGCCGCCGCGCCGGGCTCGTCGGGGCAGTCGTCCTCGACGTCCGGGACGCCGTCCTGATCGTCGTCGAGATCCGGGCAGCCGTCCTCGTCGAGGTAACCGTCGCGATCTTCGGGCTCGGTGGGGCAGCGATCCGCCGCATCCGGCACTCCGTCGAGGTCATCGTCCGGGTCGGGGCAGCCGTCCTCGTCGAAGCGGCCGTCGCGATCCTCGGGCTCGAGGATGCAGAGGTCACGCGCGTCGGGGATGCCGTCGCCGTCGGTGTCCTGATCGTCGGGGCAGCCGTCGTGATCCTCCCAGCCGTCGAAGTCCTCCGGCTCGTCCGGGCAACGATCGTCCTCGTCCGGGATTCCGTCGCCGTCGCGATCTCCGGGCGGGGGCGGGGCCGCAGGCGGCGGCGGTGGTGGCGCCCCCTCCCGACACCGCGCCGCAGGGCTCAGCCGAAGCGCGGCCCGAGCGTTCGGCTCGGCGACCACGACGTGCTCCTCGGCCCGCTGTGGGTACCCCCGCTCCAGGAGATCCTCGGCGAAACCGAGGTGGGCCCGCGCGAGCGCGAGCTCGCGTGGAGCGCACGCCATCGCGCCGTTGGCCTCGGCCTCGTCGAGCACCCGCCGCAGGCCCGAGATCCGCCCATCGACCTGAGTGGCGGCGGCGCAGCCGCAGAGCAGCCCGACGGCGCAGACGGTGCGGAGCTTCAAGGCTACCCTCACTCGCGGCTCCGCGGCCGCTCGCTCATCTGGCGCTGCGCCCGTCGACCGTACTCGGCCGCGGTCTTCGCGTAGCGGATCGCGTCTTGATACGCCGCCTCCGACGCGACCACCCGCGCCTGCTCGAGGTGCGCGCGGGCGTAGTAATACTCGTAGGGGGCCCGCTCGGCGGCGCCGGCCTGCTCGGCCTCGGCGACGAGGCGTGAGGCCGGGAGCACGTGCGTGGTGTAGACGGCGGGCGCGCAGCCGGAGCACGCGACAGCCCACGCAGCGCAGGCGTACGCGATCCAGCGACCCCTCGTGCGTCGACCCACGGTGGGCCCGAGCATGGACTGCGGGCGCGGCGCGCTCATCGTCGCTGGGAGTATCAGGGCTCGCCCCGCGAGGTCAACGGTTTCGGGCGCTCAGGACAGCTTCCCATGAGGGGCTGTCGCGAACTTCCGAGGAGCTGTACTCAGGTCCCCCGGCGGGCGCCGAAGCCGAGACGCAGCAGCGTGAAGACCTGGCCGGCCAGGAAGACGGTCCACGCGAGGAACGTGCCGTGCAAGATGATGTCCTCGGTGAACGACCGGAGCCCGAACGCGCCTTGGAACTGCGCAAACGTGCCGACCAGGCCCAGCCGCTCCTTCGCCACGAATGCGGCGCCCACGCCCGCGAGGACGGCCGCCCCGGCGACCGCGCCGCCTACGATCTCGCGCTGGCTGCGCACCGCGCTCGCCCCGACGACGAAGCCGAGCCCGGTCACCCCCCCGAGGGCGAGGAAGCCGACGAGCGCCGCCGCGGACGGGATGCGCGCGACGTCCACGGTGTAGAGGAGGAACCAGTCACCGTGAAAGACGTAGAAATAGACGCCCGCCGGCACGGTCACGAGGGCGGTGAAGAGGAGCTGCGCGGCGAACGCTCGCGTCAGAAGTGGCGGCCTCGGGCTCACCCGCAGCTCCACCCGGGACGCGAGGGCGGCGGCGATGCCGGACGCGAAGGTGACGCAGAGGAGGGTCGGAAGCGGCACGCGCGCGCGAAGATAGCACGGTGGACCGCGCTGCCCATCGAGTCTTCCGACCGAAGCTCAGGTTCGGGCCCGTGACCGGGTCCAGACGGCCCCGACCCAGACTCGGACTCGGACTCGGACCCGGATACGGAGTCGGACCCGGATTCGGACCTGGATACGGCCACGACGGCCCAGGACCGACATCGACGGGCCCGGCGAATCGACCTCACTCGGGGCCGTCCATCCCCCGCATGAGGATAAGGGAGAAAAAATCTCGCCTTCCTGCTATCACTCGCCGTCGCGCAATGGGTGACCCAATGATGAAGCGTCTCAGCTTGGTCGTCGTCTTGGCTTCGCTGCTCTCCTCGAGCACGGTCGTCGAGGCGCAACTCCGCCGCGTTTTGGACCTGAATCGCCAGGCCATGGACGCCTACAACAACCTCGAGATCGAGCAGGCGATGCAGACGCTCCAAGAAGCACTGCAGAACGCTCAACGCAACGGGGTCACGGGCGCGCCGCTGGGGCGCACCTACCTGAACCTCGGGGTCGTCGCGATCGGGGGATTCGGCGACAACGGCCAAGGGCTGCAGTATTTCGTCGAGGCGCTTCGAGCCGACCGGACGGTGCAGCTCGACCCGCTCACCAGCACGCCGGACATCCAATCCGTCTTCACGCTGGCGCAGAGCCGCGTCGGAAGCGGCGGCACGCAGACGCAGACGCAAACACAGACGCAGACCCAAACGCAGACTCCGACGCCCACTGCAGCGCCAGGCACCATCCCGCACCGCCCGCACCCCGAGCAGCTCTCGAACACGGCCCTGCCGATCTTCGTGGAGGCACCCGACGACGCCCCGGTCGGCGCCATCTACGTCTATTACAAGGCGCCCGGCATGCGCGACTACCGGCGCATGGACATGCGCCGCGTCACGGGCGGGTTCGGCGTCGAGCTCCCTTGTGGCGAGGTGATGGCCCCGCGGGTCCAGTACTACATCGTCGCCTTCGACACCTCGGGTGCGCCGATGGGCTTCGCGGGCAGCGCCGAGGAGCCCTTCAGCGTCAACATCGTCTCCGCGCGCACGCAGCCTGCTCCCGCGCTCCCCGGCCAGGCGCCCCCGGAGCAATGCACCGAGACCGAGTGCCCGCCCGGCATGCCCGGCTGCACGAGCGGCCGCGGGAACGCAGGCCTCGGCGACACCTGCCGCTCGACCCAGGAGTGCCGCGCGGGCCTCGTCTGCGACGACGACTTCTGCGTCGCCGATGCAGGCGGCGGCGGCGGCGGCTCGAGCGAGCCTGGCGAGTTCTCGCGCTTCTTCCTGGAGGTTGGGTTCAACATCGGCTTGGGCGTCGTGAAGTCGGGCATGCCCGTCGATCGCATCCCCTCGGAGCCTAGCAACGCCGCCAACCTGGGTTATTTCGAGCCCGGGAGCCCCGAGTGCAACGCCGACGTGGCCGAAGACGGGTACTGTCTGAACCTCGTCGCCGATGGCATCGCGCTCGCGCCTGGCATCGAGATCCACGCTGGCGGCTGGCTCCACTCTCGCGTCGCCCTCGGCGTCTTCGCGCGCATCGCCGTCAAGGCCGGCGAAGGCAGCCTCAGCCGCATCCTCTTCGGCGGCCGCCTCTCCATCCGCCTCACGCCTCCGGCGCGCGAGGGCTTCGAAGCCGTCGCCTTCCTCGGCGGCGGCGGCGGCCAATATCAGGTCCAGGCCCCCGACACCGAGCCTTTCGCGATCAGCGGCCTCGTGAACCTCCACGCCGGCCTCGGAGCGGCTTACCGCTTCACCCCGAACGTCGGGCTCTTCTTCCGCTTCACGGCCCACCTGATGCTGCCGACGAGCCTCTTCGCGATGGATCCGACGCTCGGCCTGCAGGTCGCGTTCTAAGCCCTCGCTCTCTCGGAGTCTGTGTCGGCGGGTCCGCCTCGTGGGTGGCCGCATCCGGGTCCGCGTCCGGTCGGCGTCCGCGTCCGGTCGGCGTCCGGGTCGGCGTCCGGGTCCGCGTCCGGGTCCGCGTGCCCATGACGTGCGCGTTCGAGCAGGTCGGAGGAAGCTCGCGCACGCCCCCGTTTTCGCGCACACGCCCCAACAGCCAACGGTGCCCACCCAGAGCCACGACCAACACACGATCTCAGTGTCGCAGAGGCGTTCGGCGAAGCCCGCAGCGAGATCTCAGCGTCGTTGAGGCGATCGTCGGAGGCCGGGCGGCGAGATCAGAGGACGTAGTCCTTGAGACGCTCGATGTCGCGCAGCGCCTCGAGCTTCGCGAGGCCCGCGGTCTCCACCTGACGCACGCGCTCGCGCGTCAGGTTCATGATCTCGCCGACCTCCTCGAGCGTGATGCCGCCACGGTCGGCCACGTCGAGCGCGCAGGTCTCGGTCATCTCCCAGACCTCCACGTCGGGGAAGTTCAGCTTGATGGAACCGCGCACGGGATGGACGTCGACGTACAGGTGGTATTTGCAGCTGACGAATGGGCACGGACGCTCCATGTCGGCGCATTCGACGCGCGACATGGGCTTCCAGTAGTCGGTCTCAGGATAGAGCACGCGACCGCGGTTGAGCTCGCTCTTGCTCAGGCGCCGAATCGAGATGGTCTTCGCGCGCGCGCGAGCCCGGCGCTTGCGGCGCCCTCGACGGCGCTCGGGGATCGCATCCGCGAGCGACTCCAGCCGCAACGTCTCGTCCTCACCTACGTTCGACACCACCGCCAATTCCGCCATGACACCCTCCCTGAATCGCCCAGGTACGCTCGACATTTTCGCCCAATAAGCTCTAATCAATTCAAAGTGTTGCCCGCGACATACGCGCGCTCATCGTGAGATGTCGCTCCATCTGCTCGAGTCGCCGAAGGAGGTCTTCGCCCACCTCCCTCGCCGCCTCGAGTTGATGCGCGAGCGGCTCGTCACCGCCCCCGACCCTCGCGGACGTCCCCTGCAGCGCCTGCTCGATGGCCGCGTAGACCCGCTCGAGCTGGCGCCCGAGCGCCTCGATGTCACCGCGGACGAAGAGAAACTCCCGCTGGATCTCGTCGATCGTGAAGCCGAGCCCCATCAGGTGACGGAGGTGGGCGAGCTGCCGCACCGTCGTCGCCGGGTAGAGGCCGAGTGACCCGCGGTTCTTGCCCTTCCGACCCACCCGCCGGCTCCTCGGCAGGAGGCCGAGCTGCACGTACTTCCGGAACGTCGCCTCGGTCAGGCGCTCGCCCTTCGCGGTGAAGGCCTCGACGATCTCCTGCACCCCGAGCCCTTCGGGGTGGCCCTTCTCGAGCTCCTCGAGCTCCTCTTCACGGAACGGCGCCGTGGGGGTCGCCAGATGACGACCCTCTTGTGTTAACCGTTCTCGTTTCGTCGTCGTCATGATCTCAGATGCGCATCGATGTATTCCATTGAATGGAAGACGGTCAATAATTTTGTGCAAGCGTCTCACACGATCCCCTCGCATGCGCCATTTCTGGCGGATTTGGCTAATTTTCGGCGTAGGTTCGCAGAGGTTCGGCCGTGGCCGGGACGGCGTGAGTCCCGCTCGCCGCTCGCAAAAGCGATCCGCTGGCGCGAAGCGGGATCGGGATTGGGATCGGGATTGGGACCGACACGACGCTGGCCCGACGCCGGCCCGTCCGTGGCGCTTGCCCTGCTGGCTCTCGCCGAGCAGGCTCCCGCCGTGCCTCGCCTCCTGCTGCTCCTCTCGCTCGTCTCCCTCGTCGGCTGTCCTCGGGAACGGCGCGAGATTGGCGCCCCATGCGGAGGCGCGGAGGAGTGCGTCTCGGGGCTCTGCGTCGCGGGGGTCCAGGGGGACGAGCCCGCCTGCACCCGCACGTGCGCGAGCAGCGAAGACTGCCCCACGGGATGGAGCTGCAGCGGCGCCACCGAAGAAGGCGTCGTGATCTGCCTGCGGCGCGACGCGACCCCCTTCGGCCAATGAGCGCCGCTCGAGGGCCACATCCCGCCCGGCGCGTCGGCGGAGTCGGTTGACGCCGCACGTCGCGGTGGACTACGCCAACGCTCGCCCCGCATGGACCCCCGCGCCTGGCAACGCTTCCGCAAGAACAAGGGCGCGCTCGTCGGCGCGGGCCTCGTGATCGCGGTGACCCTGCTCGCGCTCGTGGGACCGCTGGCGGCCCCGCACGACCCCTCCGAGCAGCTCCGCGACGTCCTGCTCGACGACGACGGCAGCCCCGCTGGGGTCGGCGCCGTGGCCGGGCACCTGCTCGGCGCCGACAGCATCGGCCGCGACCTGCTCTCGCGCCTCCTGCACGGCGGCGGGGTGTCGCTCCTCGTCGCCTACGTCGCGACCACGATCGCGATCCTCGTGGGGACCACGGCAGGCATCACCTCGGGATATTTCGGCGGGCTCGTCGACACCTTCTGGATGCGCACGGTCGACCTGCTCCTCTCGCTGCCCTTCCTCCTCGTCGCCATCGCGCTCGTGCGTGTGCTCGACCTCGCCGCCCTCAGCCCGGCGCAAGGCGAGTTCGGGCTCCGCAGCCCCGCCTTCTGGGTGCTGGTGCTGCTGATGTCGCTGCTCTCGTGGACGAGCCTCGCCCGCGTCACCCGCGCCAAGACCCTGCAGATCCGCGAGCTCGAGTTCGTGCAAGCGGCCCGCGCGCTCGGGATGGGGCACGGCCGCATCCTCTTGCGCCACGTGCTGCCGAACGTGCTGGGCCCGATCATCGTCCTCGGGACCACACTCGTCGCGCAGATGATCATCTTCGAGTCCGCCCTCTCCTTCCTCGGCCTCGGCGTCCCGCCGCCCCAGCCGAGCTGGGGCTCGATGCTCCAAGAGGGCCAGGCGCTCGTGAACGACGCGCCCCGGCTCATGCTCTTCCCGGCCGCGCTCATCGTCGTGACGGTCTTCGGCTTCAACCTCCTCGGCGAAGGCCTGCGCGATGCCTTCGATCCCAAAGACTGAGATGCCCGGGTCCACGCGAGAACGGATCGGCTGCGCCGCGCTCGCGGGCGCCGGCGCCTGCGCGCTCCTCGCGATCGCGCTGGGCATGCCCGAGCCCCCGGAGGCGCCCCGCTGGCTCGGCGCCGACGACCCGACGCCCCGGAGCGGCGGCACCTTCGTCTTCCATCACGAGTCGAACGTCCGCAGCCTCGACCCCCACCTCGCCTACGACGAGCTCTCGGGCATGGCCATCCGTCTCGTCTTCGACGGCCTGCTCGACTACGACCACGACGCGCAGCTCGTCCCGAGCCTGACGGAGACGCTCCCCGAGATCCGCGACGAGGGGAAGACCTTCCGCTTCCGCCTCCGCCGGGGGGTGCGCTTCCACCCGATGCCGGGCCTGCCCGAGGGGCGCGAGCTCGTCGCCGAGGACGTGCGCTGGTCCCTGCTCCGGCTGATGAGCCACGACGTGGGCTCACCGGGCTTCCCCTTCTACGCAGCCATCGAGGGGGCGCCCGCCTATCACGCGGGCGAGGCCGAGGACGTCCCCGGCGTGCGGGTCCTCGACCGCTACACCGTCGAGATCCGGCTGAGCGAGCCCGACCAGACCTTCCTCAACGCGATGGCGATGCCCTTCGCGTACCCCGTCCCGCGCGAGAACTACGAGCATTGGGGCGAAGAGGTGCGGCTACACCCGGTCGGCACCGGGCCCTTCATCTTCGAAGATTGGGAGCGGGGCGTGCAGCTCACCTTCGTCCGCAACGACGCCTATTGGGCGGGCGGCGAGCGCCCCGACCGGATGCTCTACCTCGAGAACATCGCCCGCGAGCTCGCGACACAGCGCTTCCGCAACGGCGACATCGACGCCATCCACCGCCTCTCGTCGAGCGACTACCGCTTCTTCAAGCGAGCCCCCGCGTGGCAGCCCTACGTGCTGGAAGAGCCGCGAGGCTCGGTCTACGGCATCGGGCTGAACTGCGAGATGGAGCCCTTCACCAACGTGCACGTCCGGCGCGCGATCGCCTTCGCGCTCGATCGCGAGGGGTGGTCCCGAGCGCGCGGAGGTCGCTTGATGCCCGCCGGCCAGCTCCTCCCGCCGACGATCCCGGGCTACGATCCCGAGCTCCCCTCGCTCCAGGTCTTCGACCTCGATCGGGCGCGCGAGGAGATGCGCCTCGCGGGCCACCCCGACGGGCTCCCCGAGCCGATCACCGTCTGGGTGACCGGGCAGGACGACACCTCACGGCAATACGGCGAGCTGCTTCAGGCCGACCTCGCCCGAATCGGCATCGAGGTGCGCCTGCGGAACGTCAGCTTCGCCGTCTACCTGACGGAGTCGGGCAAGCCGAACACCGTCCCCGCGATGTTCACCGGCTGGAACCTCGACTTCCCGGACGCTTCGAACTTCCTCTTCCTCTTCGACTCGTCGTCGATCCACCCGGAGCACTCGGAGAACCGGGTCTTCTACCGTAACCCCGAGGTGGACGACCTGCTGGCGCGGGCCAAATCCGAGACCGATCGCGAGACGCGCTTGGCCCTCTTCCGGCAGGCCAACGAGATCATCGCGCACGACGCCCCGTGGGCCTTCCTCTACTACGCCAGCACGATGGAGGTCTGGCAGCCCTACGTGCGCGGCTATCGGCCCCACCCGGTCTGGTCGCAGGACTACCGCGACCTCTGGCTCGACCTCCCCCGGCGCCGCGCGTCGGCCGGGCTGGCGGGCCTCGGCGGCGGCGTGCCCGCTGCGCGCTTCCCCTTCCCCGCACGCCCGCGCGACGGGAGGCCACGTTGACGGCGTGGATCGTTCGCCGGGTCTTGCTCGCCTCGGTCATTACGGTCGCCGTGGTCGCGGGCGTGTTCCTGCTCGTCAACGCGGTCGGAGATCCCGCCGTGGCCACCCTCGGGCCGAACGCGGGCCCCGAGCAGATCCAAGACTTCAAGCAGAAGCAGGGCCTCGACCAGCCGCTCGTCGTGCAGTTCGGGAGCTACGTGGGTGTCCTACCCTGCGCCCGCCCCGCGTCGCCGCGCCACGCGCGCGGGGAGCGTTGTGGGCTGCTCCAGGGGGACTTCGGGCAGTCCTTCTCGCACGACGAGCCGGTCGGCGCCGTGATCGCCAAGCGCCTCCCGCGGACGTTGCTGCTCGGCGCCGTCGCGATGTTCTTCGAGCTCCTCTTCGGCCTGGGCGTCGGCATCCTCGCCGCCGTTCGACGCAACACCTGGCTCGACACCGGGCTGATGAGCGTCGCGTTCCTCGGCATCAGCTTGCCGACCTTCGTCACGGGGCCGCTCTTCCTCGCCGCGTTCGCGTTCCGCTACGGGTGGTTCCCGCTCGGTGGGTACGGCGTCGACTTCGTCGATCACCTGCACCACGCGATCCTGCCCGCGCTCACGCTCGCCATCCTCGGCGCCGCGACCTACGCACGCGTGATGCGGAGCGAGCTGGTCGACACGCTGCGTAGCGACTTCGTCCGCACGGCCGCAGCGAAGGGCTTGCCGCCGCGTCGCGTGGTCGGGCACGCCGTCCGCAACGCCCTGCTCCCGGTGGTCACGCTGATCGGGCTCTCGCTGCCGCTCCTCGTCGCGGGCGCGATCATCACGGAGAAGATCTTCGGCTGGCCGGGGATGGGGAGCCTCGCGATCGAGAGCATCGTGAACCTGGACGCCCCCACGGTGATGGGGGTGGTCGTGGTCTTCGCCGTGACCGTGCAGGTGGGCAACCTCCTCGCCGACGTCGCGATCGCAGTCCTCGATCCGCGCGTTCGACTCGACCGAGGGTGACGGGGCCGCCTCCGAGCTCACTCCGTCACGGACTCGGGCACGCGCACGGACTCGGGTACGGACTCGGGTACGGACTCGGGTACGGACTCAGACAGGGTCACGGACAAGGGCACGGTCACGGACAAGGGCACGGACAAGGGCACGGACAAGGGCACGGTCACGGACACGGGCACGGGCACGGGCACGGGCACGGTCACGGACACGGGCACGGGCACGGGCACGGGCACGGGCACGGGCACGGGCACGGGCACGGGCAAGGGCACGGGCACGGGCAAGGGCACGATGCGGACTTGGTCGCGGGCGATTTCCCGGAATGCCCCTCCACCCAGCGCGTTGAGTCTCCGGCAGGCGCGGAGGCCCACCACCGGTGTTGCCGTCCTCTCCACTTCCCCAATCCCACACATCGGACCCACGCCTCCGCGCCGCCACTCCCTCCTTCGACCCGCCCGCCTCCCCGGCTATTGCGGTGCTCGGGGGAGGGACTATGCTCCCGCTCAACGATGCGCCTCGGCCTCGTCACCACCCTGCTCCTCGCGCTCTCGCCGGTCACGGCCGAGGCCGATAGCTGCGTGTGCTGGACGGGGCTCGACGCGAGCGAGTCGCGCGCGCGCTCCACGGAGGTCTCGACGCTCGAGGCGCCCGCGATCGCGCCGATGCGCCCGCTGACGCTCCGCCTCGACCCCGACGCGCTCTCGCGTCCCATCGAGGACATCACGAGCCGCATGCCCGATCCTCCCGAGCGCGTGCTCTGGTGTGACGGCGGCGACGATCCCCGCTGCGCGCCGGGGAATCCGGCGCCGCCGAGCGCGTCGGTGGCGACCACGCCCCCGGCCGCGTTGACGCAGGCGCAAGCCGCTCGCTCGGGTCGACCGAGCGAGTCGACCCGCTCCGCGCGGGTCGGGTTGTCGCACGCCCGCGGCGTGCGCTTCGGGCTCGTGCGGCCGCCCCGCTGACGTCGCGCGCTTCGTCCGCCTCGCCTCAGGTCGAGGTCGTCGCAGCGCGCCCGCACGCGAGAGGGCTCCCTTCAACCAGCCACCGTCGCTGGAATCCCCCAGGCCGAAGCTCGGTCCGGGGATCCGCGGCGGAGGAGTCGAGAGGCGCGCGTCGCCGTCCGCCGATGAGCCCGTCGGCGAGACGCCGCCCGTCGGACCCCGTTGGCCTGCTCTTCATCCAACCACCAGTGCTTCGCACGGGGGATTGTCCCCGTGCCCAAGGAGAATTCCATGAGTCGAGGATCAGCCATCATCGCGATCATGATCGCGTTCGTCGGAGGGTTTGCCATCGGGCAGATCACCGGCAGCAAGGACGGCGGAGGCGAAGAGGTCGCCGCCGTCGAGCTCGGGCGCGGAGGCCCGGCGCCTTCGGCCGCTGGCGCCGCAGCGCCGGCCGAGGGCGCGGGCGACGTCGTGCGCTACCGCGTGCCGATCACGGCCGACCAGCCGAGCAAGGGCCCGGCCGACGCGCTCGTGAGCATCGTCGTGTGGTCGGAGTTCCAGTGCCCCTTCTGCGCCCGAGTGCTCCCGACGCTCTCGCGGATCCAGAACGAGTACCGCGGCCAGGTCCGCGTCGTCTGGCGCAACAACCCCCTCCCCTTCCACCAGGAGGCCACCCCGGCCGCCATCTTGGCGATGGAGGCCTTCGAGCAGGGCGGCGCCGACAAGTTCTGGCAGGTGCACGACCTCCTCTTCGAGAACCAGCGCGCCCTCGGTCGCGAGGATCTCGAGCGCTACGCGCAGCAGGCCGGCCTGAACATGCAACAGGTCCGCGCGGCGCTCGACAACCAGGAGCACAAGGACAAGATCGACGCCGACCAGGCGCTCGCGAACAGCCTCGGCGCCCGCGGCACCCCGGCGTTCTTCATCAACGGCGTGCAGCTCATGGGCGCGCAGCCCTTCGAGGCCTTCAAGGAGGTCATCGATCGTGAGCTCGCCACCGCGCGCGCCATGGTGCAGCGCGGCACCCCCGCGGCGCAGGTCTATGCGAACCTCATCCGCGACGGCCGCACCTCGCCCGCGCCCGCGGCGGACGCCCCCGAGCGCCCGCAGCAGCCGCAGCGGCAGCCCGACCCGAACGCGGTCTACAAGGTCGAGCTCTCGGGCCCCCTCCCCCAGCGCGGCCCGAACGACGCGCTCGTCACCATCGTCGAGGTCAGCGACTTCGAGTGCCCCTTCTGCTCGCGCGTCGAGCCGACGATCGACCGCCTCCTCGAGGAGTACCCGCGCGACGTCCGCGTCGTGTGGCTCAACAACCCGCTGCCCTTCCACCGCAACGCGGGTCCCGCGCACCAGCTCGCCGTCGAGGCCTTCGAGCAGGGCGGCAACGAGAAGTTCTGGCGCCTGCACAAGATCCTCTTCGAGAACCAGCGTGAGCTGACCCGGGAGAACCTCGAGCGTTGGGCCCAGGAGATCGGCCTGAACATGGCGCGTGTCCGCTCCGTGCTCGACAACAACACGCACGCGCGCGTGATCGAGCAGCAGCAGGAGCTGGTCCGTGGCTTCGGCGCGACCGGCACCCCGAGCTTCTTCATCAACGGCCGCAACCTCCGCGGCGCGCAGCCCTACGAGCGCTTCAAGGCCATGGTCGACGAGGAGCTCGCGAAGGCGCGCGCGCTCGTCGAACGCGGCACCCCGCGCAACCGCGTCTACGCGACCATCATCGCGTCGGGCGCCACGGAGCCGCAGTTCATCGACGCCCCCGGCGCCGCGGCCCCGGCCGCGCAGCCCTCGGCGCCCCCGGCCCCCGAGCGCTACGAGATCCCCGTCCCCCGCAACGCCCCGACCAAGGGCGCGGCGCGCGGCGCGCGGGTCGTCATCCAGGAGTTCAGCGACTTCGAGTGCCCCTTCTGTGGGCGCGTGAACCCGACGCTCCGCCAGATCTTGGACGAGTACGGCAACCGCGTTCAGATCATCTGGCGCAACTACCCGCTGCCCTTCCACCAGAACGCGCACCTCGCCTCGCAGGCCGCGATGGAGGCGTTCCGCCAGGGCGGCAACGACAAGTTCTGGGCCTACCACGACCTGCTCTTCGAGAACCAGCGCGCGATGGCGCGCGCCGATCTCGAGCGCTACGCCGAGCAGATCGGGCTGAACATGGCCCAGTTCCGCGCCGCCCTCGACAGCGAGCGCCACAAGGCCGCCGTCGACGAGGACATGGCCGCCGTCGAGCGCGCCGGCGCGCGCATCGGCACGCCGAGCTTCTTCATCAACGGTCGCCTCCTCCAGGGCGCGCAGCCCTTCGAGGCCTTCAAGCGCGAGATCGACGCCGCCCTCGCGGAGTGAGGGGGCCCCGCGGGGCTTCATGCCCCGTAAGGGAGGCTGGCGACAGCCCCTCATAGGAAGCTGACTGACGAAAGGGCCGCCCCCTCGGGGCGGCCCTCTTCGTTTGTGTACGCGACTCGTACGCGGTCGCGCCGCCGACCTCATGCCCGCCGCCCGGGCCGAACATCGGCCACACGCAGCGCACCGAGGACGCAGGAGGACGCCGCGCACCGAGGACGCAGGAGGACGCAGCGCACCGAGGGCGCACCGCACCGAGGACAGCTCGCTGGAGCGGACGATGGCGATCCGGCCGAGTCGAGCGCTCGACGACGGTCAGGTCAGGCCGCGACGCTCACTTCTTGACGATCTTCTCGCCCTCACGCTTGAAGCCAGGTGGCAAGAGTGAGTCGAAGCGAGACGGGTCGTCGCCGAGTGACCACTCGCGCGTCGCGGCGGCGTCGAAGATGCGGACCCGCACGCGGACGCTCTCCTCCCGCGCGCAGAGCGCGAGCATCGCTTCCTTCGCGTCGTCGGCCTCGTCCTGTGCGACCACGGTCTGCACGGCGTGGAAGCGCGCGCTCTCGTTCGCGTCGTCGAAGAAGCGCGCCACCGCCGGGACGATCCGCGGATCGCGGAGCTCCTCGAGCTGCATGATCGTGTCGACCTTGCGCTGCGGGTCCCGCTCGTACTCCGTCCCCATCGTCTCGAGCAGCCCCAACAGATCGCCGACGAGCTCCTCGGGGGAGACCAGCTCCTGCAGCATCTTCACGGGCCACGCGATGCTCTCGTTGGCGCGCAAGAACGCGCGCACGGGCTCGATCGCCGCCTCGCCCGCCCGCAGGATCCCGTCCATCGCGAGATCCTTCTCCTCCTGGTCCGTGATGCTCGGATCGATGCGGAAGGTGAAGCGCTGGAGCAGCGCCTCGACCGCCTCGGGCGTCTTCATCTCGCCCAGCGCACGAAGCGACTGCCAGCGGTCGGGGTTCTGAGCGCGCTTGTTGCCCGCGCGTGCGGCGTGCTTGGCCAGCCCACCGTTGCCGGATTTGCGGCCGAAGAAGTCGAATAGGCCCATGATCACGTCCATCTCGCCGCCCACCGAGCGACGGTCGCGCGAAAGATGACCCAACGAGGGCGTCGCCGCTACGGCGTTCTGCGGCGCAGCGCCACGGGCTCACGGGACCGAGCACCGTCCCCGCCGCGACCTTGGGCCCAACCCCGCGCCAGTGAGCTGCGTGCGGGACCATCGGGCGAGCTCGGTGAGCAGCTCGCCCGCGAGCGCTGGGGTCTCAGCGGATGATGACCGGCTTGAGGATCACCTGGTCGCCCTTGGTCTGCACCTCGAAGCGCACCATCCGGCAGCCGTGCTTCGTGACCAAGCTCGCCGCGTTCTTCTGGAGCCGCGCGAGGAACCGATCCTCGGGGATGTTCGACACGTCCTCGCCCGCCGCCTGCTTCGCGGCCACGTACTCGCGATAGACACGCGCGTGGTAGGCGTCCTCGGGCTCCGCTGCGAGCTTCGCCGCGAGCTCAGGATCCTCGTCGTCCTCGTCGCCCCCCGACGCGCCAGCGGCGGCGCCGCCTCCGCCCGCCTCCGCTGGGCCCGCCCAGCCCGCGGGCGCGGAGGAACGTCCCTCTTCGTCGGTCTCCTCGGTCCCGGTGAACACGTTGACGAGCTGGTTGATTCGATAGGCGAGGCCACCGAATTCCGGACTCTCGACGTCGATCCGCAGATCCGTGCGCCCGTTGATGATCTGCAGCACGCCCTCCTCGATGATCTCGAGCGGCTTGAGGAAGCCCGAGCCCATCACGAAGCCATAGACGCAGACGATGAGGATGCCGAGGCCCATGAGCGCGAGGATGAAGTTCGACACCTTCGCAGGGGCGATCGCCTCCGTGCGGTTGCCGAGGACGGCGAACGCCGCCGGCTCCGAAGCCGCGAGCGGTAGCGGGCGAAGCGCGCCGATGAAGCTGTCACCCGCCAGCGTGACCTGGAAATTCGCGCTCACGGCGCCGCCCTGTGCGGCCGTGGCCGCCGCCTGCAGCGGGCCGCGGAGCTGTCCGCGGAACCCATCGGCCGCCGAGGTCGAGAGGCTCGAGCTGTACACCTCGCCGCCGCGCACGAACGCGACGTCACGACCGACCTTCGCCCCGAGGCGGCGCGCGACCCCGTTGGAGATGTCGTAGCCCACGAGGACCGCGCCGATGACCGAGCCCTCTTCGCTCCGCACGGGCGCCATCGCGACCTGGAAGAGCTTGCCCTCGTCCTCCCTGAACCAAGAGTCGTGGACGCTCTCGCCACCCAGCACCCGACGAACGGTGGGCAGCGGCCGGACCAGGTTGAAGTCGTTGAGGCGGTTGATGTCCTGATCGCGCGCGATGACTCGACCCGTCTCGTCCGTGAGGAGCACCACGTCGGGGCGTCCACCGTGGTTGCGCGACGGATCCTCGAACCACGACGAGATCGAGTTGGCGACGCTGTGGATCCGCTGGCGGCGGCTGTTCAGGTCGAGCGCGCCGTAGGCGAGCCGAAGCTCGGGCTGCGCGGCGCGGTTGCGCACCTGCCCCTCGAACTCGGCCGCCATCAGCCGCCAAGCGTCCGCGAGCACCTCACCGTTGGTGGAGATCTCGGCGTCGAGGCGCGCCCCCAGCTCCGCCTCGATGTCGGTCTTCACGAAGAAGAACGACCCGAGCCCCACGAGGAGGACGGCGACGAGATTGCCCGCAATGATCTTCAGGCGCATGGACCCACTCTCCCGCCGGCACTCCGGCGCCTCTGTCGAACCCCCGACCCGGCTACCCCAGTCGACCCGCGAAAGGCTCGAAAATTCGGGGCTCTGGCAAGGAAGGAAGTACCAAGAACGGCTCGCCCGGGTCAAGGGCGTCGTCACGCGCCCTCCGGACGGACTCCGGACGGATCGGGAGCGCCCACGATCGGACCCCCGACCGTAGACGCCGCCCCGCCACACCTCAGGGCGGCGTGGTCACCTCTTCGGTGCCGATCGCGCGCCCCTCGAAGAAGCCGACCACCAGCGCCGTCACGCCGAGGGCCATCGTCCCTCCGAGCGCGTAATCACTGAACGCCGCCCACCGACGGCCCTGCTCCAGATCGTCCCTCGCCAACGAGCGCGCGTGGACGCCCAGCCCGACCGTCGCCGCCAGCGCCGCAGCCGCCAGTCCCGTGAGCACCCAGGTCCAGATCCGTCGCCCCCGCACGGCCCGGTAACGGGTCTGCGGGGTCAGTCGGGCGTAGCTCGTCGTCGTGGCGCCCGCGTCGACCCGCACCTCCGCCCGGAACGGGACGTACCCTTCCCGCTCGAGGGCGACCGGGTGTTGGCCGGGCGCGAGCGTGAGCGGGGCCGCGACGGGGGTCTCTCCGACGGGCTGGTCGCCGACCCGCACCTCGGCGCCATCGTGAGACGCGCCGATCCGCAGCGTCCCCGTCGTCGGTCGCTCTAGCATGGCGCGCCGGTGACCCTCGATCCGCTCCTCGAGCGACGCGATCCGGCGCTCGACAGCATCTCGGTCGGGAGGATCTACGCGATCACGCAGGTACCGGCGGTAGTGCTCGACCGCGAGGGGAAGCGCCGTCGGATCGCTCAGTTCTTCATAAGCGCGGGCGATGTTGAACCAGAGGTCCGCGCTCGGCACCGCCTGAGCGGCGAGCCGGAACGACTGGATCGCCTCGCGGAAGCGGCGCGCCTGGAAGTGCTCCATGCCCTCCCGGAAGCGCGCACGCGCGACGTTCGCGGCCTCGGAGTCCTCCGGCGTCGGCGCCTCGGCCGCCGGGGCCTGCGCCGAGATCGCGCTCGGCGCGAGCCCGAAGACCTCGCAGATCCCGCAGATCCCGACGAGCAGCCCCACGTACCCTGCGACGCGCCCCATGAGCGAGGAGCGTATCACGGCGCGCGGCGTCAGCGGGCGGCGATGAGGTTACGCTCGAAGGCGTCGGTCACGGCCACGGATGCCTCCCGAATCTCGACACGCCCGTCGACCAACATGGCGAGCGGCTGGAGCCGAATGCGGTCGACCTCCTCGGGCCAGTCGTTGAGGAACGCCGCCACGCGCAGGAGGGTGTCGCCGACCGACGTGACCACGGCCCGGCGCTCGACCGCCCCTCCTGCGAGCAAGAGCGCCGCGCCCCGAAGCCGCCCGAGCGCGCGCTCCAACCCCGCGTGTGTGCACGGCAGCACCACGTGCGTCGCATCACCGCAGGCTTCCCCGTGGGGGTCGGCGAAGGCGATCCGCGCCAGCGCGAGCCCCTCCCGAAGCAACCGCGCGTCGACCCTGAGGAGCGCGCGCGTCTCCGACGTCGCGGACACCGTGACCCCGAGCAAGCGAGCCTGCGGCGCGCGCTCCTGCGCGAGGCTCATCACCTGTCGAAACACGTCGCGCACGCGGGAGGCGCTCTCGACGCGCTCGGCGACCAAATCACGGTGCTCCCAGCCCCGCAGATCGGGCGAGGCGAGCGCGACCCGAACAGGAAAGCCGATCCGCGTCGCCTCCGCCGCCGCGCGGCTCGGGCTGGCGCAGACCTCCTCGAGGGGGAGCGGCACGTCGTAGTTCGCGAGCGCCGACTTGCTGGCGGGGTCGGAGAGCTCCCGGGCGGGACCGAAGATCACGTCGAGCACGGACTGCCGTTGAATCCCCGCGACGCGAGGCATGCTCGGTCGTGCGTCGTGACGGGCGGCGTCGAGCGCCGCGAGCGCGAGCGCGAGGTCACGCGCCTCACCAACGTCGACCAGGCCCCAAGGGCCCGCGAAGGCCACCCGCCCGTGGTCGAGCGGCTCGAAGTGCGTGGTGGCCCGGCGTGCCCCCGTGAAGCGCACGAGCCGCTGCCGGTCGACCGGCTCGAGCCCCCGCGGGCTGGCCTCGAGGGGGCTCGCAGGCGCCGAGAGCAGCGCGAGGAGGCTGACGAAGGGGCGCAGCTCGCAGACGGTCGGGATCCCGAGCTCGCTCGCGATTTGCGCGGTCGCTTCGGCCCCGTCACCGAGCGTCGCGAGGGCCGCGGGGCGCGAAGGGGAAGCCGCGAGGCGAGCCAGCGCGGCGGGGTCGAGCGGCCGGAGGGCCGCCACCGCGTTCCTCTCGCCGCTCGGCTCGTCCAAGAGGACCGGACGCAACGAGACCCCGATCTCTGCCGCGTGGCGGGCGAGCTCGACGGCGAGGCTCGGCTCGTCGCAGAGCACGGTCCAAGGGGTCATGAGCGCGATGGTAGTCGCAGGGTGGGACATCGCCCACTTCGCGCACATGGACGACGGAGGCGATCCTGGCGCGCGCCGGCGCGCTGCAGCCGTCACACGTGAAGAGGGGCGCCGCGGCGCCCCTCTTCCTCGATTCGTCGTGGCTCGCCGCGCTTGGCTGGCGCTCAGCCCCCGCCGCCACCAGGAGGCTGGAGGCCTCGCTCCTGGGTGGTCTCACCGGCCGCGCCCCCGCCGAACGGGGGCAGCTTCGCAAAGAATGCGATGCCGAAGTAGAGCAGCCCGATCACTCCCACGACGATTGCGCCCTTCACCACCGGGCTCGCATCTTCCCAGAACGACATGGCGTCGGCCTCCTTCCCTGCCGCCCTGCTCGAAAGCCACCGAGGACGGGTTTGGTGAGCGATGCTAGGAGGGCCTCCTCGGCGAGGTCAACGTTTTTTCGTTTCAGCGCCAGGGGAATTCTTCGCGCCGGACGAAGCCAACCCGCCCTCCTCGGACCAGCATCACCGGGGCCGACGACCGGGGCCGACGACCGGGGCCGACGACCGGGGCCGACGACCGGGGCCGACGACCGGGGCCGACGACCGGGGCCGACGACCGGGGCCGACGACCGGCGACCGGGGCCGACGACCGGGGCCGGCTCAGGCCGTCAGGAGGCGCGCCATGTCGATGGCCGCGATCATCCCTTCGGGCTCGGCGGCGTCGGCGGCGGCCGCGTCGTACGCGACGCCGTGATCGACGCTCGTGCGGACGTAGGGGAGCCCCCACGTCACGTTCACGGCCGCGCCCCAGTCGAGGAGCTTGGACGCGATGGTCGCTTGGTCGTGGAGCATCGCGACGACGCCGTCGATGGCGCCGCTCGCGGCTCGCCGGAAGCTCGCCTCGGCCGGGATCGGCCCCGCGATCTCCGCGTTCGCCAGGGGGAGGAGCCGCGCGAGGGCCACCTCGACGTGCCGCTCCTCGTCTCCGAAGAGCCCCCCCTCGCCAGCGTGCGGGTTGACCCCCGTGACCTCGATCCGCGGACGAGGGAGGCCGAGTCGGTGCAGGGCCTCGACGAGGTGCCGCAACGAGCGCTCGACGCGCGCCGACGAGACGGCGGCAGCCGCGTCGCGGACGGAAGCGTGGGTGGTCACGAGCGCGACTCGAAGCCGCGGGCCGAGGAAGAGCATCGTCACGGCATCCGGCGCGAGTCCCGCTCGCTCTGCGAGGCGCTCGGTATGACCGACGAAGGGCACTCCGGAGAGGCAGATCGCCTCCTTGCTGACGGGCCCCGTGACGAGGCCCCGCGCCCGCCCGGATGCGACGCTGTCGATTGCGGCGTCCAGGGCGATGAGCTGCGCGCGGCCTCCCACGGCGGTGGGACGGTGAGCGCGGACCATGTCCTCGTCCCACCGCGCGACGTCGACGAGGGCGACGGCACCCGGCGCCATCGCGGCGGACGCCTCCGTCGGCTCGATCCCGCGATCGCGGAGCGCGCGGCCGAGCCAGGTCGCGTCGCCGAAGACGAGGAAGGCGTCGTCCCGGCGAGCGGCGATGGCGCCCACGCCGACTGCGGGACCCACCCCAGCCGGGTCCCCGAGCGAGATCGCGAGCGGCTTCACTCGCCCATCGCGCGGCCTCGCATCGGCCTCGAGGTCACTCGCGCTCACGGCGCCTTGATCTTGTAACCCACGCCGCGAACCGTCTCGAGCGAGTCGACGGCGCTCCCGAGCTTCATCCGGAGGCGTCGGATGTGGATGTCGACCGTGCGGCTCGACCCGTAATAGTCGACCCCCCACACCCGCTCGAGCAGCTGCTGCCGCGAGAAGACGCGACCCCGCTGCTGGGTGAGAAAACGGAGGAGCGCGAACTCCTGGTGCGTGAGCTGCACCGCGCGACCGTCGACCGTGACCTCGTGCGCGGCGAGATCGATGCAGAGGGCGCCCATCTTGATGCGCTCTTGCCCGCTGAAGTCGGAGCGCTTCCACTCGGCCCGCCGGACGCGCAGGTAGAGCTCGGCGGGGACGTAGGGGACGAGCACGAAGTCGTCGAAGCCGTCGTTCGTGTCGAGCCGGCCGAGCCCCGAGACGCTGACGGCGATCAACGCTGGCACCTCGACGAGCGGTTTGACGGCGCGGAGTCGCTGGAGCGCGGCGCGGCCCGCGTCGACCTCATCCTCGGCCTCGACCAGGATCGCGGCCGGTGGCTCGCGCCCGAAGGCGGGATCATCGAGCGAGTCCCAGAGGTCGCAGACGCGAATTCGGCAGCCGAGCTGCCGCAGCACGTCCGCCGCGCTCCCCTCCCGCTCGTGTTTGGCCTCTGGTCCGACCACCAAGATCCACATGTCTCGCCTCTAGCTCACCCGGCGCGCACGGTACCGCCACGCAGCGCGATGGTCCAGGCGCCGAGGGAGAAGGTGGCTGGTAGGTGACGACGGCTCACCGGCGCCGAGCCTTGACCCCGACGGACGCTGGCGCATACCGTCCGCCACAACTGAGGAGCTGGACGTGAAGCGCTGGCGGATGGTGGTGTCGGATCTCGGGGGCTCGGAGGTTCGCGCCGAGGTCGAAGTCGAGGCCGACAACTGGATGTCCGCCCTCCGAAAGGGGCGCGCCGAGCTCGGTGAGCAAGGTGGGGTCCCGACGGGTTCGAGCTGCGCGGTCTCGGCCGACGGCCTCGTGACCGTGCTCGATCCAGTGGACCGCCGCCGGTTCAGCCTCGCCCCCGCCGAGCCCGCGGCGCCGCCGACCTCGCCGAGCCGCCCACCTTCGCAGCCTCCGCCGCGGGGGCTCCGGATCCCTGCCGACGAGGTACCGCGCGCTGCGCCTGCGCCGACCGCGTCTTCCGAGACGCCATCGTACCGGCCGCCCTCGACCCAGGCCGAGACGCCGTCGTATCGACCGCCCTCGCCGGACTCTTATCGCCCCCCCTCGCCCGACGTGACCAAGCCCTCGTCGCCGCCTCCCGCGATGGCCTCTTCGCCCCCCGCGAAGAAGATGGCGAAGCAGACGATGGCGTACATCCCGGCCGGGGCGCTGCCCGCCGTCACCGCGGTCCCGGTCGGAGCGCCCGCGTCGCAGGCCCCCGGTGCGCCCGAGAGTCCGGTATTCACCCCGGTCGGGCCCGACGCTGGCGCCTCCTCGCCGGCCGCGTCGAGCGCCCCAGCGGGGCCAGCTCCGTCGAGCCCCCCAGCGGGGCCAGCCCCGTCGAGCGCCCCCGCCTCGACGGCGCCGAGCGCACCCCCGACGTCCGCTGGCTCGGCGGCGAGCGCGCCCGCGCCCAAGAAGAAGCGCGCGATGACGATGGCGTACATCGCGGGAAAGGATGGCCCGCCGCTCACGGAGCTCGTCGTGGGGACCCCGAGCGCCAGCGTGCCCGCCCCCGAGGCCAGCGCTCCGACCAGCGTCGCGTCGAACGCCGGGACCGGAACCTCGCTCCCCGAGACCACGGGACCGCGCGTGCCCACGGTTGCGCCCGAGGCAGCGGCTCCCGCAGCGACTCCGGTTTCAAGCCCGCCCGAAGCTGCGGCTCCGCCCGAAGCTGCGGCTCCGCCCGAAGCTGCGGCGGGCGGGTCGACCGAACCGCCCGCCGCGACGACGACCGCCGAGGCCACCGAAGGCGTCGACGCGGGCGTCGCCTGGCGGCTGCTCCTCACCCGCGACGTCGACCCAACCGCCGAGAACCCGCTCTGCTACCGTGAGCGGACGTACCTCGTCGCCGAGGGGAGCTCGGCCGACGTCGCCGAGCGCATCGCCGTTGCGCGCGTCGAGTCGCTGCGAGCCCTCCTCGAGGGCGGCGGACCCGGGAAGTTCGTCAACGTGGCGATCTTCGACCACGCCTGGGACGACCGCCCGCTGCGGCCCCCCGTGGTCACCGCGCAGTGGAAGGACTGGCAAGGCGACCTGGTCTGCGACCGGCCGCTCGCCCGATGGGCCGCCCCGACGACGGCCTCGACCCCGCCTCCGGCGAGCGCGGCTACTTCGACCCCACCTACGTCAACCGCTCGGGCCTCGACGCCCGCGCCCGCGCCGCGTCCCCGCCGCACGACCGACGATCACGACGCGCGCCTCGCCGACGCCTTCGAGGCATGCCAGGACCTCTTCTTCCTCGGGTCCGCGACCGAGGGCCTCGACTTCGCCCTGAAACTCTTCGCGCAGCTCTTGCCCGCAGAGGCCGCCGTGGCGGCCCTGTACGACATCGACGACGACGTGCTGCGCATCGTGTTGGCCTCGGGTGACGGCGGCGCGGGTCGCCAGGGGGACGCGATCCCCAACAATACGGGGCTCTTCGGCGTCGCCGCGGCGATGTCGGGCGGGGCGCTGCGGGTCGCCCCGTTGAGCTCCGACCCGCGCTTCGTCCCAGAGGTCGACGGCTGGGTCGGTCTCGACGCCCGCAACGCCCTCTTCCTACCCCTCGTGCACCAAGGCCGTCTGCTGGGCGTGCTCCAGCTGGTCAACCGCCGCGGCGACGACGCCTTCAGCCAAGAGGACGCCGACCTCGGCGTCTACGTCGCAGGGCAGGTCGGTCAGTTCTTACACCAAGCGAAGCTCCGCCCTCGCCGTTGACGACGGTCGAAGGAGCCGGCGGCGCGCTGTGACGTCGGCGGGCCTTGCTGGACATTCCGCCGCGCATCGAGCCGCGTCTGGCAGAACGTCCGTGGCGGAACGTCCGTGGCGGAACGTCCGTGGCGGAACGTCCGTGGCGGAACGTCCGTGGCAGAACGTCCGTGACAGAACGTCCGTGGCGGAACGTCGCCGCGCCTGGACATGGCCGCGTTTCGCGACGTTCGTGGGAACCCGACGCGGACACGGCCGCGCGGACGCGGCCGCATCGTTGGGAAGGCGAGCTTCTTCGCTCACTCCGCGAGCAGCTGCTGGATCTCGCGCTCCATGCCGGCTGCGTCGCTCGCGCGGAAGCCCGCGTGGACGAAGCGCACGACCCCGCGCTTGTCGATGATGTACGACGAGGGCATCCGCGGCGGCCCGTAGCGGCCCGCCACCGCGTTCTGTCCGTCATGAACGATCCGGAAGGAGACAGGGGTGCGCTGGAGGAAGCGCTGCATGTTCGGCGCCTCGCGGTCCATGTTCACACCGACGATGACGAGCCCTCGGTCCTTGTACTGCTGGTGGAAGCGCTCGAGGACCGGCATCTCTTCGCGGCATGGCGCGCACCACGAAGCCCAGAAATCGACGAGGACGACCTTCCCGCGGAGCTGAGCCATCCGGACCGGATTGCCCGCCGTGTCGTTCAACCCGATCTCCGGCGCGCGAGTCCCCGCCGAGACCTGCGCCGCCGCGATGGCGGCAGGGATGGCCAGCGCGACCAGGAGGAGGGTGAGGTTGGAGGAGAGGCGGCGTCGCTTGTTCATCGGGATCCTTGGACGTGGCGGTGAAGAGGTGATTCAAGCCAAGGCAGACCGAGGAGCGCTCGGTCGAGGGGAGACGGGTCGACGAGACACGGGTCGAGCCTCAGTCCAGCTCCTCGCGCAGAAACACGGAGAGGTTCTCGAAGGGCTCCTCGAAGCGGCGACCGTTGATGAAGATCGACGGTGTCCCCTGCACCCCGAGCTCGCGCCCCTCGGCGCGATCGCGCTCGACCCGCTCACGCGCGGCCTCGGCCGTGACGTCGGCCCGAAAGCGCGCGAGATCGAGGCCAATCTCCCGCGCGTAGCGCTCGAGATCGGCGTCGGTGAGCGCGTCCTGGTGCTCGAAGAGGATGTCGTGCATCTCCCAGAACTTGCCCTGGTTCTGCGCCGCGGCGGCGGCCAACGCGGCGGGCACCGCGCGCTCGTGCATCGAGAGCGGGAAGTGCTTGAACGCGAGCCGCGCGCGGCCCTCGTGCTCGCGCAGGAGCTGCATCAGCAGCGGATGGGCGAGCCGGCAATACGGACACTCGAAGTCGCTGAAGACGACGAGCGTCACGCTCGCGCCCATCGGGGTGCCGCGGACGGGCGCCCCCTCGAGGTCGATCGTCTTCTGCGCCGCGGGGTCGTATCGGTTCCGGTAGAGCGTGCGGATCTCGTGGTCGGGGAGCCCCTCGGCCGCGAGCCTGACGACGTAGCGCGCAGCCGGGACGCAGCGATTGCACGCCGTGCCCTCCGAGACGCAGCGCGCGACCGAGATCGGCTCCCCGCACGGCGAGAGCAGATCGCGCAGCAACGTGCTCGCCATCCGACGATCGGCCCCGCCGAGGGACGCCAGGTCGACGCCCGGAAGCTCCAATGGGGCCGCGGCCTCGGCGGCGGGCGCGCGCCCGCCGAGGTTCACGTTCTCGACTCGCTGCTCGACCACGTCGCTTTCGTCGTCGCAGCCCGAGAGGACCAACACGGCGACGAGCAAGGCTCGAAGGCTCATGTCCTCGACCATAGCAGCCTCGCCGATCGAGCACAGCCGCGAAACCGCGCGCGCCTGTTCGGACGCGTCGCCATCGGGACAGGTTCCGAGTCCGGTTCCGAGGTCCGGGTCTGGACCCGTCACTCGGTCGGCGCGCCGCTCAGGATCCAATCGACCACGGTCGCGACCTCCGACGGGGTGAGCGCCTCGTCGGGCGGCATCGGCATGCCGTGGATCGGCGCGTCGCCGAGGAGCTTGTAGACGAGGTAGCTCCGCGCTGGATCCCCGATCCCCGCGACGACGTGGATGCGCGACATCCCGCCCAGGCCACGCTCTGCGGTCCCCACCCGCGCGGTCTGCCGCGCCTCGACCCCGACCGCAGTGGACGCGATCCCGTTTGGGCTCGTCAGCACCAGCCCGTGCTCGCGCTGCGTGTCGTCGTGGCACGGGCCGCAGCGCGAGGCGAGGATCGGCTGCACCTGCGACCATGTCGTCGTGCCTTCGACCTCCGGGACACCGAGCGCCGCCCCGGTCCGGAAGCGGATCACCACCGGCTCCGCGGGTGTCCCATCCAGCCCGCGGACCCCCGAGACGCTCAACTCGTGCTCGACGTTCGGCTCGAGCGGGGCGTTCCCCCACTCCCGGGCGACGATCGCGCGAAGGATGGGATCGTAGCGCACCGAGAGGAGGTAGGTCCGCGGCCCCGAGCGGAGCGTGACGGTCCCGCGCGACACGGTGCGCGCGGCGAGGTGCTCGTCGTAGTGGACCCTCAAGGTCAGGACACGGTCGACCTCGGTCGCCCCGTCGGCTGGCGAGGAGGAGGCGAGCGCGGGAGGCCGGCCCCATTCGAGCCCGCCCGCGTCACAACCAACGAGGAGCAGGAGGATGAGCGCCCGCGCGCTCGCGGCGGCTCGTCGTCGCGCGCCTCCAAGCCTCACGCCGTAGCAGGAGGTGCCGCGAGCTCGCGTCGCCGGGGCTCGCTCACTCCGTGCGATGGCGGGCCTCGTCACTCCTCCGCGTCGCCGACTCCGAGATCCGGCGAGCTCCGCGTCAGGACTCCCCGTAGGTCACCAGCTGTTCCCGGACGACGGTCTCCGAGATCCCGGTGCGGAGGTGATCTTTGAGGATCTCCGCGATGGTGAGCATCATGTCATCGATGCCCTTGTCCTCGATGAGCTTCGAGAGCAGCGCACGGGACTCGCGCGTATCCTCCTCTCGCAGGAGCTGACGCACCTCGTCGATCGAGATGGCCCCGTCGAAGTCGATGTACATGTGCTCCATGAGGTAGCGCGCGAGCTGGTTCACTGTTCCTCCGTGTCGAGAATCGGGGGGGGCAGTCGAAGCTTGTAGTCGTGGAGGCTCGCGGCTGGCAAGGAGTTTTCCGGGACCGCTACCGTCCGTCGGCCCCGTCCCCGACGGGAGCCTTGGCATTTCTACCACATCGGGTCGGGGCGTCGCGAGTCCACCCCGCCGCCGCGAGGAGCGGCGCGCTGACGTGGGGATGCTACCTTGTGCCCATGATCGACCCGGTCGACCGCCGCCCCAGCGCGACGTCGCCGCGAACGAGGAGCGCACGATGAGCGCGGAGCGTCTGCGCGTCCTCGTCTCCGCCTATGGCACCGTCCCGGGCGCAAACGCGCACTCGAGCGCGATCCTCGCGATGGCCGCCGGGCTCCGAGGGGACCTCGACATCGTGACGCGTAAGACCGCGAGCCTGCCGCACCAGAGCCGGCTTGGCGAGGCCCGACTCTTCCGTGTGCGATGCACGGGCGACGCGGCCGAGCAGCGCGCGACCTTCGCGCGGGCGTTCAAACGTCAGCTCGAAGCCGAGGCGTACGACGTGGTCCACGTCCGCGGTCCGTGGGAGGGAGACCTCGCGCGGGCCCACCGTCGCGCCATGGGCTTCCGCTTCATCTACGAGGTCGCGTCTTTCTTCGACGAGTCGGAGGGTGCGCGCGTCGAGGACGAGTGGGCGGTCGTGCACGAGCGCTGCCTCGAGGACGCAGACCTGGTGCTCGTCGGCGCGGACGCCGCGGCGCGCGCGCTCGCCGAGCGAGGGTACGGGGGCAAGGTCGCCGTGGTCAGCCCAGGCGTGGACGTCGACACCTATGATTGGTGGCCAACTGCGTCGACGCCGGTGCTCCGGCTCCTCTACCTCGGCCCATTCTCGCTCGATCGGGAGATCTCGACGCTCCTCGCCGCCGTCCGCGCGATCGGCAGCCGCCTACGACTGAAGGTCCTGCTCGCGGGCGAGCCGAACTCCGACCGTCGCACGAGCATCGAGCAGATGGTGCGCGCGTTCGACCTCGAGCACCTGGTCACGGTGCGCGGCGAGCCCCGCGCCGTCGCCCTCCCTTCACTCATCGCCGCGTGCGACGTGGCCGTCGTGAGCGCGAGCACGACGCCTCGCTTTCAGGAGCACGGGGATCTGCCGGAGCCGCTCCTCGAGTACCTCGCGTGTCGCCGCCCCGTCGTGGCTGCGGGTGTCCCCGCCGTGGCCGAGGTCGTGCGCGACGAGCGCGAGGGGTTGCTCTACGTGCCCGGCGACGAGATCAGCCTGGCGGACGCCATCGTCGCGCTGGGAACTGACCCGGCGCTGCGCGCCCGCGTGATCGACGCCGCCTACCAGCGCGTACGAGACCGTTTCAGCGGCGCCGCGAGGCGGCGGCGGATCGCCGAGGTCTACGAGATGCTCGTCCCGGGATCGCAGAGCTACGACGCCTGGTCGGAGGCCTTCGAAGGAGAAGCCGCCGAGAGCGCGCCCGTCTCGTCTTCGATGCTCGAGACCCACGAGACCCAGGAGATCGACACGCTCGCGCCCGTCCTCACGCCAACGCCGTCCGAAGACACGCTCGTCGGGCAGTTCCCTGCGGTCATGAGCGCCGACACCTCACCTTATGTGGGCTCGTCACCAGAGCCGCTCGATGGCAGCGACACGGCGACCTGAGCCACCCCGCCCCGATCACTCCCGATCGAAGTCGAGACGCCGCTCGAGCTCGGAGAGGTAGTCGTCCTCGAGCCCTTCGACTGGCGGCTCGTGGCCATGCCGCGGGCGATCGAGCACCACGACGGGCCCCTGCCCCGAGCCGTCTGGGTCGACGAACCCCGCGAGCGGCGCGGGCGGGAGCGACACCGCTCGAGGCTCGCTCCCGTCGTCCTCGAGGAGCTCGGCATCGTCCGCGTAGGCGATCTCGGCCTCGACGCGAGGCAAGGCGCCGTCGGGCGGGGGCGGCACCAGCGCCAGCGCCTCATCGACCACGGGCTCGGACGGGAAGATCGCCGCCAGATACGCCGCGATCGCGCGGGGGCCAACCGACATGCCGTTGCGCATGGCGAAGTGCTCGAGGTGGAGGGCGAGGTCACCCGCGCTCGCGATACGACCGCGAAGATCCCGTCGGAGGCAGGCGAGCACGATCTCTTCCAGGTCTGCCGGGTACTCCGGCACGCGGCTGCTCGGCGCCGGGGCGTCTTCCTCGACGATCTGCGTCATGATCTGCGCGTCGGTGCCCCGGAAGAGCCGCGTCCCCGTCGTCAGCTCGTAGAGGATCACGCCGAGCGCGAAGACGTCGGCGCGGCGATCCACCTTCCGCCCCCGCACCTGCTCGGGCGCCATGTAGCTCCAGGTGCCCTTCACCGCGCCCGCTTCGGTGTCGTCGCGCGCGTCGGTCTTGGCCACGCCGAAGTCCATCAGCTTGGCGACCCCGTCCCGGGTGAGCATGACGTTCTGTGGCGTGACGTCGCGGTGCACGATGCGGAGCGGCCGGCCAGCCTTGTCGCGCGCTTCGTGTGCGTGATGAAGAGCCTCGCAGACCTGAAGCGCGACACCGATCGTCACGTGCAGGGGCATGAAGACGCGGCTGCGCACTCCCGTACGCCACACGTCGGCGACGTTCAGCCCATCGACGTACTCCATGGCGATGAACCAGGTCCCCTCGGCGAAGCCGAGATCGTAGGCCTGGGGGATGTTGGGGTGGCCGAGGTGAGCGAGCAGGCGCGCCTCGTAGTGAAACATCCGCAGCGTCGGCTCGTGCTCGGCCAGGTTCTTGAACAGGCGCTTGATGACGACGTCTCGGAAGAACCCGCCCTCGCCCCAGTGGCGAGCGAGGAAGATCTCGGCCATCCCGCCCGCCGCGATCTTCCTCAAGAGCTCGTATCGACCGTAGAACGTCCCGCTCACTCCTCGCCTCGGTTCCCCCCGAGCGAGGGACGCTCGGGAGCGCGGGTCGTCCGAGGAGAGCTCCGTCCCCCCTCGCGGATCCGAAGAGAACCTTCGGGTGGCTCGTCGTCCGACGAACCTTCCGCGTGCGCTCGCGCCCTCCAGCGTATACTCCAAAGCCCCGCCCAGGAACAGGTGGCGCGCGGGACACGAGCGAATGACCGAACAGCGACCCCTCGAAGGCAAGGCGATTCTCGTGACTGGCGCGGGCCGCGGCGTGGGCCGCGCGGTCAGCCTCGAGCTGGCCCGCGCGGGCGGTCGGTTGCTGCTCGTCGACCTCGGCTGCGACCCCGAGGGGCTCGGCGCCGATCCTGCCGTGGTCGACGCGGTGGTCGACGAGGTGCGCGCGAGCGGCGGCGAGGCCCACGGCTTGGCGCTCGACGTCACGAGCGTCGACGCCGCGACGCGGATGCTCGAGGAGATGGACGCGCGCTTCGGCGGCTTTGACGGAGTCGTCGCAGCCGCGGGTGTCCGGCGCGACCGAAGCGTCGCGAAGCTCGCGGAGGAAGACCTCGACGCGGTGCTCGGCGTCGGGCTCCGGGCGCCCACCCAGCTCCTCCGCGCCGCCTCCGCGCGCGCGATCGAGCGCGGTCGGGGGGCCTCGATCGTGCTCTGCGCGGGCGCCGCGGGCTTCTTCGGCACCGCCCGCCAGGGCGCGATGAGCGCCGCGTCGGCGGGCCTCGTGGCCCTCGCGCGCTCAGCCGCCGTCGAGCTCCGGCGGCACGCGATCCGGGTGAACGTGGTCGTCCCCACCGCGCGGACCCGGCTCACGGAGGATCTCCCGCTCTTTCGCGGCATCGCCGCCGCGTCGATGATGCCCGAGCACGTCGCACCGCTCTTCGCGTACCTGCTCTCGGACGACGCCGCCGACGTCCACGGCGAGGTCATCGGGGCAGCGGGAGGCCGCCTCTACGCCCTGCAGAGCCGGGAGACGGTTGGCGCGTTCGTCGAAGGACGGGCGTTCCGCGCGGATGAGCTGGGCGGGCTCTGGGGCGAGATCACGCGTGGGTGAGCGGGGGCGCGACCCGAGGCTCGTCGAGCCGGTCTGCGCGTGCGACGCCCTTCAGTCGAAAGCGCGCGGCGCCCCTCAGTTGAAGAGGTCGATCACGACCAGGCCGCGTTGCCCGTCGTCGACGACCTGCTCAGCGCGGGGCGGCGCTGGCGGTACCGGGATCTCGAGCACCGGGCGCTCTTCGATGGTGCGCTCGTCCTCTTCTCGCTTGCGGATCTGCTCGATGATGAAGGGCGGTAGCATTCACTCGCTCCCGTTTGAGGGCACTATAGCAACCGCCCCCTCCCACACAAGTTCGACGCGCCCGCCCCGACGCGAGGGCGGCGAGAGCGAGGGACAGGCCGCGTCCAGGTCCGCGTCCACGTCCGCGTCCAGGTCCGCGTCCAGGTCCGCGTCCAGGTCCGCGTCCAGGTCCGCGTCCAGGTCCGCGTCCAGGTCCGCGTCCAGGTCCGCGTCCAGGTCCGCGTCCAGGTCCGCGTCCACGTCCGCGTCCACGTCCGCGTCCACGTCCGCGTCCAGGTCCGCGTCCAGGTCCGCGTCCACGTGCGCGTCCACGTCCACCTGCACATGCGCGTGCACGTCCACGTCCACGTCCACGTCCACGTGCACGTCCGGGGCCGTCGGGTCCGCCTCCGAGTCCGCCTCCGCCTCCGAGTCCGCCTCCGAGTCCGCCTCCGAGTCCGCCTCCGAGTCCGCCTCCGAGTCCGCCTCCGAGTCCGCCTCCGAGTCCGCCTCCGCCTCCGCCTCCGAGTCCGCCTCCGAGTCCGCCTCCGAGTCCGCCTCCGGGTCCAGGTCCCCGTCCAGGTCCAGGTCCGGGGCCGGGCAACCCCATCGATCGGCGACCTGGGCGTGGTGCGCCCTGCTCGCCGCCGCGACGGCGGCCCCTGCGTCCGCCCAGGACTTCGCGCTCGATCCGGACGCTTGGAACGGCATCGGCGCGCTCCTCGAGGTGGCGGCGGCCGCGGAGGTCGTGATCGACACCCCGTCCGAGATCGACCTCGGCGGGCTCGGTCCGACCGATGCCCTGCTGATTATCCACCCCACGCGCGCGCTCCCGCGCGCCAGCCTCGCGAGCTTCCTCCGCAGCGGCGGTCGCGTCGCGATCGCCGACGACGAGGGAGAGTCCGCGAGCTTCCTCTCCCTCTATGGCGTGGAGCGCGCTCGATACGGGCCTGGGCCCGAGGCGCTCCTCCTCCGCGGCAACCCTGGGCTCCCGCTCGCGACACCACACGTCGAGCATCCGCTCACGGAGGGGGTCCGCGGCGTGGTCGCCAACCACCCCGCGACGCTGCACCACGCCGACCTCGACCCAGTGCTCCTCTTCGAGCCCGGGAGCGCGCTGGTCCTCGCCGGCGCGGTCGACGAGGGCCGGCTCATCGTGATCGGCGACAGCAGCCTCTTCATCAACAACATGCTCCGCTTCCGGGACAACCGGCGCTTCGTCGGCAACCTCCTGCGCTACCTGGGCGAGCGCGGCGGGCGGGTCCTGGTCGTCTCGCCCGAGACCCGCTTCGAGGGTCGGCACGGCGCGCAGCGAGACGCGCTCGCGCGGCTCGAGGACTGGCTAGCCCGCGCGGCGAAGGCCGACCTGCCGCCGCTCGCGCTGCGCCTGCTCACCCTCGTCCTGCTCGCGATCCTCTTCGTCTTCGCGGTCTCGACCCTTCCGCGGCGCTCGCCCTACAGCGCGGCCGAGCTCGGGCTCGAGCCTCCGCGCGGCGGCGGCTACGCGAGCCGCGTGAGCTTCTTCGCGCGCCGCGCCGACGCACGCGTCCACTCTGCGCTCGTCTACAAATACGAGCTCGAGGAGGAGCTGACGCAGCGGCTGGGCCTGCCCCGCTCGCCGCGCCTGAAGGATGTCCTCGACGCGGCGGCGCGCGCGGGGCTCTCGACCTCCGAGCGAGACGCGCTCCGGCAGCTCCTCGTCACCCTCGACCGTCTGCGCGCGCAGGTCGATCTCCCGCCCAAGCCGCCCACCGTTTCCCCCACCGAGCTCGCCCGCATGGTAGACACCGGCGAGCGCTTGCTCGCCCGCCTACCCGACGTCTCACCCCGCGCCGACGCCCGCCCGTGACCCAGCCCGCCACCCCGCAACCCGATCACGATCTCACCGAAGCGGCCCGCCTCGCGGCGCGCGTCCTCGACGAGGTCCAAGCCGTGTTCGTCGGTCCGCGCGAGATCCCCGAGCTCCTCCTCGTCTCACTCATCGCGGGCGGGCACGCGCTCTTGGAGGGCGTCCCCGGGGTCGCCAAGACGACGCTCGTCAAGGCGTTCGCAGCGACGCTCGGGCTCAGCTTCCGCCGCATTCAGTTCACGCCGGATCTCCTCCCCGCGGACATCACGGGCACCTACGTCCTCTCGCCGCGAGACGGCACCTTTCAGCTCCGCGAGGGCCCGATCTTCGCGAACGTCGTCCTCGGCGACGAGATCAACCGTGCGCCTGCCAAGACCCAGAGCGCGCTGCTCGAGGCGATGCAGGAGCGGCAGGTGACGATCGAGGGCGAGACGCGCCCGCTGCCCTCGCCCTTCCTGGTGCTCGCGACCCAGAACCCGGTGGAACAGGCCGGCACCTACCCGCTGCCCGAAGCGCAGATCGACCGCTTCCTCGTGCGCCTCCTGCTCGGGTACCCGAGCCCGCAGGACGAGCGCGGCATCCTCCGTCGGTTTCTGGGCTCGAGCCCCGCGCCGCGCACGGTCCTCAGCCCCGCCGACGTGCTCCGCCTCCGCGAGCTCGCCGCGGGCATCCACGTCGAGGACGAGGTCCTGGACTATGTCGTGCGGCTCGCCTCGTTCACGCGCGACCACGGCCGGGTCTTCCTCGGGGCCTCCCCACGAGCCTCGCTCGCGCTCCTGCAGGCGGCGCGCGCCCGCGCCCTGCTCGCGGGGCGCGCCTATGTCCTCCCCGACGACGTGAAGGCGCTGGCGACGCCGGTGCTCGCACACCGCCTCGTGCTCACCCCCGAGGCCGAGATGGAGGGGCTCCGGCCCGAGCGGGTCGTCCGGCAAGCCCTCGAGCAGGTCGGCCCGCGACGGGAGTGAGCGCCGATGCTGCCCCTCCCCTCGCGCGCGGCGATCTGGCTCTTTGTCGGGCTCTCGGCCGGGCTCGCCGCGGCGGTGGCGCTCGAGGCGCCCGCCGCGGTCGGGCTCGCAGGCGCGGGGCTCGTCGGGATCGTCACCGCGCTCGCCGCGACCCTGCCCGCTGGCCGCCGGCTCCGACGTCAGCGCCTGGAGTTCGCGTGGTGGATCGACCAGGGCACCGGGGTCGCGAGCGGCTCGGTCGTGCCCGGTGCCCCCTTCGAGGTGCGGTGCTTCTTGCGCCATCGCGGCAGCGATGATCTCTACGTCGCCGCGCTCGAGCCGATCGTCGCACCCGGGGTCGACGTGGAGACGACCCCCGCCTTCGTCGTCCCCGCCCGGAGCCGCACGGAGCTCCGGCTGCGCCTCTGCGCGCCCGCGATCGGCCGCATCGTCCTGCACGGCCTCGCCGTACGCCTCCGCGGCCCCTTTGGGCTCTTCGAGACGCCGCTCTACTTCCCGAACCCCCTCGTCATCCGTGTGCTCCCGAGGGCCGCGGCCCGACGCGGCGGCGGGGCCGCCCGCGCGCACGGCGCCGCGATGGAGAGCTCGGGACGCACGCGCGCGCGCCGACGGGGTGGTGGCACCGAGCTGCACGAGCTCCGCGAGCTGGTGCCGGGCGATCCCTTCAAGTCGATCGCTTGGAAGGCGAGCGCGCGGCGCGGGCGCCTCTTGGTTCGCGAGGTCGAGCAGGAGATCCGGCAGACGCGGTGGATCGTCCTCGACGTCAGCGGCACGATGCGCGGTGGGGTGCCCGGCCGGCGCAAGCTCGACTTTGCGCTCGAGGCCGCGGCGGCCGCCGCGCGCGGCGCGCTCGCCGAAGGTGATCGCGTGGGGCTCCTGGGCGTCGACACGCGCGTGGTCGCGCAGCTCGCGCCCGGGGAAGGCCGCGCACACGAGCTGCGCGTGTACGAGGCGCTGCTCGCGATGACCGAGCTGGTGGACGAGGACTTGACCGACATCGACGAGGACGGGCTCTGCGAGCGCGTGGGCCGCTACGTGCGACAACAAGACGGGCTCGACTTCCGGCGGCGCGGCGTCTTCGACGTCCCTGGCCTCGTCGCCCATTGCCGCGCGGCGCTCGATCGGGCCGCCGCGCTCACGCCGGGGCATGGGGCGCGCGAGGTGCGCGCGGGCACCTCGACGGGGCGAGTCCTCCGGGCCTTCTGCCGCGAGCGCGGGCTCGCCCTCCCCCATCAGATCGAGCCGAGCGATCGCGCGAAGTCCGGGGCGCTCGCGCAGGCGCTCCGGACGAGCGGCGGCGCCTCGCGCGAGCCGGGCGCGATCCTCGTCATCACGGACTTCGACGGCGTCGTCGACCTGGAGCCCGTCGTCGCCTCGCTGCGCCTCGCGCTCTCGCATGGCAACCGCGTCGCGTTCTTGCTTCCCGACGGTCGCGCGTTCGCGCCGCCCCCCGAGAGCGACGCGGAGGCCACCCTCGCGCGCATCTACGGCCGCGCCGAGGCGCGTCGCCTCGACGACGCGCGCCGCACCCTCGTCCGCCTCGGCGCGACGGCCTGGGTGGTCGGAGAAGGTATGCCCGCCGCCGTCGCGGTAGAGCGAGCAGAGAACCCACGGAGGGCCGCGTGAGCGACTCACCGCTGGCGCCGCCCTGGGAAGATCCGCGCAAGGTGCTCGCGCGCCACGGGCAGGCGCCGAGCCGCCGCTTCTCGCAGAACTTCTTGGTCTCGCAGCCCGTGGTCGAAGCGATCGCCGAGGCGGTCGCGCCGAGGGACGACGAGCGCGTGGTCGAGCTCGGGCCCGGCGCGGGCACGCTGACGGCGGCGCTCCTCCGGCGCGGGGCGCGCGTGCTCGCGGTCGAGAAGGACCGGCGCATGATCGCGCTGCTGCGCGAAGAGCTCGGCGCCATCCCGCGCTTCGAGGTGCGCGAGGGCGACGCCGCAGCGCTCGACTTGGCCGCGCTCCTCGGCGAGGACGCGCCGCCGGTCGCGATTGCGGGCAACCTCCCCTACGCCATCACGGGCGCCATCTTCCGCGCCCTCGTGGAGCAGCGCGCGCGCATCGACCGCGCGGTCGTGATGGTGCAACGCGAGGTCCGCGATCGGCTCTTGGCCGAGCCGGGCACCAAGGCCTACGGCGCGCTCGGGGTCTTCGTCTGCGCGGCCTTCGACGTCGTCCCGGTGTTGATGGTGAAGCCTGGCGCGTTCTTCCCACCGCCCCGCGTGAACAGCGCGGTCGTGCGGCTGGTGCCGCACGCGACGCCTCGGGCGGAGGAGACCGAGAGCTTCCGCCGCGTGGTCCGCGCGGCGTTCGATCAGCGACGAAAGACGCTCCGCAACGCGCTCTCGTCGTTGGCGCCCACCGAGCGCGTGGAGGAGGCGCTGCGAGCCGCGGGCGTCGACCCGGGCGCGCGGGGCGAGACGTTGAGCGTGGAGGCCTTCGACCTGCTCGCGCGCGCGCTCGAGTGACGACGGTCGTGATTGCTGTCGGCGCCCCCGAGGCCCGAATCACGGATGCGGTCCCTCGGTAGATCCACGACACGTGAATGTCGGAGGATTGATCTCTGCGTGGCTCACGGCGGGGGAGGACACGCCCCGCCACACCGGCGCGGCGCTGGTGGGGCTGTAACTTCGTGACAGCCCCATCGGCCTTGACGGTGGCAGGCGCGAATGTCGGAGGATCGTTCGCATCTCTGCGGATTGTTCTCTGCGTGGCTCACGGCGGGGGAGGACACGCCCCGCCACACCGGCGC
>JAHBWH010000071.1 GCA_019637115.1 Myxococcales bacterium | reverse complement strand
CACGAGGGTCGGACGACGGCGCTTCGCACCCGGATTCGTGCGAGCGACCTCGGAGGCTGACGCGCGCCCGGTGCCTTCGGACGTTCGATGGAGCTCACGCCTGGAAATAGAAAGTAGGGTCGGAGGCGAGCGCCGTCGTGAGCTGCGCGCACGACAGCGCTCGCAGGGTCCAACGTACGCGAGATGGCGACGTCCCGTGTCGAGGGTGCGGCGGTCTTCCGGATCGGGAGATGGGCTTGCCCGCTCCGCGCTGAGGCGCTGCGCTTCGCAGGAGGGTCGACAGGCCGTCAGGTCGGCAGCGTTGCTGAGTTGGAGACGGCGCCGAAGCCGGGACGCGGACCGAGTCCGCGTCCGTCCGCGCTGCAGGTACGCGCCCTTCCACGTCCACGTCCACGTCGTCCACGTCCACGTCCACGTCCACGACGTCCACGTCCACGTCCACGACGTCCACGTCCACGTACGTCCACGTCCACGTCCACGTCCACGTCCACGTCCACGTCGTCCACGTCCACGTCCACGACGTCCACGTTATAACGTCCACGTCCACGTCCACGTCCACGTCCACGTCCACGTCCGCGTGCGCGTGCGCGTGCACGTGCGCGTGCGCGACCAGCAACGTCCGTCGGTTCCGCGGGGGGTGGAAACGCGAGAGGCCTCACCACAGCGAAGCGCTGTTTCTTCGCCGACTCGAACACCGACTCGCACACCGACTCGAACACCGACTCGAACACCGACTCGCACACCGATTCGCACACCGATTCGCACACCGATTCGCACACCGACTCGAACACCGATTCGAACACCGACTCGGACCCGGACACGGATCGCACTCGGACCCAAACATGGACCCGAACACGCGCACCCGCGCGCTCGCTCGGCGACGCGCCCATCGCGCACGCGTGTGTTAGCGTCGTTCCCCCATGTGGACGACGCTGCTCGGAGGGATCGGGCTCTTTCTGCTCGGGATGCTCCTGCTGACGGAAGGGCTCCAGGCCGCGGCGGGTGATGCGCTGCGGCGCCTGCTCGCGCGCTTCACGCGGGGACGGCTCGCCTCGGTCGCGACGGGGATGACCTTCACCGCGCTCGTGCAGTCCTCGAGCATCACCACCCTCGCGACGATCGGCTTCGTCAGCGCGGGCCTCATGACCTTCGCGCAATCCATCGGGGTGATCCTCGGCGCCAACCTCGGCACCACCGCGACGAGCTGGCTCGTCAGCCTCGTCGGGCTCAACGTGAAGCTCGACGCCTTCGCCCTCCCGCTCGTCGGCGTGGGCGCGATCACGCGCCTCTTCTCGCGCGGGCGCCTCGCGCACCTCGGGACGGTCGTCGCCGGCTTCGGCCTCCTCTTCATCGGCATCGAGGTCCTTCAGGGCGCGATGACCGGCCTGAGCGACCAGCTCGACGTGAGCGCTTGGGCGCGACCTGGCGTCGTCGGTCGCCTCCTCTTGGTCGGCCTCGGCGTCGTCATGACGATCATCATGCAGTCGTCGAGCGCGGCGGTCGCGACCACCCTCACGGCCTTGCACGCGGGCGCGATCGGGCTCGACGACGCGGCGGCCATCGTCATCGGCCAGAACGTCGGCACCACCGCGAAGGCCGCGCTCGGCGCGATCGGCGCTTCCTTGCCCGCGCGCCGGACGGCGGTGGCCCACATCGCCTTCAACCTCGTCACGGGCGCGCTCGCGCTCGCGATCCTTCCTCTCTTCGTCGGTCTGGTCGGCAGCATCACGCGCCGGCTCGGCGAGGTGGACGACGCCGTCAGCCTCGCCGCCTTCCACACGGCGTTCAACCTGCTCGGCGTCCTGCTCTTCCTCCCCTTCCTCGATCGCTTCGCGAAGCTCATCGAGCGCCTCGTCCCCGAGCGCCCCGCGCCGCTGCTCTGGCGCCTGCACGACGTCCGCGACGCCGCGCCCGAGATCGCCCTCGAGGCCGCTCGCCAGACCCTCGTCGACGTCCGCGACGCCGCCCTTCGAGCCTTCGAGCAGTGGCGCGCGGGCGACCTCGACGCCGACCGGCTCGTCGCGGCGCTTGGCCCTGGGGCCGAGGCCATCGCGGAGGTTCGGCGCTTCCTCGGGAGCATCCCCACCGCCACCGAGCGCGCCGACGCCGTCGCCCGCGTCGAGCGCGTCTTCCACGCCCTCGACCACCTCTCTCGGCTGCACGCCTTGGGACTCGAGCGCGACCACGCGGAGGTCGGCGCGAGCAGCGAGCGGCTCCGAGCGCAGCGCGAGCTGCTCGCCGAGTGCCTAGCCGCCGTCCGCGGCGAGGACGTCTCGGCCGCCGCGGAGGCCTCACGGAAGATGGCGGACGTGCGGCGCGAGCTCCGACGAGCGCTGCTCTCGTCCGCCGCTGCGGGCGCGGCGATGCCCGACGAGGCGGAGCTGCGCCTGACCACGAGCCGCTGGCTCGATCGCGCCGCCTATCACTTCTGGCGGAGCCTCGTGCACCTCACCGACGAGGCCCCACCCGAGCCCCAGGAAGTGGAGACCGAGCGCGCCCCTTAGCGCGGGTCGATTCGCGTTCACGGGCGCCGCTCCGTGACCCACTCGACGAAACCTCCCCGAGGCTCGTGCCCCCAACCCGAAGCACCGACGTCTTCGACGGCGCGCGCGCCGCCGCGGCGGCGACGGTCGGACACGCTCGCGTGTCGAAGCGCACGCGCGAAGCCGCCCGCAGCGCCTGAGAGCGCGCGCTCGGCGCGTGGGCACGCGCCGTGAATCGTCCGGCGCTGGAGGACCCATGCGAGATCGACTCTGCCTCGGGATCGCGCCCGTCGGCGCGATGGCCCTGATCATGATCCTGTCGGCGCTCGGCGCGTGCGGCGCGTCGCCTCGACCCACCGGCGGCGCGGTCGAGGGCACACGCCAAGAGCCCTCCTCCGCGAGCGCGTTCGCGGCGAGCGGCGAGATCCCTGCGCGCGCGCCGACGAGCACCGACGCGCTCCTCGCCGACGCGCTCGCGGGCGTGCCCGAGGAGACGCCGAACGAAGAGCTCGGCTCGCGGCTCCCCATCCGGCCGCTCGCCCTCCCCAAGCCCGGCCGCGGCGCCAGCGCTCGGTTCTCCTTCGAAGACGGCAAGCGAGGCTGGATCGCGGCCCTCCCGACACGCGAGCTGCTGACGAGCCCGGCATACGGCGACGGCCGCGTCTTCCTCGGAGGCGGCTTCGCGAGCCACCGGTTCTTCGCCTTCGACGCGTTCCGCGGTGACCTCGAGTGGTCGCTCGCGGCCCCCGACGGCGGGCCGACCGCGGCCCTCTACGACCGCGACCGCGTCATCTTCAACACCGAGAGCTGCACGCTCTTCGTCGCCGACGCGCGCACGGGCGAGCTGGTCTGGAAGCGCTGGCTGGGTGACCCGCTGATGAGCCAGCCGGCGCTCGGCGCCGACCTCGTGCTCAGCGCGTACCCGACCGGCGCGGGTCATCGTTTCGGCGCGTACGACCTCGCGACCGGCGAGCCGCGCTGGGACGTGGCCATCCCCGCCGACGTGATCCAGGCGCCGCAAGTGCGAGGCGACGACGTCTTCTTCGCGACGATGGACGGAACGGTCCACCGGCTGCGGGTGCGCGACGGTCGCGTCCTCTGGCGCAAGAATCTCGGCGCGACGAGCGCCCTGTGGGTCGACCGCGATCACGCGCTCTTCACGCGGCGCGTGGACGCAAGGGGCGTCGCCTACGAGGAGGCCGTCGTCGTCTCGGCCGCGAGCGGCGACGTCCTCCGCACCGCCGAGCGTATCCCCGCCCCCTACCTCCAGGGAACCTCGCGCGATCGAGCGCTGGCTTCGGGCCAAGCAGGCGCCTGGGGCTCCGTCCCGCACGGCGCGCGCCTCGGCCTGCGCAACGTCGCGTCCGGCTGGGCCTATCAAGGGTCGTCGCCCGCCGTCGTCGACGGCCGCGCGTACACCGCGGTCGGGCCGGAGCTCGTCGCGCGCGACGTCGCGACGGGTGAGGTCGTCTGGCGGCGACGTGATGGCCGCGCGGGCGACGCGCAGACGGTGTCGCCGCCCGCCGTCGTCGGCGCACAGCTGGTGTACGGCACGGTCGACGGTCACCTCTACTTCAGCGACATCGACACCGGGCTCACGCTCCGGGCGTACGACGTCGGCGAGCCGATCGTCTTTCAGCCGATCGTCGCGCAAGGGTGGGTGTACGTGGCGACCGGCGGTGGCCACCTCATCGGCCTCGAGGTCGGGGACCACGCCTTCGATGGCTGGCATATGTGGGGCGGGAACCCCCAGCACGGCGGCCTCACCCCGGTCTCGGGCGAGCCCTCTCCGCGGCTGCTCGCGTCGCGCGAGCGCCCCGGCCGCGGGACGCTGCGCCTCGGGGCGTTCCGCGACGAGCTCGCGGACGACGCCGACGCCGCGACCGACGCGAACGAAGGCCGCGCACCCGCGGCGCTGCTCGCGCCGCACGAGCAACCGGATCTCCCACAAATCGGCGTGCGCGTGGACGCCGACGTGAGCGGCTCGATCGCGCGCGTCGCCGTCACGCAGACCTTCGAGAACCCACACGAGCGCGCGATCGAGGCCGTCTACCTCTTCCCGCTCCCCGCCGACGCCGCCGTCGACGACATGGAGATGCACGTCGGTGGGCGCATCGTCCGCGCGCAGATCCGCCGCCGAGCGCAGGCGCGACGCGAGTACGCCGAGGCGAGGGCCACCGGGCGCCGGGCGGCGTTGCTCGAGCAGGAGCGCGACGATCTCTTCGTGCAACGCGTCGCCAACATCGGCCCCGGCGAGACGGTGCGCGTGCGGCTGACGTACGTCCAGGTCTTGCCCTTCCTGCCGGAGCGCGACGCGCGCGAGGGAGGGGCCTACGAGCTCGCCGTCCCGATGAGCGCGCCACGGCGCTTCGAACCCACCAACGCCGCGGCCGTGGTCCCCGACCCCGCCGAGCGACGCCGCGCGGACACCTTCGACCTCTCCGTGCGCCTGCGGCCTGGAATACCGCTGGTCGAGGTGAGCTCGCCGACGCACGCGCTCGAGACCACGACGCTCCCCGACGGCGCCCGGGTCGCGAGCTCGGGGGAGGAGACCGAGCGCGACTTCATCCTCCGCTTCCGCGTCGGCGGCGCGCACCCCGAGGCCTCGCTCTTCACGCATCGCGCGCCCGTCGGCCCCGACGACGACGGCGCGCCGAACGGCTACTTCGGGCTGCTGGTCCAGCCCCCGACCGTCACGAGCGAGGCCACCGTCGCGCCCCGCGAGCTCACCTTCGTGATCGATCGCTCCTCGTCGATGACGGGGCGTCCGCTGGCGCAGGCGCAGGCCTTGGTACGCCGCGTCGTCGCGGCGGCGCGCGCCGAGGACACGATCCGCATCGTCACCTTCGGCGACGAGCTCGAGCGCTTCGACACCGCGCCGCGCCTCGCGACCGACGAGAACAAAGCCCAGGCCGCCGCCTTCGTGGATCAGCTCCGCGCCGTGGGCGCGACCCGCATGGTCCCGGCGATCGAAGACGCGCTGCGAGCCCCGGAGCGCACCCCGGACGACACCGCCCGGCTCCGCGTCGTGGTCTTGCTCACGGACGGCTGGATCGGCAACGAACGTGAGGTCCTGGCCGCGATGGTTCACGCGCTCGGGGACGCGCGTGTCTACCCAGTCGGCCTCGGCGCGGCGCCGAACCGCTTCCTGCTCGAGCGCGCCGCCGAGGTCGGCCGCGGGCGCGCGATCGTCGGCGCCCTCGCCGAGGAGGGCGACGCGCTCGCGGCGCGCCTCGCCGATCTGACCGACCGCCCGGTCATGACGGATCTCGAGATCGACTGGGGCGGGCTCGACGTCCGCGAGGTCTACCCGCGTCACCTCCCGGACCTCTTCGCGGGCCAACCGGTGCGGGTGCAGGGGCGCTTCGAGCGCGGCGGCGAGGCGACGGTGCGCATCCGCGGCACCCAAGGTGGTCGTCGGGTCGAGCGGGCGATCACCGTCCACCTCCCGACCGGTCCCGCCGCGTCGGCGCGCGCAGAGGACGGCGTCCACGAGACGCTCTGGGCGCGGGCCGCGATCGGCGAGCGCATGCGGCAGCTCACCTTCCGAGACGACCCGGCGCTCGTCGACGAGATCACCACCCTCGGCCTGCGACATCGACTGGTGACGCCGTACACGAGCTTCGTGGCGGTCGACGTGACGCCGCGCGCGGAGGCCGCCGAGGAGACCGCGGACGATCGCGCGTCGGTCACGCCGGCGCGCTCGCTCCCTGGTGACCCCGAGATCCGCATCCCCGCGCCCCGCGACGCCCGCGCCGTCACGGTCGTCCTCCCCTTCGGCGAGACGCTCGCCGCGAGCTGGGAGCCCGAGCTCGGTCGATGGAGCGCGCGCTTCTTGATCCCGGGCGACGCCGAGGAGGGCAGCTATCCGATCGAGATCGCGATCACCCACGCGGACGGCCGCCTCGAGCGACTTCGCCTCTGGTACACGGTCGACGCGAGCGCGCCCGTGCTCGAGGTCGAGGCGCTCGGCGCGATCCGGCCAGGCGAGCGCGTGCGCCTCCGGGCGCGCCAGCTCGTGACCGACGCCGACCTCGCGCAGCTCGGTCGCGCGCGCAGCTGGCTCACGGACGCGCGCGCGCAGCTCCTCCACGACGCGCGACGGGTCGAAGCGCGCGTCGGCGCGGAGGTCGTCGACCTCGTGGTCGCCGGCCCGGGGACGTGGGAGGCCGACGTGACGGTCCCAACGGACGTGCGCGAGCGCTTCGAGCTCGAGTTGGTGGTCGTCGACCTCGCCGCGAACGTGCGGACGCAGGCCGTCTCGCTGGAGGTGACGCGATGACGCCGGCCCCGACGCGCTTCCGAGCGGCGCTCGTCGTCGTCCTCTTCGCCGTCGTGTCGCGCACCCACGCGCAGGACGCGCGGCACCACGTCACGCAGGTGATCGGCGCGACCACGGAGACCCACGACATCGCCGTGGTCGACGCGCGGACCTTCCTGGCGACCAGCGGCGGGCTCGTCGTCCGCGAGGCGGGTCGCTCGCTCCGCGCGCTGACCGCGCGCGACGGGCTCCCGGGCGCGCGCTCGCGCTCGCTCTCGGTGACGCCGGCGGGCCTCTGGGTCGGAGGTCTCGAGGGGGCGGCGCTCGTCGAGCCGCGCACGCTCGACGTGAAGCGCGCCCTCCCGCTCCGTCGCGTCCGGCGCGTCGTGGAGTGGCAGGGCGCGCGCTGGTTCGCGGGCTATGGCGGGCTCCACCGCGAGCCGCTGCCCGCGGGCGAGCCCGCCGCCGTCTCGCTCGGCGCGAGCCACGCGCGCGAGCGCTTGACGGACGCGCTCGCGCACGGCGACGGGCTCTGGATCGCGAGCGCGGGCGCGGGCGTGATGCGCCTCGACGCGAGCGGCCGCGTGCTCGGGCGGCTCACGCGCGGGCGAGGCCTGCCCGACGATACGGTCCACGCCCTCGCGCGGCATGGCGAGCTCGTCCTCGTCGGCACGCTCGGTGGGCTCGCCGTCGTCCGCGACGGGCAGGTCGTGCGCAACCACCCGCTCGCGCGCAGCGCCGAGCGGCTGCCGGTCCGCGACGTCCGCGCGATCCTCGTGGACGACGCGGCGGTCCACGTCGTGACCTTCGGCGCGGGCGTCTTCACGCTCGACGCGGCTGGTCGCGCGCCGACCTCGCGGGCGCCGAGCGACACGAGCGAGGCGATCCGCGAGGGGCTCGCGCTCGCGCGCACCCCCGAGGGGATCCTTGTCGGGCATCGCGCGGGCGTCCATCGCGCGGACGGGCGGGGGCGGCTCGTCGCGCTCTCGGGCGGCGGCCTGCCCTCGGCCGACGTGACCGCGCTCGCGCGCGCGTTCGGCGCGCTCTACGTCGGCACCTTCGATCGAGGCCTCGCGAAGGTCCACCGCGATGGCCGGGTCGAGGACCTCGGCGCGCAGCTTCGTCGCTGGAACGTCGACGCGCGCATCAACGACCTGGCGGTCACCCGACGCGGCGGAGAGCGCCTCTGGCTGGCCACCGACCGCGGGCTCCACTGGCACGACGGGCGACGCTTCGTGCCCGTCGACGCCGCGGCCGGTCCAGGGCGGGCGCACGTCACCTCGCTTCACGTCGACGCGCGCGGCGACCTCTGGGTCACCTCCTCGCGCGTCCTCGCGCGATGGCGCGGAGACGACGAGGCGTGGGAGCGCTGGGGAGGCGACGCGCGCTTCCCCGTGATGCAGCTGCACGCGGTGCAGACCTTGGGCGACGAGGTCTGGGTGGGGAGCCTGCACGGCCTCTTCCGGCTCGATCCCCGCGACGGGAGCTTCGAGCGGCACACCGTCTCGTCGGGTGCCCTCCCCGTCGACTGGGTCACGGCGCTGGCGTCGGTCGGCGACGCGCTCGTGGTGGGCACCTACCACGGCGGCCTCGCCTGGCGTCGCGGCGACGCCTTCGTCCACGAGAGGGAGGGCCGAGCCCCCGGCGCGCTCCCCGCAGGCTGGGTGAACCCGCACGCCATCACGATCCACCGCGAGCGCGTCTACATCGGCACGCTGGAGCGCGGGCTCGTCGTCGGAGCGCGCGGCGCCTGGGCGCATTACACGACCCGTGATGGGCTCCCGAGCGACGACGTCACCGCCGTGCTCGTCGATGGCGACGACCTCTGGGTCGGCACGCGCGGCGGCCTCGCGCGGCTGCGCTGACTCTCTGGATCGCCGCGTCGGTCACCACCGCGTGCGGATCGACGGCTCCCCTTCGGCCTCGCCGACACGCGCGGGCGCCGTCGCCGCCGCACGCGCAGGCGCCGACGCCTCTCCCCGATCTCGTGCGTCCTCTCGCTGAGGTTCCGGCGGGAGCGTCGCCGCACCCTCGCGCGCCGCGCGAGGCGGGCGCCGCGTCGCCGCGCGCTCCGAGGCGACCGGTGTCTGCGATGCGCCGTCGTCGGAGGGGGCGTCGCCGCCTTCGCGCGCGCCGCTCGCCCCGGACGCCGACATGGCGAGGGGCGCGGACGCCGAGCGCTCCGGTGCCAGCGTGGGCGGCGAGGCCTCCGGCGACGAGAGCGCGGGTGACGGGCTCCCGGGCGAGGGCACCTCGGGTGACGGTGACGGGGTCGACGGCGCCTCGGGAGAGGCGGCGCGCTCGAGCGCGCTCGGAGTCGACGACACCCGCATGGGAGGCGCGGGCGTCTCGATGGGTGACCGCGGCCACAGCAGCCACGCGGCGCCGACCGCCGAGACCACCGCAAGCCCGAGCCACCACGACCGACGAGAAGCGGGCGCCGGTCGCAGCGGAGAGAGCGCACCGGAGCCCGTGTCGACCGTCGCCGCGACCTCGAGCGCCCCGCGATCCACCACGAAGCCCCCGCTCGTCGCCGTCCGGGTCGGCACGTGCGGCGCGACGCGGGGGAGCGGCGTCGAGGGTGGGCGAGCTTCACCCCCAATGAGCCCGTCCGCGTCGTCCACCGTCAACGAGAGCGCGAGGCCGTCCTCGCGGGCGGCGCGCTCGAGCGCGTCAGCGAAGCTCTTCGCGTCGGCGAAGCGCTGGTCCTCTTCGCCCGCGGTGCGCGGTCGCCGCAGCGCACGCGTCACGACCTCGCTGACCGCGGCCGCGCCGCCCACGTGGAGTGGCTCGAGCTCACCCCGCAGCACGTTCATCAACACGGCGGTGGGCGTCGGCCCGCCGAAGGGGGGAGCCCCCGCGAGGCACTCGTAGAGGACCACCGCCGCGGACCAGACGTCCATCGCTGGGCTGGGCTCGAGCTCCCCTCCGGCGGCCTCGGGGGACATGTAGTGAGGCGTGCCGAGGATCGCGCCGGTCGTCGTGAGCGTGACGTCTCTCACCTTCGCGATCCCGAAGTCGAGCAGCTTGGGGACGACTCGTTCACCGCGCCGCGCGAGAAAAATGTTCCCTGGCTTCACGTCACGGTGAACGATCCCTGCGCAGTGCGCCGCGCCGAGCGCGGACAGAACGGCGAGCGAGACCGCGACCGCCTCACCGGGCGGGAGGCTCCCGCGGAGCTCGAGCTCGGCCGCCAGGTCGCGACCCCAGAGCCGCTCGAGCGCGAGGTAGAGGCAGCCGTCCGCCTCACCCATGTCGAGAACGTCCACGATTCCATCGTGATCGAGGGCCGCCGCCGCCTGGGCCTCCCGGATGAGCCGCTCCCCGCGCCGCGGGTCCTCGGAGACCTCGGGTCGCAACAACTTCAGGGCGACGGGGCGGCCGGTGTAGAGATGCTGCGCCTCGTAGACGACGCCCATGCCGCCGCGCCCGAGCACCCGCTCGAGCCGATATCGCCCGGCGAGGGTCGTCCCGATTCGCTCCTCTTCGGTCAGGATGGGCATGGGCGGGGAGATTGCGCGAAGGGGGCTCGACGCGCATCGTAGCGCCGTGGGCGCGTCACGTCTCGGTCCCCTGTCCAACACGGTGACCCTCGAAGAGCCGCTGGGGCGCGGGGCGCTCTACGTGCTGGTCCTCGAGGGTTCCTCCGCGCGCACCCTGCCATTACCTGCCACGGGCGAGGTCGAGCTCGGGCGAGACGAAGGCTGCTTCATCGCCCTGACCGACGACTCGGTCTCCCGACGGCACGCGAAGATCTCGCTCGGGGACGAGACCCACGTCGAAGACCTCGGGAGCAAGAACGGAACGCGCGTCGAGGGTCGCCCGCTGGCGGCGGGGGAGCGCGCGCCCGTGCGCCCCGGCGCGCTCGTCGAGGTCGGCGACGTGACCCTCGTGATCCAGCGAGGCGCCGCCATGCGCCCCAGCGCCGGCCCGACGCGCCCTCCCCCGCGCGACGAGCCCGAGAGCGCGGCGATGCGGCCCGTCCTGAGAGCCGCGCGCTGCGTGGCGAACGACGACATCACGGTCTTGCTCCTCGGCGAGACGGGCGTCGGCAAGGAGGTGCTCGCCGAGCGCATCCACCGCCTCTCCCCGCGGAGCGCGGCGCCCTTCGTGCGAGTGCATTGCGCCGCCATCAGCGAGTCGCTCTTCGAGAGCGAGCTCTTCGGCCACGAGAAGGGCGCGTTCACGGGCGCGACGAGCACACACGCGGGTCTGCTCGAGGGCGCGCAAGGGGGCACCGTCTTCATCGACGAGGTGGGCGAGCTCCCCCCGAGCGTCCAAGTGAAGCTCTTGCGGGTGCTCGAGGATCGCCGTGTGCGCCGCGTGGGCGGCCGCGACGAGCGCGCGCTCGACGTGCGATTCGTCGCCGCGACCAACCGCGACCTCGAGACCGAGGTCGCCGAGGGTCGCTTCCGGCAAGACCTCTACTTCCGGCTCAGCGGCTTCACCATCCGCATCCCCGCGCTGCGCGATCGGCAGGACGAGATCCTCCCGCTGGCCCGCGTGTTCCTCCGCGACCTCTGCGACGAGAAGAGCATGCGGGTGCCCGAGCTCGACCCCGAGCTCTGCGACGCCCTCCGACGCTACGCGTGGCCGGGCAACGTGCGCGAACTCAAGAACGTCGTGCGCCGGCTGCTCATCGTGGCCGAAGACGGCCGGTTGCGCGCGAGCGATCTCCCGCTCGACGAGATGGCGCGCCGCGCGAAGCTGATGAGCGCTCCGATCGAGGGCGGCGCGCGCCTCGACAGCCCCGACGAGCGCACCCGCATCATCGCGGCGCTCGAGCAGAGCGGCGGCAACCAGACCGAGGCGGCGAAGCTGCTCGGCGTCTCGCGTCGCACGCTCATCGACCGCCTCGACCGATACGGGATCGCCCGACCGCGCAAGTGAGCAGCACCGAGACACGAACGCCACGAAGAGCCGTTATCCTGATCGGCGCTCCTCGGGGATGGTCGCCGACTCGTGGGACCGCCCGAGAGGCTTCGCGCGCCGCGCCATCGGGTAGGATGGTGGGTGCTCCGGAGATGACCCGACGATGAGCCGCCCCCCGACACGCACGCCGAGCCCACCCCGCCGCCCGCCTGCCGGGTTGCCGGCGTGGTTCGAGGTCGACGCGGAGGTCGCGCGGGGCGGCATGGGGTGCGTCTACCGCGCCCGCATGGGCGGCCGCGAGGTGGCCCTCAAGGTGTTGCGGCCCGAGCTCGCGCTCGAAGGGACCTCGGCCGCGCGCTTCGCCCGCGAGATCGAGGCGATGCGGCGGGTCCGTCACCCCGGCCTCGTCGAGCTCGTCGACGCGGGCCTGACACAGGGTGGTCGGCCCTACGTGGCCACGGAGTGGGTCGAGGGCCGCACGTTGGCGGCCCACGGCCCGGCCTCGACGGCCGACGCGCGCGCGATCGGCCTGCAGCTCCTGGACGCGTTGGACGCGGCCCACGGCGAGGGGCTCGTCCACCGGGACCTCTCTCCGAACAACGTCCTCGTCCAGGCCGAAGGCACCGTGAAGGTGATCGACTTCGGCCTCGTCGCGAGCCTCGAGCGCTCGCTCGATGGCGCGCGCTGGACGCGGCTCACCCGCACGGGCTTCGTCGTCGGGACCCCACCCTACGCCGCCCCGGAGCACGTCGAGGGGCACGCGGTGGACGCGCGCGCGGATCTCTGGGCGGTCGGCGCGCTCCTCTACTGGCTCATCAGCGGGCAGGAGGTCTTCGTCGCGCGCACGCCGACCTTGACCATGTTGCGCGTCGTCTCGGAGACGGCCCGGCCGCTCGTCGAGCGCGCGCCCCACGCATCGCGCGAGCTCTCGCTCCTCGTCGATCGCGCGCTCGCGCGGTCACCGGAGAGTCGGCACGCCAGCGCGCGCGAGATGCGCGACGCCCTCCTCGCGGCCCCCGTGGACGAGCGCATGCCCGAGGGCGCGACCTCGCCCGCCGCCGTCACGCGCACCCGCCGCCGGTGAACGGGGCGACGCGCGGCGACTACTCGCCGCGTCGTGCGGCTCGAAAGCGCGCCGAGCGCTCCAGCGCTCGGCCCTCGTCGCACTCGGAGCCCCGGTCGGCGGTGACCTCGGCGCGCAGCGCGCGCTGCGTCTCGAGCCAGCGCTCCTTCACGTCGGCGGGCACCCCCGCGCGCTCCAGCACCTCGCCGAGGATCACGAGCCGACGCTCGAAGTGGCCTCCGAAGATCGCGTGTGGCCCATGCGCCTGCTGGATCGGGCGCCCCGAGTAGCGCACGGGCGCGCCGAGGTGTTCGGCGGCGTGCTCGTACTCGAAGTGCTTCACGCGCTCGCGGCTGGCTCGGCGGAAGTGGAACCCGATCATCAAGTCGTCGAAGCAGCGGTCGACGAAGGCGTCGATGATCGGCCGCAGGGCCGCCTCGCCACCGATCCGCTCGAAGTCCGTGGTCATGCAGGGAGTATGCGGTCCGCTCAGGGCGTCAGCCACCACGCTCCGTCGCTCGAGACCGACGCTCGAAACCGACGCTCGAGACCGACGCTCGAGACCGACGCTCGAAACCGACGCTCGAAACCGACGCTCGAGACCGACGCTCGAAACCGACGCTCGGACGGGGGCGTGGCGCGGAGCGACGGATCGCTCAGCGCCCGGAGCGGTGGAGCTCCTCGCGCAGAGAAGCGAGCCGCCGGCGGAGCGGCACGATGAACTCCATCGAGAAGGTGTGCGTCTGCGATTTCTGCGCACGCATGGTGTGCCACTTCGAGAGCGCGAGGCGCGCGGCGGCGCGGACGAAGTCGGCGCCGAGCCGCCCGTAGCGCATCCGTGCCTTGAAGAGGCCGAAGGCGCTCGCGACGAGCTCCACCTCGGCTTGCGTGAGGTTCTGGAGCGCGACCTCGTCCTGCAGGAACTCGCGGATGATCCGCCCTCGGCGTCGCACGAGCACCACGATGAGCACGATGAAGGTGACGACGAAGAGGAACCAGATCGGCAACATGCAGAGGAAGAGCATCACGCCCTCCTCGCCGAGCAGGTCCGCGAGGGTCGCGGTGCCGTTCCAGATCGCGTGCAGCAGGACGGCGCCGACGTAGCCGGCGAACGGCGCTGCCCATCGGACCCAGGGCTTCTCGGTCTCCCTCGCGAGCCCGAAGCCGATGCCGATCATGGAGGTGTAGACCGGGTGGCCCCACGGGAAGAGGATCCCGCGCATGACGAAGGTGACCTCGAGCATGCCTTCATGGGCCGCGTTGGCGTAGTAGACGACGTTCTCGATCGTCGCGAAGCCGAGCGCGACGAAGACCGCGTAGATGATCCCGTCGACCACGCCGTCGAACTCGCGGCGCAAGAAGTAGAAGACACCAAAGACGCCCATGCCCTTGAAGAACTCTTCGACGATGGGAGCGCTGACGACGGCCGAGAGGATGTCGCCGGTCTGTGGATCGCCCATGGCGTGGCCGAGGCCCGCGACGGTGCTGTTGATGACGGCCGAGAAGCCGCACGCGGCGATCCCGCCCCAGAGCAGGCAGCCGATGAGCGCGTACCAAGGCTCGGGATCGTAGCGATCGAGCAGCCGAGGCACGGTGAGGTAGAGGGTGCCGGCCGGGAGCGCGAGGACGACGGCGAAGCAGAGCCCCTCGATGGCGGCGCCGCCCTCGAGCAGCGCGGGGACGAGGAAGAGGAGGAGCAAGAGGGCGCCGCCGATGATCTGCGCGACGAGGTAGAGCGCGAGGCCGACGTTGCGTCGGTTGCGTTGCGGATCGGGCAGGGCGCTCATGGGCCGCCGCAGGGTATGTCATCGTCGCTCGACGCGTCACCCGGCGCCGATCGTTCGCGCGGTTCGTGTCCGAGTCCGGGCTCGGGCTCGGGCTCGGGCTCGGGCTCGGACTCGGACTCGGACTCGGACTCGGACTCGCGGTGCGCACCCTCGAGGTGGCGTCTTGACGCCGAGGCTCGCCACGCGCACCAACAGGCGATGAGCGCTCGCCCCGAACTCCCTACGCTGGCTGCCGTCGTCCGAGAGCGGCTCGGCGAATCTTGCTCGTGGAGCACCGCGCGCGACCTCGTCCGGAGTGGACGGGTGACCGTGTCCGGCGAGCGCGCGCTCGATCCCGCGGCGCGTGTCCAACCCGACGACGTCGCCGTGGACCAAGCGGGCCCGCGCCTGCGCGCGGGCGTGCTCGCCGACGACGCGCTCGTCCACGTGGACCGGCACGTCGTCGTGGTCGCCAAGCCCCCCGGCGTGCTGACCGTGCCCTACTCCCCCGACGACCGCGACACGCTCGTGGATCAGCTCCGCGCCGCGCTGCGCCGCCGGGCGAAGGCCCAGAGCGGCAAACGCTACGATCCCGAGGTCGGCGTCGTCCACCGCCTCGACAAAGGCACGAGCGGCTTGCTCGTCTTCACGCGGACCTTCGCGGCGAAGCGCCACCTCTCGCAGCAGTTCCGAGCGCACAGCGTCGAGCGCACCTACCTCGCGATCTGCCACGGCGTCCCCAGCGTCGGCCGGCACGACACGACCCTGATCGCCAACCGCGGCGATGGCCTGCGCGGCAGCCTCGGCGTGTTCCGACCCGAGCGCGGCCGTCGACCCCCCGAGGCCCGGCGGGCGATCACCCACGTCGACGCCGTCGTCCCGCTCGGCGGCGCCATCCCCACGAGCCTCGTCGCGGTCCGGCTCGAGACCGGCCGCCAACACCAGATCCGCATCCACCTCGCCGAGGCGGGGCACCCGCTCGTCGGCGAGAACGTCTACATCCGCGACTTCACCGCGCGCGATCCCGGCCGTCCGGTGGTCGACGCGCCGCGCCCGATGCTGCACGCCGCCGAGCTCGGCTTCGTGCATCCCTCCGACGAGTCCCGGGTGCACCACGTGCTGCCGCCGCCCGAGGACTTCCTCGCGCTGCTCCCAGGCAAAGGTCGGGCTCAGCGAGACCTCTGGCACTCGCTGCTGACGACCCGGACGCGCCGACCGCGCGCCGCGCCGGGCCCGGACGCCGCGCGAGCGCCGAAGCCGCGACGCTAGTACCCCCAACCCGACGTTCGTGCCGGGTTGCCGTGGATGATCGGCGTGGAGGTCGTTTGCCGCGCAGGCGTTGGACAGGCCGAACCCTATTCGAGGAGGTCGGCGAGCGAGATCCGCGCTCGAGCGCCGCGGATCTCGCTCGCCGACCTCCTCGATGTGGCTCGCGAGGGGCCCTACGCGGAAGGCCTCGCTCCGTCCGGAGGATCCCGACACCTGGCGGGGCGGCGTCGTGACGGAATGGTGTTTGCTGAGGCTCCTCGGTATGCACACGACACCCAAGGTGCTCGTGCTCGGGCTCGAGGCCACGAGCGACGAACGCCTCGAACGCTGCGACGTCCACGAGCTCCGCACCAAGCTGCGCGGCGCCGCGGGCCTCGTCCTCGGTGGCCAGCTCCCGGAGCTCTCGGCGCTCCTCGGGCTCGCCCGCGAGACGGAGCCCCCGGTTCAAGTGCTGATCATCTCCGACGATCCCAAGTCTACCCGTCGGGCGCTGCGGCCGTATGACCTGGCCGTCGAGGTGCTGCGGGAAGGCGCTGGCTGGGACGAGGTGCTCCGTCGCTTTGGCTTGGAGAGGAACGTATGAATCGTAGGATGCACCCCACAGCAGCCGTAGGATCCGCACTACTGCTCTGGACGGCCGTGAGCGGACCGGCGACCGCGAGCGCGCAGGCCACCACGAACGGCGCGGCCACCACGAGCCCCGCGAACGCCGAGGTCGAGGCGCCGACCGCCGCCCAGCTCCAGGTGCGGGTCTCCGATCCCGGCCTCGCCTCGTACGGCGGCGCCGTGGAGCGGGTCCTCCGCTCCAAGCTCGACGAGCTCGGCCCGGTCCGCATGTCCGGCACCCCGGCGCTGGCCCTCGATGACCTCCAGCTGATGGTCGGCTGCCTCGGCGAGACCACCGAGTGCCTCAACGCCATCGCCGAGCAACTCTCGGTCGAGGTGATGATCATGGCGAGCGTCGACCTGGTCGACGACGAGCGCGTGCTCACCGTGACCCGCTTCGACCGGCGCGACGCCTCGTCGCGAGCTGCGACCAGGCGGGTCACCGCGCGGGAGCGCGAGCACCTCGTGGCGAGCCTCGACGGGATCGTCCGCGAGCTCTTCGACCTCCCACCCGCGCCCGAGGTCGCGCCGGACCTCGACCTGGTCGCCTCGCCCTCGCGCGCCGCGCCCCCTCGCGAAGGCACGCTCCTGCCCGGGCTCCTCGTCGCGGGCGTCGGCGTCGCCGCCCTCGGCGCGGGGCTCGGCGTCGGTCTGGCCGCGAACGCCGCGGGCGACGAGTACCGCGACGCGCCGACGCGCAGCGAAGCCGAGGTGGACGCGGCGTTGGCGCTCCGCACCCGCGCGAGCCGCCGAGCGACGACCGCCAACGCGCTCTTCGTCACCGGCGGGGTGCTCACGGCGGCCGGCGTCGTACTCGCCATCGTGCTCGGTCGCGACCCGAGCGACGACCGCGTCCGCGTCGACGCGGCGTTCGGCCCTGGCTTTGCGGGCCTCACGGTTGGAGGCTCGCTATGACCCGCTCGACGATTCACGCGACCTGGCTCGCGCTCACCCTCTCGCTGGCGTGCGGCGTCGACGAGCACGAGGACCGCCGATGTGACGACGAGACGCCCTGCGACGCGGGCTCGACGTGTTATCGCGGCTTCTGCGTGCTCGAGCGCTGCGCACCCGGCGAGGAGCGCGCTTGCTTCGACGGCCCCGCGGAGCTCATCGGCATCGGGAGCTGCCGCGAAGGCACGCTCACCTGCGGAGACGACGGGCTCTTCGGCGCCTGCGTCGATCAGGTGCTCCCGCGCACCGAGATGTGCAACGGGCGCGACGACGACTGCGACGGGTTCGTCGACGAGATCGCCGGCACGAGCTGCGACACGCGCCTGCGCGGGGTGTGCGCCATGGGGGAGCTCGCGTGCACGGAGGCGGGCGCCGTCTGCCAGGCGACGCGAGAGCCCACGGAGGAGGTCTGCAACGGGCTCGACGACGACTGCGACGGTGTCGTCGACGAGGGCCTCGACGGACGCCCCTGCTACGACTTCGAGCCTGGCGAGGGCGACGCCCTCGGATGCGTCGAGGACGAGGACGGCTTCACTTGCACCGGCGTGTGCCGCCCGGGCCGGACGCAATGCGAGGAGGGCACGCTGACGTGCGTCGATCAGATCACCCCGACCCCGGAGCTCTGCACCGCGGAGGGCGACGATCCAGCCGACGAGAGCTGCGACGGCGAGATCGACGAGGGCTGCCCCTGCATCGAGGGAGAGACCCGCGCCTGCTACGGCGGCCCACCGGGGACCCTCGACGTCGGCCCCTGCCGCGCGGGGGCGCAGACCTGCACCGCGGAAGGGCGCTGGGGCGTGTGCGAGGGAGACGTCCGCCCGCGGCCCGAGACCTGCGCGAACCAGGGCGTCGACGACGACTGCAACGGCGCCGTGGACGACATCCCTCGCCTCGGCGACTCATGCGTCGCGGACGCGCTCGGCGAGTGCGCGCGGGGGACCTTCGCGTGCGACGAAGCGACGCTCCGCTGCCTGCCAGGCGCCGCCACGCCGGAGCTCTGCAACGGGCTCGACGACGACTGCGACGGTGTCGTGGACAACGCGACGAGCGACTGCGCTGGCACCTGCTGCGGCGCCGACCTCTGCGTCGACCGCACGCTCGACCCGGCGCACTGCGGTGAGTGTTTCCGCGCGTGCCCGACCGGGAACGTCTGCACCAACGGCCAATGCTGCCCCGAGGGGCACATCTTCTGTGGAGGAAACTGCATCGATCCGATGACGAACCGAAACCACTGCGGCCGCTGCGGCAACAACTGCGCGCTCCTGATCATCCCGACGCAATGCCGCATGGGGAGCTGCTGATGAGCCCCGACGACGCGAGCGTGACGGCCCCCGATCCGCTCGTCGGCGCGCTCGTTGGCAGCCGCTACCGCGTGGTGCGGGAGCTCGGCCGGGGCGGCATGGCGGTCGTCTATCTCGGCGAGCACGAGGAGCTCGGGCGGCGGGTCGCCATCAAAGTGATCCGCCCCGAGCTCCAGCTCACGGAGCACGGCGCCGACCGCTTCCTGCGGGAGGCGCGCACCGCGAGCCAGCTCTCCCACCCCGCGCTCGTCGACGTCTTCGATCTCGGCCGGCTCCCCGACGGCCGCCCTTTCATGGTCATGCCCTTCCTGAAGGGCCGCGACCTGCTCGACTTCCTCCACCAAGAGGGGCCCCAACCCCCGTCGCGGGTCGCGGCGATGCTCGCGCTTCCCGCCGCCGGCCTCGACGCGATGCACGCGCGATCGCTCGTCCACCGCGACATCAAGCCCGAGAACCTCTTCGTCGAAGAGCGCGACGCGGGCCCGGTCGTCCGCATCATGGACTTCGGCCTCGCGGCCGCGCGCGGCCAAGGCTCGCGCCTGACCCAACACGGCATGGTCATCGGCACGCCGCATTACCTCTCGCCCGAGGTCGCGAGCGGGACGAAGGCCGACGTCGCCGCGGACATCTACGCCCTCGCCACCGTGGCGTACGAGCTCATCGCGGGCGTCGTCCCCTTCGATCACCCCGAGCCGGTCCGCATCCTCGCGCTGAAGATGGTGCAGGACGCGCCGCGCGTCTCGGAGGCCGCGCGCCGAAAGCTGCCGGCGGCGGTCGACGAGGTCTTCGCCCGGGCGCTCGCTCGCCACCCAGAGGACCGTCACCGCTCGTGCGGTGAGCTCATCGAGGCGCTGCGGGTCGCCGCCGAGGACGTGAGCAGCGCCGCGTCGAGCGCGCGCACCTCCAAAGGGGCAGGCGCGCCCGCCGTGGGACGCCTCGCGGACGACCCGCGCCCGAACGACGCGCCGGGCGTGACCGAGGCGGAGGGCTCCGTCGACGTGGGGGTCGCTGGCTCTGGGACGCAGGAGGTCCCGCTCGTTTTCTCGGAGCCCCCACCCCCGCCGACCGATCTCGCAGCGCCGCTCGACGCCGACGTCGCCCTCTCGACGTCGCGCCCCCACGGCTCGGCGCCCGCCGAGCTCGCGCCGCGCGGCGACGCCGCCGCGCCTTCGACGGCGCACGACGCCCACGCCTCGACCGAGGACGGCGAGCTCGACCCCTCGACACCCCGCGACGCCCACGTCTCGACCGAGGTCACGCGCCTCCCGCAGCGACGCCTGTCGTGGGCGATCCCGCTCATCGCGGCCGCCTTGGCCGCGATCGGGCTGTGGGTCGTCGGCGTCGGGCGCGGGCCCCGGCCAGACACCGCGCGAGCCGGCGACGCGGAGACGAACGCCTCGGCGCTGATCGCGCGCGAGCCCGCGGCGCCCGAGACCGAGATCCTCACGGCCGAGCTCGACGACGAGCCTGCGGTCGAACGACGAGTCGAGCAGACGACGGCGGCGAACGCAGAGGGAACGTTGGACCCAACGGCAGACCAAGCGCCGCCGCACGAGCGACGCGGCCGCCCTCGCACCACGGACACCCGCGCGGACACCCGCTCCCCCAGCGACCCCCGCGCAGCCGAGGTCGCCGCGGAGGCGCCCCGCGCGACGCCGATGACGGCGCGCGCCGACGAGGACGACCGCCCGGCTCGCTCCGTCGTGGATCTCGCCCGCGCCACCGAGCTCACGAACGAAGGCAACCAGCTCGCGCTGCGGGGTCTGCTGCCCGCCGCGATCGATCGCTACCGCGACGCCACGCTCGCCGCCCCTCGCCACGCGCCCGCGTGGCGGGGTCTCGGCATCGCGAACGAGCGGATGAACCGCGTCGCCGAGGCGCGGCAGGCCTATGAGCGCTACCTACGCATCGCCCCGACCGCAGCGGACGCCGACCGGATTCGGCAACGGCTCGAGTCGCTCCCGTGACGCGACGGTTGCGTGAGCGCAAGCTCGCCCCGACCTTCCTCGGGGCCACGAGACGGCCACTCGGTCGTCCGGCGAACTGTGTTCCGAGCGGTCGCGCAGCTTCCTCGAGGTCTTCCACGAGAGGGCTTTCACTCGGCGAGGCCAGGCCAAGCCTGCAGCGCGGCGAACGAGCGGCACGTTCGAGCGCCCACCAGTGGGGTGGCCCACCGTGACCCGTGAGCCCGTGAACTCAGCTTCACGATCTTCACGTCGGGACACGCACGACTGGACACCTGCCGCGCAATTTCGTGAGAATCGTGGACGGCATCACGATTGCAGTCTCCGGCGAGCTTGCGCGGGCGACGCACCGATGCCAGGTCCCGGCTCGGGGTGGATGGGCATGGCCCGCAGGAGAGGGAAGATGACGCGAACGATGACGAGACTCGCGGCGCTCTGCGCCGCGCTGGCACTACCGCTGGCCGCTCAGGCGCAGGAGGGTGAAGTGTTCGTGGTCGAGCACGAGGACGTCCCGCCGCCCGAAGGCTACGAACAACCCCAATACGGACAGCCCCAGTACGGGCCGCCCCAACACGGGCAGCCCCAATATGGACAGCCCCAATACGGGCAGCCCCAATACGGGCAGCCCCAATACGGGCAGCCCCAGTACGGGCCGCCGCCGCATCGCGCGCGGCGGATCCGCGAACCCTACGTCCACGGGCAGCAGTACCCGGCCGACGCGCGCGTCTACAAGCGCATGCGGATCGGCCTCTTGGTGGGCGGCGCGGCGATCTTCGGCGTGAGCTACGGCCTCACGCTCTCCATCTACTCCAGCAACTCGACGACCCTCCCTGCGGTGCTCGCGGTGCCGGTCCTCGGCCCCTTCATCGCGATCGGGGACTCGGGCTCGTCCGCGGGGCGCGTCGGCTTGGCCTGGGCAGGCATCACGCAGACGCTGGGCCTCGCGATGTTGATCATGGGCTTCATCCCCCGCACCTACGTCGAGTACTACGCGAGCACCGAGCCCGGCTGGCGCGTGATGCCCCGCGCCGATCTCACCGGCGGGGGCCTCGACGTCGGCTACCGCTTCTGACCGCCTCGGAGGAAGCGGATGGTCAGCTTCCTTCGAGGGCTGTCGCCACGTCGCCCCCGCGGGACATCGAGCCCCGCGGGGCCCCTCCCGCGAGCCTCCGCTCGCTCCGCGCCATCCGGTAGGGCGGCTCGCGACAACGTCTCAGCGCAGCCCGTGCTTGCGTAGGAGGGCGAAGAGGTAGCTCCGGTCCATCCGGGCGACGCGGGCGGCCTCGGAGACGTTCCCCTCGCAGCGCGAGAGCAGCTCGGGCAGGTAGCGCCGCTCGAAGGCGTCGAGCACGGCGCCCCTCGCGTCCTTGTACGGCTGGCCGAGGAAGGGCTCGAAGCTCCCCTCGGTCCCGCTGGGCGCGGCGCCATCCTCACCTCGCCCGACCACGCTCGGGGCCTCGCCCATCGCCAACGTCGCCTCGACGTAGTTCCGCAGCTCGCGGACGTTGCCAGGCCACCGCCAGCGCTGGAGCTCGCGGATGGTCTCGGCGGGGAAGAGCGGCTCGATCGGGCCGTCGTGGCCGAGCTCTCGGGCGAAGTGCTCGAGCAGCATCGGCACGTCCTCGGGGCGCTCGCGCAGGGGCGGCACCACGAGCACGACCACCGCGAGCCGGTAGTAGAGGTCGAGCCGGAAGGCGTTCGAGTTCACCTCGGCGCGCAGATCGCGGTTGGTCGCGCTCAACACCCGGACATCGACGGCAAGCTCCTCGCGGCCGCCGACGCGCCGAAACCGGCGCCGTTCGAGCGCCCCGAGCAGGGTCGGTTGCAGCTCGGCGGGCAGCTCGCCCACCTCGTCCAAGAAGAGGGTGCCGCCGTGCGCGCGCTCGAAGGCGCCGACGTGCCGACGATCGGCTCCCGTGAACGCGCCCCGCTCGTGACCGAAGAGCTCGCTGGCGACCAGGTTCGGCGCGAGCGAGCCGCAGTCGACGATCTCGTAGGGTGACGTCGCGCGGGACGAGAGTCGCTGGATCGCGCGCGCGACCACCTCCTTGCCGACGCCCGACTCTCCGACGATCAGCACGGACGCATCCGTGCGGGCGACCTTCGCGGCCTGCGCCATGAGCCGCCGCATCGCGGGTGAGCGCCCCCGCAATCCCTCGAGCTCCTCGCCTCCGAAGACGTCGACGCTGCCCAGCCCGGCGTCCTCGACGATGATCTTCGTGCGGCCGATGCGCAACGACGCGCCGAGCTGGACGAGCCCGCGCTCCACCGCGACCTGACCGACGATCGTGCCGTTCGTCGACCCGAGGTCCGTGACCTTCACGCCGCGCTCGGAGCGAACGAGCTCGAGGTGGTATCGGCTCACCGTCGGGTCGGAGAGGGCGAGGTCGTTGCCCTCGGCGGTGCCGACGCTCAGGGTCTCGCCGTCGACGGTGACCTGCTCTCCGGCGTCGGGGCCTTCGAGCACGCGCACCCGCACCTGACGGACCGGGATCTGCTGAGGGCTGTGGAGCGGGGTGGTGCCGCGATGCATGGAGGGAGAGAGCCTACTCCGTCCCGGCCGGTCGCAGAACACCATGGGGGTCGAACACCATGGAGGGTCGAGAAAGGAGACGGATGAAGAAAGGGCGGTGGCCTGCCGGACCACCGCCCTCTCGGTTCGACCACCGCTTATAGGGAGTCGACCTTGGCGCGAATTACCGCGCCGCGACCTCCGGCAGGAAGTGGCCGAACATACGAGTACTGTCCATTCCGAGTACCTCCCCCGGCAGCGCCGGTGCCCCGGGGTCTCTGACGCAGACGCGCCAGACCGCTCGCAGGGCATTCTGTGGTGGTTGCAGCGCCGAAGCGCCCGTGGAGACGACTCCGAGTCCCCGGCGGGACGGCTCCGAAGAGCTGTCGACGCTTGGGGTTCGCAGGAGTGCGGGGCGGGCCCAACTCATCGTCGTCGGTGCCGCCAGGGCGAATTCCCTGCCGGCTCCCGAAGCATAAGGGCGGTCCCCCAAGATGGGAACCCTGCCCCCCGAAATCGTCTGCACCGTGGCCACGTGGTTGCGGGCCACAGACCGCGAAGGTCTCGTGATCCCGAGCATTTGCAGACGACCTGCCGCGTACGAGGCGCGAGCGCGAGAGCCATGACGCCTGGGCGCGACACGATCCGTTCACACGAACGGCGCGTCATGCCCGATCCCTCAGCGGGCCATCGGCAACGACCGCTCGCCGGTCAGCGACGCGAAGAAGTCGTTGCCCTTGTCATCGACCACGACGAAGGCCGGGAAGTCGACGACCTCGATGCGCCAGACCGCCTCCATCCCGAGCTCGGGGTATTCGAGCACCTCGACCTTCTTGATGCAGTCCTGCGCGAGGCGCGCCGCTGGCCCACCGATCGAGCCGAGGTAGAAGCCGCCGTGCTGCTTGCAAGCGGCCGTGACGGCGGGGCTGCGGTTACCCTTGGCGAGCATGACGAGGCTGCCGCCGTGCGCCTGGAAGAGGTCCACGTAGGCGTCCATCCGGCCCGCGGTCGTCGGCCCGAACGAGCCCGACGCGTAGCCCTCGGGCGTCTTCGCCGGGCCGGCGTAATAGACACAGTGGTCGCGGAGGTAGTCGGGCATGCCCTCGCCAGCGTCGAGGCGCTCCTTGATCTTCGCGTGCGCGATGTCGCGCGCGACGATCATCGGTCCGCTGAGCGAGAGGCGCGTCTTGATCGGGTGCTTCGAGAGCTCGGCCCGGATCTCCGACATCGGCCGCGAGAGGTCGATCGTCACGACGTCCCCGCCGAGCTCGGTCGCGCTCGGGTCGGGCAGATAACGCGCCGGGTCGCGCTCGAGCGCCTCGAGGAAGACGCCCTCGGCGGTGATCTTGCCGCGCGCCTGCCGGTCGGCGCTGCAGGAGACCGCGATGGAGACGGGGCAGCTCGCGCCGTGACGCGGCAGCCGGATGACCCGCACGTCGTGGCAGAAGTACTTCCCGCCGAACTGCGCGCCGATGCCGAGCTCCTGCGAGAGCTTCCAGATCTCGGCCTCGAGCTCGAGGTCGCGGAAGCCGTGACCGAGCTCGCTCCCGGCCGTGGGCAGCGAGTCGAGGTACCTCGCGCTCGCGAGCTTGGCGGTCTTCACCGTGTGCTCCGCGGTCGTGCCGCCGACGACGAGCGCCAGGTGGTAGGGGGGGCAGGCGGCCGTCCCGAGCGAGCGGAGCTTGTCGGCGACGAACGCGAGCAGCGCCTTCGGGTTCAGCAGCGCCTTCGTCTCCTGGTAGAGGTAGCTCTTGTTCGCCGAGCCGCCGCCCTTGGCCATGAAGAGGAAGTGATAGGCGTCGCCGTCCTCCGCGAAGATCTCGATCTGCGCGGGGAGGTTCGTGCCCGTGTTCTTCTCCGTGTACATGTCGAGCGGGGCGAGCTGCGAGTAGCGGAGGTTCAGCGTGCGGTAGGCCTCGTAGACGCCGCGCGCGATCGCCTTCTCGTCGCCCCCACCCGTGAGCACCAGCTCGCCCTTCTTCCCCATGACGATCGCGGTGCCGGTGTCCTGGCACATCGGCAGGACCCCTCCGGCGGCGATGTTCGCGTTCTTGAGCAGGTCGTAGGCGACGAAGTGGTCGTTCGGGGACGCCTCGGCATCGTCGAGGATGCGGCGGAGCTGCGCCAGGTGCCCGGGCCGCAGAAGGTGCGCGATGTCGCGCATCGCCTCGAACGTCAGCTGCGTCAGGACCTCGGGCTCGACCTTCAGGAAGGTCCGGCCCGCGGCGTCGAAGGTGGAGACGCCGTCGGTCGTCAGGGTCCGGTAAGGGGTGGTGTCCTCGCCCAAGGGGAGCAGCTTCGTGTACGGGAGGTCGGTCATCGCGACGGAGGTTAGTACCCTCCCCTCGAAGTTCGAGCCGACATTCCGGCGCCCCGCGTGCGGTTGGACATGCCCCCGGTGCCTGCTCGTGACGCGGACTGATGCAATCGGACCATTCCGACACAGGCGCCCTTTTCCGCCCACATTGCCCGCCAAACATCGCCCTGCGAGGACCTCTCGCGCCCGCCTCGTAGGCGAAATTCCCGACAGGATTTGACCCAAGCGGGTCATTGAGGACTCGACGCTGATCCGGCGACTCTGCTCGAGCGGGTGATTTCGATCACCTGGCAGCGTGAGGGGGTCGCGGGGAAGGGAGTCCCCGCGATCGCCCCCGCGGCGAGTGGCCCATGTCGACCGAAGCAAGAGATCCCTCAGAGCTTCATGCCCGTCTCGTCGCCTGCGTGCGGCGGGCGCGCGGCATCGACATCCGGCCCCACGAGGGCCTCGGCGCGGACGACGTGCGGGCGGGCCTCGCCCGCGAGGTCAGCCAGGTCGTGGCCGACGCCGTCGCCCTCTGCGAGGCGCTCTTGTGCCACTACGACGGCTGCCCCGAGGAGGTCGGCGGCCTCGACGACGCCTTCGGCGAGGCGGAGGCGTCGGCGTCGGGGCTCTTCTACGTGAACGTCGACAACCTGATGAACGACGCCGGCCAGCGCGTCGCCGACGTCGCGTTCCTCGGGCTCTCCGAGCTGCGCCAGAAGATGAGCCCGCGCCGAGTCGCGGAGATGAGCGACGGCTGGGACGTGGTGGCCGAGTGCGGCAGCGCCCTGCGTCGCACGATCAAGGCCCTGACCGCCATCGAGGTCGTGCTCGCGCGCGCCGAGGGCTTCGAGGCCAAGCTCGGGTACGAGTCGGAGGCCAGCCGGTCCATCGAGGTGCGGCGCGAGTACGCGCGGCTTCGACGGACCATCGCGCGCGAGGGCGCGCCGGCGGACACGGAGGCGCTGCGCCGCGCGTTCCGGCGGGTCGGGACGGCGATCGCGATGCTGATCGGCCGCGACGTCTACCCGGACCTCCGCATCCACGACCGGCGCCAGCTCCGCGCGCTGCAGGCACGCATCCTCGACTGGCTCCGCGCCGTCGACGCGCCCATCGCGGCGACCGAAGGCGGGCGCCTCTGGCAGGACATGGTCGGCTTCGCGGACCTGCTCTCCCACGTGAACCGACGCCAAGAGCTCGTCGAGCACGACGCCCGCATGATCCGCAAGCTGCTCGAGCAGGAGTGGACCGCCACCACGGGCATCGACCTCCGCTCCCTGCGCGGCCTCGACGACGAGCTCGACGCCCGCATCGAAGAGCGCGCCTCCGAGGAGGTCATCCACCCGATCCTGCTGCGCCTCGCCAAGCGCTTCCAGCTGAGCATGCCGACGGTGACCCCCGCGGACGCTTGGAGTGAGACGACGCCATGAACGCGCCGCGCGTCCGTCACGTCGGCGCCCGCCGCGGCCCGCTCCCCAAGCTCTCGGCGCTCGTCGCCGCGCAGGCCACCGGCGAGCTCGTGTGCGCCGCGGAGGACCTCGAGGTCCACGTCTTCCTGCAGCGTGGGCGCGTCGCGTGGGCGACGAGCTCGGCCGCTCCGCTCGTCTTCGCTCGCGAGCTCTGCGCCCGCGCCGGCATCGAGCCGGAGGCCTTCCGCGAGGTCGTCGAGGGGTGCCGCCACGACCGACGGCCGCTGGGCGAGACGCTCGTCGCGTGGAAGCTCGCGTCGGCGGAGGACGTCCGCGCTTGCCTCGCCGAGCAGATCCGTCAGGCGCTCGCGAGCCTGCACGGGCGCACGAACGTCAACGCGCTCTTCCTCGAGCGCGGCAACCGCTTCGCCGAGTACGACACGGCGCTCACGTTCTCGCTCGAGGAGGTGCGCACGGAGCCGCAGCCGATCGACGACCCGGATCTGCTCGGGCAGCTCCGCGCGTCGGTGCCGGAGTCGCGGTGGGTGGTGGTTCGCCACGGAGGCGCGGCGCGCGCGAGCTGGCCGTCCGAGCTCCCCGTCGACATCGCCCCCGAGCTCGACGCGCAGCTCTTCGAAGGCGACGTGGAGCTCGTCGCGCTGCGCGCGGGAGAGCAAGCGCTCGTCGGCCTCTCGATCCGAGACCGCGTGGCGTGGCTCGACGTGGAGCCCGCATATCGACTGGGCGGTGTCCTCGTCGCGCTGGCGCCTTGGCTCTCCCCACCGCCGCGCTGCGGGGCGATCGCGCGGATGTCGGAGTACGGCGAGGCGCCCGCCGTCGTGAAGGAGATCCTCCACGAGTCGCTCCGGCGCTCGAGTGACGTCGCCATCGCGCACCTCCACGGGCCGGGAGACGTCGGCTTCGCGCTGCACCGCGAGGACCTCGACCCGACGGCGCACCTGGAGCTCCAGCGCCGGCGCGCCCCCGCGCTCCAGAAGTTCGTGCAGACGGGCGATGGAGAGATGGGCCTCGACCAGCGTTCGATGCTGCTCGCATGCGCCGAGCTCTGGCACTTCGCGGCCGAGGTGCCGGACGGAAGCGGGCGTGTCCTCTGGCTCTCCATCGAGCGCGGCTGCTCTCAGGGGCTGGCGTGGGCCCTGCTCGCGGCGAGCGTCCGCGAGCTCGCGCGGGTGGATGCATGAGCGCGGCCGCCCGGGACCGCGCGATCGACGCGCTCCAGCTGCGGCGCTTCGGGGTCGCCTTCGGCAAGCACGTCGTGCTCTCGAACGTCACGCTCGACGTGCCGGCGCGAGGTGTCGTGATCCTCGTCGGCCCGGCGTCCACCGGCAAATCGACGCTCCTGAGGACGCTCGCCGGCCTGAACGACCGGCAGCCCGCGCTCCGCACCTGGGGCCTCGCGCTCTACGCTGGGCACCCCCTCGCGGGCGCGCCCCGCCCGGCGATGGTCCTGCAAGACGCGCGGCAGCTCATCAGCAGCGTCCGCGAGAACCTCTACTCCGCCTTGCCCGATCGCGCCGCGCTCTCCCGCCCCCAGCAGCACGCCCACGTCAGCCGCGTCCTCGACGCGCTCGGTCAGAAGGATCTGCTCGAGCGTCTCGACGCGCCCGCGCTCGAGCTCTCGCTCGCGGACCAGCGGCGCCTCGCCATCGCGCGGGCCGCCCTCGGCGAAGCGTCCTGCATCCTCATCGACGAGCCCACGGCGGGCGTCGACGACGAAGACGCCGGCGCGCTCTTGCTCTTGATGCGGCTGCTCTCCGAAGAGCGCGCGCTCGTCGTCTGCACCCACCACCGCGGGCACGCCCGCGCACTCGGGGGTCGCGTCGCCCTCCTCGCCGGCGGCCGCATCGAAGAGTCCGGCGACACCCTCGAGTTCCTCGACGGTCCACAGACCGAGGCCGGCCGGGCGTGGCTCGCCACCGGCCACTGCGCCGTGCCCTCACCCTCCGCCCTCGCCGAAGAGCTCGCCGAGGGCGTCGCGCGACCGACCCCGCTCCCCATCTCCACCCAGATCCGACTCAACGCCGCCCGTGAGCCTCGCGGCTTCTTCTGGCTCGTCGAAGGTCAGCTCGCTGGGATGCCACGCCCGGGCATCGTCGCCGAGCTCGACGACGACCTCGACGGCGTCCGCGGCCTCGGCGTCGACGTCCTGATCACCCTCGAAGAGACCGCGACCGTCCCGCGCGAGGCGCTCGACGCGCGGGGCATCCGCAACGAGCTCTTCCCCATCCCCGACATGGAGGCCCCGTCCCTCGACCGCGCGGCCGCCCTCTGCGCGCGCATCGACGGGCTCCTCGCGGAGGGGCGCGTCGTCGCCGTCCACTGCCTCGCCGGGCTCGGCCGCACCGGGACCGTGCTCGCCGCTTACGCGATCTGGCGCGGCGCTGGCGCGGTCGACGCCATCGACACCGTCCGCGGGCTGCGTCCTCGAACGATCCAATCGGAAGCCCAAGCGCGCTTCCTCGAGCGCTTCGCCGAGCGCTGCCAAGACGACGCCTCGCGCCGCATGTCGCGGCCCGAGGCCCGAACACCCACCCAGGAGTAAGCGAACCCATGTCACTCGATGCTGCCCTCTCCAAGGCCCAGACCACCGTCCCCGAATGCGTCGCCACCGGCTACGTCGACATGAGCACGGGCATGTTGCTCGGCGTGAAGACCGTCGACTCTCACCCTCAAGAGGTCCTCGACCTCGTCGCCGCCGCGACGGCCGATCTCTTCCAGGGCCAGAGCGTCAGCGCGATCGAGAAGCTCTTCCGCAAGAGCCGCGGCCACGGCGAGGACGGGAAGCACTACTTCCAGGAGATCCTCGTCTTCTCGGACAACCTCCTCCACCTCTTCTTCCGCTCGAAGCGCTACACCGACCAGGCGATCGTCTTCGTCTGCCGCGGCAGCGTGAACGTCGGCATGGCGCTCACGAAGGGCCGCCAGGCCGCGCAGGACGTCTCCGCCGCCGCGTGATCCGCGCCCGGCTCTCCCGCGGGGGGGCCGGGCGTGCTCGCACGCGCCCGCCCACGAGGCCGATGACATCGACCCCGCCGGGCCGAGGCCGGGCGTGCTCGCACGCGCGCCCACCCACGAGGCCGATGACATCGACCCAGCCGCGCCGCTGAAACCTCGCGACGCTCACGCCCGACGTGCCTCCTCGACGTGACCCATGCCGTACATCGACCGCCAGAACGGAGAGCTCGTCATTCGGATCGTCTACGACGGCAGCCCAGAGGCCGGAAAGACGACGAACGTCCGAGCACTCTCGACGCTGCTGTCGATGCAGCGCCGTGGGCAGGTCGTCGCACCGGGCACGACCAGTCGTCGCACCGAGTTCTTCGATTGGCTCGACTTCTCGGGAGGGTACGTCGACGGCCGCCGGCTTCGCTGTCAGCTCGTCAGCGTCCCCGGCCAGCCGAGCCTCCTCCGACGACGCCGCTACCTCTTGGAGTCCGCCGACGCCGTCGTCTTCGTCGCCGACTCGCACCCCTTCCTGGTCGAAGAGAGCCGCCAATCCTTCCGACAGCTCCGGGAGATGCTCGTCCGCGTGGAGGGCGAGCTCCCGATCGGCGTCGTCCTCCAGGCGAACAAACAAGACCGCCCCAACGCCCTGACGCCCTCCGCGCTCGCCAACCGGCTGGCGGTGGGCGCGACCGTGCCCGTCGTCGGCGCGCGCGCCCACGAGGCCGAGGGCGTCCGCGAGAGCTTCCTGCTCGCCTCGCGCCTCGCCACCGAGCGGGTGCGCGCGCTGCTCGCGCGCGAGTCGGTCGCGGAGACGGGCCTGGGCTCCGCCGAGAGCCTGCACGAGGCGATGCTGGCGCACGGGCTCGGCGCCCTGCTCGAAGAGCGCACGGACGCCCGCGTGGTCCCGATGGCGCGCGCGTCCACCGCCCCCGTCGTCCTCCGGGCCACGCTGGACGACCACGTCGGGAGGCCGAGTGAGCTCGAGCTCGCGTTCGCAGCAGCGACGGTCGCGGCCGATGTCGTGGGGGCCGACGCCGCCGCAGCGCATGCGGCCGACGTGGAGACCGACGCCACCGCAGCGCATGCGGCCGACGACACGACCGAAGGACCTGGCGCGGACGACCCGACCGCGCCCGATCTCGAGCTCGAGGCCGACGATGACTACCTCGCGCTCGAGCTCCGCCCGGTCGACGCGGCCGAGATCGCGCTCGATGCGCGCGCCGACGACGAGGTCGACGCGGCCGACGAGCTCGCGGGCGAAACGGTCGACGACGTCGACGTCGTCGACGTGGGCGACCACGACGACGTCCACGTCGGGGTCGCCGTCACCGAGCCTGACGCCGGGTGCGCCGCATACGCCGACCCGCTCGAGCCATCCTCCAACCACGGGCCCGAGGCCCGCCACGCGCCCGACCTGGCGGCCCGAGCGCCGGCCGAGGGCGACTCGTGCGCCCCGTCCGCACCACACGAGACCCCGGTCGCCGGCGAGCTTTCGTCCCGACCTCCCCCTTGCGAGACGCCGCAACCGGCGATCGGGGACCTCCCTCCGGGAGTCGAGCTGCCGCCCTCGTCGGAGGTGATCGGGGACCTACCGCCAGGAGTCGAGCTGCCTCCCGCCTCGGAGCTGCCGCCTGGGTGCGCGTGGCCCCCCGTCCATGGTCGCGCCCTCTACACCGCGGCGACCCTCGGCGCGCTGACGCGTCGCGAGCGCCGGCCATGGGCCCCCCGAGACGCGATCGAGCTCTGCTCCGACCGGGGCCTGCTCCTCCACACGTGCGATCGTTGGCAGGTCCCCGAGCTCGAGAGCGCGCGACGGAGCTTGCTCGAGGTGGTGCGCGCCCTCGTGCCGTGGACGAGCGTGCTCCCGGAGGAGCGGGCGCTCATCCTGGCCCCCACCCGAGACGGGTGGACGATCTGGATGATCAGCCCCGCTGCGCCGACGCTCGCCGACGCGCTGGCGTCCGCGGCCGTCGATGACCTCGACGAGCTCACCACCCGGATGCTCGCGGCCTGGCGCGCCCTCTCGCCGGAGGTCGACCTGCCGCGGCTCGCGAGCGCCGCGGAAGGCCCGCGAGGCTGGGTCCACCTCGCGCTGCCGGGGGAGCCGGCGCCCCCTGTCGCCCTGTCCGAGCCGACGAGAACCAAGCTCACCGAGCGCATGGTCGCCGAGGGCGCCTGGCCCGAACTCTGGCGGGCGGAGGCAGGGCTCGGCCTCCCTCCTCCGTCGTGTGATCCGCCGACGCGCACAGATTTCGTCGAATGAACGGAGCATCGCGGGCCGCGCCGAGCTAACATCGGGCGCGGGAGGGTACCATGTAGAGCTTTCGTCGAAATCGCCGCGCGGTGGAAGTCGAGCTTCCGACGCGCAGCGTTTCCGAGAGCCCCGCCTGTGCCTTGTCGCGTCCCGATGCCTCGACGAGTCCTCATCGCCGAAGACGAAGCCCTGATCGCGCTGGAGCTCGAGCGCCGCCTGACCAGCATGGGCTTCGCGGTCACCGACGTCGTCGCGACGGGTGAGGCGGCTCTCGAGCGCGCGCTCAAGGGGCAACCCGAGCTCCTCCTCTTCGACATCCGCCTCGCGGGCCCCCTCGACGGCGTGGAGGCCGCGCGACGGATCCAAGCGGAGCGGCGGACCCCCGTGGTCTTCCTCTCGGCGTTCGACGACGACGAGACGCTCGAGCGGGTCCGGCGCGTCCCGCACTCGCACTATCTCCTCAAGCCCTTCGACCCACGCCTGCTCCAGATCACCCTCGACGCCGTCCTGTTCAAGTTCGAGGCGGAGCAAGCCCAAGAGCGCGAGGAGCGAAGACGCCGCGCCCTCGAGCATCGCCTCGCGGTGATGCTCGACCAATCGCGCGACGCGATCGTCTCGCTCGACGACGACCTGCGCGTCGTCGTCTTCAACCGCGGGGCGTCCGAGGTCTTCGGTTGGCCCGCGCACCAGGCGCTCGGGCTCTCCTTCGAGGCGCTGCTCCCGGTCGACGAGCGCGTCGCGCGACGTGCCCTCCTCGAGCGTGTCCTCCACGGCGAGGCCGCCGACGGCGAGGCCTCGACCAAGATGCGCTGTCTGCGGCGCACCGGCGCGGTGTTCTCGGCCGAGGTCTCGGTCGCCCGCGTCGAGGTCGACGCCGACACGATCCTCACGATGATCCTCCGCGACGTCACGGAGCGAGAGCAGCTCCAGCAGCGCTTCGTCGACGCGCAGAAACTCGAGGCGGTGGGGCGCTTCGCGGCGGGGGTGGCGCACGACTTCCAGACCCTGCTCTCGACCATCCACGCGCACGTGTTCATCGCGTCGCGGGAGCTCGAGGGGCCGCCGCGCGCGTCGCTCGATGCGATCGCCGAGACGGTCGAGCGAGGCGCGGCGCTCGCGCGCTCGCTCCTGGCGGTGGCCCGCCAGGACCGCGTCTCCGACGCGCAGCCGCTCGACGTCAGCCTGGAGCTGCACGCGATGACGCCGCTCTTGCGGGCGGTCGCCCACGGCTCGATCGAGCTGGAGCTCTCGCTCCAGGCGGGGGCGGGCGTGGCCGAGCTCGGAGAGGCCGAGCTCGAGCAGGTCATGCTGAACCTCGTCGCCAACGCCCGTGACGCGATGCCCGACGGGGGCCCGCTCCGCGTCAGCACGCGCGAGATCCACCTCGAGCACGCCAGCGTGCTCAGCACCGGGACGCTGCCGCCTGGGCGCTACGTGGAGGTGAAGGTCGAAGACTCGGGCACCGGGCTCGACGCCACGACCCTGGCGCGCGCGTTCGATCCTTTCTTCACCACGAAGCCCGTCGGGCAAGGGACGGGCCTAGGCCTGACCACGGTGCGGGCCATCGTGCACGCGCGAGGCGGCGCCTTCGACCTGCGCTCGACGACCCGCGGGGCAATAGCTCGCGTGCTTTTCCCTGCGGTCGACGCCGACGCGCGCGCGCCCATCAGCCACGCGGCCGCCGTGCGCCGGCAGACGCTCGTGCTCTTGCATGGCTGCCCCACCACGCATGCGGCGCTGGTCCGCTTCCTGCGCTACCTCCGCGTCACCGCGCGCGACGCCGCCGACGTCGCGGACGCCCGCCGACTCGTGGACGCCGGCCCGGTCGACGGCGTGCTCTATGATCCCGAGCACGACGACACGTTGGGCGCCTGGCTCCGCGAGGCTCACCCGAGCCTGCCCGCGCTGCAGGTCGAGCCTCGGCTCGAGGCGCTACGCGACCCCGACGGCGTCGAGCTCTGCGCGCGCCCCGTCGACCTGGCGCACCTCGACGCCGCCCTGCAGCGCCTGCTCGGAGGACACGCATGAGAGGACGCATCCTCCTCGTGGACGACGACGCTGGGCTCTGCGCCGCCTACACGGCGCTGCTCGCCCAGCGCGACCACGAGGTCACCGTCTGCCACGACGTCGCGCAGGCGCAGCGGGCCCTCGGCGCGCGCGTCGTCGACCTCGTGCTGACCGACATCCACATGCCAGGCGGCTCGGGTCTGCGGCTCTTGGACGAGCTCAGCCGCTCCCCCGAGACTCCTCGGGTCATCGTGATGACCGGCCAACCCAGCATCGGCTCGGCCATCGACGCGCTCCGCCTCAGCGCGGTGGACTACCTCGTCAAGCCGATCCCCCCGCGAGACCTCCTGGACCGCATCGACATCGCGCTCGAGAAGGGCCGAGCCGTCCGACAGCTCCACCATGCGCGGGAGCACGCCAAGGAGCTCGTGCAGACACTCGAGGCGCTCGAGCCCCTGCTCGCGAGCGCCGCGATCGAGCCGCCGCGGCGACCGAGCGCGCCACCGCCCGCCATGCCGACGGCCGCGACGGCCACGACGACGGCCAACGGCGCGTCGCCAAGAAGCGCGTCGCCAGACGGCGCGTCACCGAACGGCACGGCGGCCTCCACCCTGGCCGATGATGCCCTCGCGGCGCTCTCGGGCCGCGAACGCGAGGTGGTCACGCTCGTCGTCGAGGCGCGATCGGTGCGGGAGATCGCCAAGCAGCTCTTCATCTCCGAGCACACCGTGCGCAACCACCTCCGGGCGATCTACGCGAAGCTGGACGTGCACAGCCGCGTCGAGCTCGTGCGCCGCGTGATGGGGACGCCGCCGCGATGACCTCCAGCACGCGGCCGCCGATCTCGGCTGACGATCGGGCCCGCCTGCTCGAGGCGTTCTTCGACCACACCAATCTTCACATCGCGTACCTCGACCGCGAGCTCCGCTTCATCCGCGTCAACCGCGCCTACGCCTCCGCCGACGGGCTCGCGCCCGAGGATTTCGTCGGCAAGGGTCATTTCGAGCTCTATCCGAACGCCGAGAACGAGGCGATCTTCCGCCGCGTGCTCGAGACCGGCGAGCCTCATCACGAGCGCGCCAAGGCGTTCGTCTACGTCCACGCCGAAGAGCGCGGCGTGACCTATTGGGATTGGTCCCTCGTGCCGGTGCCCGACGACGAGGGCGAGGTGAGCGGTCTCGTGCTCTCGCTGCTCGACGTCACCACGCGCGAGCGCAGCCTCCGCGGCCTCCGCGAGAGCGAACAGAAGTTCCACGCGCTCTTCGAGGAGTCCCCCGACGCCATCTTCGTCATCGACGCCGAGACGCTCATCCCTTTCGAGGCGAACGAGAGCGCGATCCGATTCTTCGGACACGCGCTCGACACCTTCATGAGCCGCCCCGTGAGCACGCTCGACGCCTTGCGATCTCACGCCGAGCTCGAGGACGTGGCTGCCCGCGTCTTCCGAGACGGTCGCGACCTCCACGAGACCACGGTCCGCCTGGCGAGCGGGGAGCTCCGCGAGGTCGAGGTGATCGCGCGCCCGGTCCGGCTGAACAGCCGCGACGGGATCCAGGTCGTCGTCCGCGACTTGACGCAAGAGCGCTCCGCGCGGCAGCAGGTCGAGCGCTCCCTCGCCGAGAAGGAGGTCTTGCTCCGCGAGGTGCACCACCGCGTCAAGAACAACCTACAGCTCGTGTCGAGCTTGCTCTATCTGCAGCAATCCCAGCTCGACGACGCTGCCGGTCGCCGCGCCTTCGAAGAGGCGCGGCGGCGGATCCTCGCGATGGCGCTCATCCACCAGCGCCTCTATCGGAGCGGAGACTTCGCGAACCTCGATCTCCACGCCTACCTGCAGGAGCTCGCCGAACAGATCGCCCTCGCGCACGACCACGCGAGCCAGAGCGTCGCCCTGCACGTCGAGGTCGCGCGAGTCGCCGTGCCGGTCGACGTCGCGGTCCCGTGTGGGCTGCTGGTGAACGAGCTGGTGAGCAACGCCTTCGCGCATGCCTTCGAGGGCCGCTCGTCCGGCAGCGTGCGCGTCTTCGGCTCGGCGCGCGGGCGGACGCTGGAGCTCGAGATCTCCGACGACGGGATCGGGCTGCCGAACGTCCCCGAGCGCGTCCAGGGCTCGACGCTCGGGCTGCGCATGGTGCACGCCCTGGTGCAGCAGCTCGGCGCCACCCTCGAGGTCGACGTCGACGGCGGCACCCGCTTCCGCGTCACGGTCCCGCTCGATCGCTCCTGAGGCCCGCTGTACTCAGCGCTCGTCCGTGCTGAGGAAGACCTCGTGGATCTCGAGCGCGTTCGGGCCGCGGAACATCTCCTTCGGCGGTCGGTTCGAGTGCGCCTCCCGAAAGGACTCCGACCGGGTCCACGCGACGAAGTCCTCGAAGGAACGCCACCAGGTCTTCACCTCGTAATAGCCCTCCGCCTCTGGGTCCTCGGCCCACGTCCCAGTCGCGTGGTCGAGCTTCATCGGCCGCGGTCGATGGACCTCGTTGCGGATGAAGCCGGGGGACTGGTCGACGAGGTGGGCGCGCTTGCGGAAGCGGTCTTCGAAGTCGATCTCGTGGCCAGCGGCGACCGGGATGCGATTGGTGACGACGATCATGGGCGGAGCTTCGCGCGCCCCCGTCGGCGTTGGCAAGCCGCTCGCAAACCGCCGGCGAACCGCTGGCAAGCCGCTGGCGAACCGCTGGCGAACCGCTCGACGAGCGCGAGCGCGCCTCAGGCGCGGGCGGCGCGTGGGCGCCAGAGCCACAGCAGCGTCAGCGTCGTCACGAGGTTGCTCGCCGCGCCGACCCAATATCGCGCCGAGGGCTCCTTCGCCGCGAGCACGTAGCCGAGGGCGTAGGCGACGGACGGGACGAGGAAGCCACGATCGACGAAGCCCGCGATCATCCCGAGGCAGACCGAGCGGAGCGCCAAATCCTCGATGGACGCTTGGACGGGGTCGACGCCCATCACCCACTGCCCAGTGCCGAGCACGATCTCGCCGACGTAGATCGCGACGACGGCGGCCAGGACCTGCTTGTTGTAGCGGGTCGCGAAGAGGCTCCGGCGGAAGACGAACGCGAGCACGCTGATGATCGAGAGGTACACGAGCGGCGTGACGAAGCCCTTGAGGTGGGTCTCGCGGCCAGGCCCCCAGAGCAGCTGCTGCAGGATCGGCGACCCGACCCAGACCACCGCGAGGGCGAGCACCGCGTAGAAGCGCGCGCGGCGCCCCACCGCCGGGTCGAGGTCTCGACGGAACGCGACGAGGGCCCGGACGTGCTTGCGCTCGGCTTCCTCCTCGGCGCGGGCCCGCGCGACGCGGAGGGCGAGCTCGTCGGTCGGCTCCTCGAGCTCCGAGAGCAGCACCTCGGCGCCGCGGGTGTTGCCACGCGCGAGCTCGATCTCGAGCATCGCGCGCGTCGTGCGCTCGAGCCCCGCGCGCGCCTCCGGGTTGTCGGGCCACGCGCGGCGCGCCGCCTCGAAGCCGAAGCGGCACGCACCGAAGAGGCGCTGCAGGTCCATGGACGGCGCGTCTTCGACGAGCTGCTCCCGCGGAAGGCGCCGCGCCTCGGCGGCCCGCGCCTCGAGCGTCTCG